>NZ_CP022187.1:1828832-2133637 GCF_003111645.1 Parazoarcus communis
GCAGCGGTCAACTCGCAACGCGCACGTTACGGCGCACTGCAGTCCCGCTTCGAGAGCACGATCAGCAACCTGCAGGCGACCTCAGAGAACCTGTCGGCATCACGTTCGCGGATTCGCGACACGGACTTCGCGGCCGAGACCTCGAACCTGACCCGTGCGCAGATCCTGCAGCAGGCTGGTACGGCAATGCTCGCACAGGCCAATGCCTTGCCGCAGAACGTGCTTTCGCTGCTCGGCTAAGCGGAGTAGCCTAACGTAATGTGCGCGGCGCGAAGTTCGCAAGAGCATCGCGCCGCATTCTCTTGAGGGAGACAATCATGAGTATCTCCGTTGTAAACAGCTCGCTGCCGCCGACAATGCAGCCCAGCGCTCGTCCACCAGGCACGGCGGATACACCTGTCGCCGGGCAGGGGCCGGGTCAGGAGATCCAAGTGCAACCGGGCGCGGAGGGCACCGCGCCTGTCGCATCAAGTGTGGAGGCCTCCACTTCGGCTGATCAGTCCAAATCACGGATGCCCTCGTCTCTAGAGGATGTCCAGCGGGCCATGGAGGAAGTCAGAAATGCAATTACTCCCGTGGCACAGGATTTGCTTTTTTCGATAGACGAGGACACCGGCAAGACCATCGTGAAAGTGGTGGACGCCAGTACCGACGAAGTCATTCGGCAAATCCCCTCGGAAGAGATCATCACCATCGCGAAGGCACTGGACAACTTGCAGGGATTGTTGCTGCAACAGAAGGCCTGAGCAGTCACACGTTCAGCAGGAGAACGAAATGGCCGGCATCACCGCAACGGGCGTAGGCTCAGGACTGGACATCGAATCGCTGGTCAGCCAGCTGATGACGATCGAAAGTCGCCCGCTGAGCATTCTTGCCAACAAGGAGGCCAGTTATCAGGCGAAACTCTCCGGATACGGCCAGATCAAGAGCGCGCTCTCCTCGCTGCAAACCGCCACGAATGCACTGGCCAAGACCGACACCTTCACGGCCGCCAAGGCGGCGGTGTCCGGCGATGGCTTCACCGCAAGTCCGAAAGCAGGCGCGGCGTCGGGCAGCTACAGCGTCGAAGTCATGCAGATGGCAAAGATCCAACGCGTGTCCACCCCGACGGATACCAGCTTCGTTCCATCCGCCGGCAAGATCACCATCGATTACGGCACCGTCACTGATTCCGGTGGGTCGAACGTCTTCGTAGACGACGTTCCCGCCCGAACCGCTTCGCTCGAGTTCGAAGGCAGCACGCTCGAGGAGCTGCGCGATGCGATCAACGGCAATTCCACGCTGGGCATCAAGGCCAGCATCGTGAACAATGGCACCGAGGATCAGCTGGTGCTGAGCGGCTCCAAGACCGGTGCCAACATGGCATTCAAGATCACCGGCGAAGGCGGCCTGGCCGACCTCAGCTTTGATCCTGCAGCGACACCTGCGCCGACCGACACCATGTACTCCGTGCAAACCGCACAGGATGCGCGGATCAAGGTCGACGGCATCGAACTCACGCGCGGCAAGAACGACATCGCGGACGTGATCGACGGCGTCACGCTGACGCTCACCAACGAACCGAGCGGCACGGTGAGCAGCCTCAAAGGCACCGTCACCATTTCTTCGGATCAGAGTGCGGCAAAAACTGCCGTGGAAGCGTTCGTCAAGGCGTACAACGACGTTGCCGACACACTGAAGAATCTGACGGTCTACAACACCGACACCAGCACCGCGTCGACACTGACGGGCGACTCGACCGCGCGCAGCATCCAGACCCAGTTGCGCGCGGCACTGGGCACCGCATTTTCAGGCTTCGGCACGGTGAGTACGCTGTCTCAGGTCGGCATCAGCTTTGCCAAGGACGGGACACTCAGCTTCGACAACGGCAAGCTCTCGAAGGCGATGAACGATCCTGAATCGGGCGTCGCATCCCTCTTTGCCGGAAAAGACGGCGTCGATGGCTTTGCAGCGAGCTTCAATTCACGTCTCGATGGCTTTCTCAACAGCGACGGCGTGCTCGCGAGCCGGACCGCAGGTATCAATGCCACGATCAAGTCGATCACAAAACAGTACGACACGCTGGAAACACGGCTTACCGCAACGGAAGCGAGATATCGCGCCCAATTCACCAAGCTCGACTCGTTGATCTCCAGCCTGAACGACACCAGCACCTATCTGACGCAGCAATTCTCGACCAAATCGTCGAATAATTAAGGACGGCGACTCTCATGTTCGGAACCTCCTATGCCAATCGAGCATCGGCTTACGCCAGAGTCAGCACAGAGACCAGCGTCGAGTCCGCGACGCCGCACAAGCTGATTCTCATGCTGTATGACGGGGCCCTCCTGTCCTTGCGGACTGCCGCAGCCGCCATGCGAAACAAGGACATCCCCACCAAGGGGGCCGCCATTTCGAAAGCGATCGACATCATCACCAACGGCCTGAAAGTCAGCCTCGATCTCGAGGCCGGGGGAGAGATCGCTGGCCGTCTCGACGCGCTGTACGAATACATGGCAGAGCGACTTCTCTACGCCAACCTTCACAACAATGAAGCGGCCCTCGACGAAGTTTGCGGGCTATTGGGCAGCATCAGGGAAGCCTGGGAGGGAATCGCCAACCAGGTGACACCCTGACGGAGCGGGCAATGTTGACACTGGAAGCGAGCAACCAACTGCTGAGTGCGTATGAGGCAATGGCCCTCGCCGCGCAGCAGAATGACTGGGACCGCCTTGCAGAGCTGGGTCGCACGGCGGAAGAGATCCGGAGGGCGGCACAAAGGGCGGCCGTACCCGTCGATCAATCGCCCGCGAGCATGGAGCAGATTGCCAAAACGGTAAGCCGCATCCTTGAACTCGACCAGGAAATCCGGATCCACGCAGAACCGGCGCTGGAGAGTACACGCAAGCTGCTTTCCGGAGCCGTACGGGACAACGCAGTCCGTAACGCGTACGGCAATCCGGGCCTGTAACGACCACCGCCGGCGATCACAAGGGGGACGACTCACATGATCCCTGCCGACCTCGCCGCCCGCCTCCGCCTGCTCAACGAAGCAAGCTTTTTCAATACCGAACCGCCGGTCGCGGGCCTTCAACGTGCGCGCGAGATCCAGGCGCAACTGCCCGAACTCATCCCGGGGCAGCGTTTCTTCGCCACCTTGCAGCGCACCCTGCCCGATGGCACCTTCCAGGCGCTCGTTGCCGGCAAGCAGGTCACACTGGCGCTCAACACCTCGGCCAAGGCCGGCGACACACTCGAACTGGTCGTTGCCGAAACCACACCCAAGGCGGTGCTCGCCCGACTGGCGAATCCCGACGCCGCTCAGGCCAACAGTTCGGCCCCTTCAACGCTGAGCCAGACCGGCAAGCTGATCAGTTTCCTGCTCACCGGACAGCCGGCCTCAAAGCCCGTCGTACTGGCAAATAACCAGCCGCTGCTGACCACCCCGCCGGCAAACGGTGCCGCGCTGGTGCCGATGCTGCGTCAGGCCGTGGCGCAGAGCGGGCTGTTCTATGAGTCGCATCAGGCGCAATGGCTGTCGGGCAAGACCGACCTCGCAGCCCTGATGCGCGAGCCGCAGGCGCAGGCCGCCGCGACGCCCGGTTCGCAGGCCGCGCAGCTTGCCGCACGCCCCGGCCCCGCATCGGGCACTGCAGCGCAAGCCGCCGGCAACGCCACAGTCGCGGCAGGCACTGCCGGGAGCGAGAATGCACGAGGCGTCGCCTCTGCGCTCGGGACGGAGGCAGCCGTCAGCAAGGCGGGCCCGGTGGCCGAGCGTACCCTGCCGGTCGTCCATCAGCAGCTCGATGCGCTGGCCACCAACCAGTATGCCTGGCACGGCTTTGCGTGGCCGGGGCAGAAGATCGAATGGATCATCGAGGACCCGCGCGGCGAAGCCGAAGGTGGTGAGGCCGAAACCCCTGCCGAATGGAACACCACACTTCGCCTCACCCTGCCCCGCCTCGGCGGCATGGAAGCGCAGCTGCATCTGACACCGGCTGGCGTCGCCTTGCGCCTGCGCGCAGACGACCCCGACGCCATCGCCGCCCTTGAGGCTGGACAGGGCGCGCTGGCCGACGCGCTTGAGGCGGTCGCCGTGCCGCTCACAGGTATGGTCGTGGAGTTGCGTGATGAGCGCGGATGAGCTCCCCGGCCGCGGCGAAGCGGTCGCCCTGACCTACTCCAGCGGCGAAGGCGCACCGCGCGTCGTCGCCAAGGGCCGCGGCCTGATCGCGCAGGAGATCATCGAGCGTGCGCGAGAAGCCGGTGTCTATGTGCACGAATCGCCCGAGCTGGTCTCCCTGCTGATGCAGGTCGATCTCGACACCCATATTCCGCCCCAGCTCTACGTCGCGGTCGCGGAGCTGCTTGCCTGGCTGTACCGTATCGAACAAGGCAATGATGCTACGCCACCGCCACCCGCACTGGCCGGCCTGATGGGCACGCCAGCCAAGAAGCCCGAGTAGCGCCTCGCAGGCACTGATTGCGCCGCACTTGAGCGCGGACAGCGCACCCCGCACCGAGTCGTGCTATAAGATCTGCGCAATACCCTCCGGAAACCGCATCCGCGTCAGAACGCATGTCCACCGATAACGCACACACCCGGGTCGAGCTCGTCCGCTCAGATGAAGAAGAAAAGTATCTGCTGCAGAGCCCCCGCGAAATCCGCCAGCTGCTGACCAGTCTAGTGACCGGTCGTGCGCTGGTAAGCGCGCAACTGACGCCCGGCAACCAATCCTTCCTGACCGCCGTACTTGGACTGGCCGACGACGATACTGCCCTGCTGCTGGACGGCAGCACGGACGAATCGATCAACACCCGCATCGAACAGGCGGCACAGATAACCTGCATCACGCAGCTCCACAACATCCGCATCCAGTTTCAGGTGGAGAACCCGGCCCGCATCCAGGTCGATGGCCGGCCTGCATTCCGTGCCCTGCTGCCCGACAGCGTGCTGCGCCTGCAACGCCGCGAGTTCTACCGCCTGCAGACGCCCGTCACGCAGTCGGTGATCTGTGAACTACCGATTGCCGGTGGCACGGGTGGCGGCATGCCGGTCGAAGTCCGGATCATCGACATCAGCAGTGGCGGCATCGCGATTGCAGTGCCGCCCTCGGACTTCGTGTTCGAGCCACACATGGAGTTTCCCGGCTGCACCCTGCGCCTGCCCGAAGCCGAGCCGATCAGGACCCGGCTGGTAGTCAGGAACCTGTTCCGGCTGGTCAATCGCAACGGAATCGAGATGCAACGCGCGGGATGCGAGTTTCTCGACCTGCCACGCAACGCCGACAGCATTATCCAGCGCTACATCCTCAAGATCGAACGCACTCGCAACGCCCGAGAACGCGGCAATTTCTGAACGCCCCTTCACGCAGGGAGAAACGCCGCGATCCGGTCGCTGGCGCACCAGCGAAGGGCGAGGCGTGCTATAAGAATTCGCATTCACAAAGGCGTATCACCCAGATCAGACAAGGCATGTCCGAAGAGATCGAAAACCAACCCGTCGCTCCGCTGCAGAATGACTCGCTCGAGAAATACCTGCTGCACGGAAAGCGCCAGATTCGCCAACTGTTGCAGGCACTGATCGACGGGCATTCGCTCATCAGCGCGCATCTGTCACCCGGCGGCCAGTCCTTTCTGACGGCGCTGGTGACGCTCTCCGACGACGAGGAGTGGGTCTTTCTCGATGTCAGCCCCGACCGCCAGATCAACGACAGGGCGTTGCAGGCCGAGCGCATGGTGTGCGTCACCCAGCTGGACAGGATCAGGATCCAGTTTTCCGTTGGCCCGCTCACCGAAATGCAACTGGACGGTCGCCCCGCTCTTGCTGCGCGCATACCCGAGCAGATGGCCCGCGTGCAGCGGCGCGAGTTCTACCGCATGCAGGTTCCGGTGACGCACGAAGTCTCCTGCAGGCTCGGCGTGAAGGCCGACGAAACCGAACCCGAACCACTCGAAGCGCGAGTACTCGACATCAGCCCGGGCGGCACCGCCTTGCAGTTGCCACTCGATACCGCGCACCTGCCGATCGGCAAGGTCATCGACGGTTGCGTGCTCAAACTGGTTGATGGCGAAGCTCTCACGGTCCGGCTCGAGGTCAGGAACAATTCGCAGCAATCGACCCGCAGCGGCGTGCTGACGCAACGCGTCGGCTTCCGCTTCGTCGAGCTGCCACGCGCTGCCGACACCAAGATTCAACGCTACATCTTCAAGACCGAACGCGAACGCAGCTCGCGCGAGCGCGGCGGACTCTGAGCCCGCCCGCGCTGCGCAAGCCGCCCCCGCCAGGGCTCACGAAAAGTCGAGCAGCAGATCCTTGGCCGCCACAACGGTGCCCGACGTGGTGTAGACCTGCTTCACCACCCCGTCGCGCTCGGCCTTGATCGACAGTTCCATCTTCATCGCTTCCAGCGTCAGCAGCATGTCGCCCTTGCTGACATGCTGGCCCGGGCGCACGGCGACCGTTCCCACCATGCCCGGCATCGGCGCACCGACCTGGTCCGGATTGGCCGGGTCGGCCTGGGGGCGCTCGACCGCATTGAAGCCGGCAACCGGCACCTTGATCAGACGCGGCTGGCCATTGAGTTCGAAGAACAGCTTCACATGGCCGTCGTCGGTGTCGCTGCGGCCGAGCAGGCGGATCACCAGGGTCTTGCCGCGGTCGATTTCGACCGAGATCTCCTCGCCCTCCACCAGACCATAGAAGAACGCAGGCGTCGGCAGCACGGAGACGTCACCGTACTGGTTGTCGTGGCGTGCAAAATCGCGGAACACCTTCGGATACATCAGCGACGAAGCGAGGTCGGTTTCCGACACCGGGCGGCCGATCTCGGTCTCGAGCGCCGCTTTTGCCTGCGCCAGATCCACATCCGGGAGGTGGTCGGCGGCACGCCCGACGACCGGCGCCAGACCGTTCAGCACCTTCTTCTGCAGGGCTTCCGGAAAGCCGTCCGGCGGGTAACCGAGCTCACCGCGGAACAACTGCACCACCGACTCGGGAAAGGCGATGTCGCGCTTCGGATCGGTGATGTCCTGCGGGCGCAACTCGTTGGTGACCATGAACAAGGCCATATCGCCGACCACCTTGGAGGACGGGGTCACCTTGACGATGTCGCCGAACAGCAAATTGACCTCGGCATAGGCATCCGCCACCTGCGGCCAGCGCTCCTCGATGCCCACCGCCCGCGCCTGTTCGCGCAGGTTGGTATATTGCCCGCCCGGCATTTCGTGACGGTAGACCTCGGAGGTGCCGGCGCGGATGTCGGGCTCGAAGGGCGCATACTGCCGGCGCACGCCCTCCCAGTAGCGTGACAGCGACTGCAGCGCACGCAGGTCGACTTTCGGATCGCGCGCTGTACCTTTGAGCGCAGCCACGATCGAGCCCAGGCTGGGCTGCGAAGTCAGGCCGCTCATCGAGTCGAGCGCCCCGTCCACCGCGTCCACCCCGGCCTCGACCGCAGCGAGCACGCTGGCAGCCGAGATGCCGCTGGTGTCGTGGGTGTGGAAGTGCAGCGGCAGCGCGGTCTCCTCGCGCAGCACCCGCACCAGCTCGGTGACCGCATTCGGGCGGCACACGCCGGCCATGTCCTTGATGCACAGGATGTTGGCGCCGGCCTTCTCGAGTGCGCGGGCCATGTCGACGTAGTACTTCAGGTTGTACTTGCTGCGCGACGAATCAAACAGGTCGCCGGTATAGCACATCACCGCCTCGCACAAGGCGCCTGCATCGCGCACCGCATCGATCGCGACCCGCATGTTGTCCACCCAGTTGAGCGAATCGAACACGCGGAACAGGTCGATGCCACCGACGCCGTCGGGTCCGCGCGCGGCCTGCTGCACAAAGTGGCGCACCACGTTGTCCGCATAGTTGGTGTAGCCAACTGCGTTCGAGCCACGCAACAGCATCTGGAACAGCACATTCGGTATCGCCTCGCGCAACAGCCCCAGGCGCTGCCACGGGTCCTCCTTCAGAAAGCGCATTGCGACGTCGAAGGTCGCGCCACCCCAGCACTCAAGCGAGAACAGATCGGCGCCCATGCGCGCGTAATGCGGGGCCACGGCGAGCATGTCGGCGGTCCGCATGCGGGTCGCGAACAGCGACTGGTGGGCGTCGCGCATCGTGGTGTCGGTGAGCAGCACGCGCGGTTCGTCGCGCATCCACTTCGAGAAGCCCTCCGCCCCCATCTCCTTGAGGCGGTCACGACTGCCGGGCGGGATCGGCGCGCCACGATCGCACGCAGGCAGGCGCGGGCGCGGGATCGGCAGCGGTGGCGCGTTGCGGCCCTTCATCTCCGGGTTGCCATTGACGATGACCTCGCCAAGGAAGTTGAGCTGTCGTGTCGCCCTGTCCTGGCGCAACGGAAAATCAAACAGCTCCGGCGTCTCGTCGATGAAGCGCGTAGTGCATTCGCCCGAGGTAAACAGCGGGTGGGCGATGACGTTCTCGAGAAAGGCGAGGTTGGTCGATACGCCGCGCACCCGGAACTCGCGCAAGGCCCGATCCATGCGGGCGCTCGCCTCGTCCGGGGTATTGCCCCACACCGTCACCTTCACCAGCAGGGAGTCGTAGAACGGGGTGATGACCGCGCCGGAATAGGCGGTACCACCGTCGAGCCGCACACCCAGGCCCGCCGCACTGCGGTAGGCCGTAATGCGGCCGTAGTCGGGGGTGAATCCGTTCTCGGGGTCTTCGGTGGTGACCCGGCACTGCAGCGCATGGCCGTGAAGGCGGATTGCCTCCTGGTCCGGGATCATGCTGTCTTCGTCGCCGATGCGCGCGCCTTCGGTGATGCGGATCTGCGCCTTGACGATATCCACGCCGGTGACCTGCTCGGTCACCGTGTGTTCGACCTGGATACGCGGATTGACCTCGATGAAGTAGAAGTCGCCGGTATCCACGTCCATCAGGAACTCGACCGTCCCGGCGTGCGAGTAGCCCACTTCACGTGCGAGCTTGAGCGCCGCTTCACACAGCTCTGCCCGGCGCCACGCATCGAGGTAGGGCGCGGGTGCGCGCTCGACCACCTTCTGGTTGCGTCGCTGCACCGAACAGTCGCGCTCGAACAGATGCACCAGCTGGCCGTGGGTATCGCCAAGCACCTGCACTTCGACGTGACGCGCACGCCGCACCAGCTTTTCGAGATAGACCTCGTCATTGCCGAAAGCCGCCGCAGCCTCGCGACGCGCGGCATCGATCGCATCGCCGAGTTCAGCCTCGGACTCAATGGCGCGCATGCCGCGACCGCCGCCACCCCAGCTCGCCTTGAGCATCAGCGGATAGCCTACCTCTGCCGCCAGGCGACGCGAGGCATCCAGGTCATACGGCAGCGCACCGGTCGCTGGCACCACCGGCACACCGGCACGCTGCGCCAGTTCGCGCGCAGAGACCTTGTTGCCGAGCTGACGCATCACCGCCGGGCTCGGGCCGATGAAGGCAATCCCGGCCGCCGCACAGGCCTCGGCGAAATCGGGGTTCTCGGACAGGAAGCCGTAGCCCGGATGGATTGCGTCCACCTTGGCCTCGCGCGCAATGCGGATGATGTCGGGGATGTCGAGGTAGGCCTGGATCGGCTTCTTGCCCGCCCCCACCTGGTAGGCCTCGTCGGCCTTGAAACGATGGAGGGCGAGGCGGTCTTCATGCGCATAGATGCCGACCGTGCGGATGTTCATCTCGCTCGCGGCACGGAACACCCGAATGGCGATTTCACTGCGGTTCGCGACCAGAATGCTGCGGATCTTCTTCATGTTTGGCTGCTCCATGTTGTCAGGCCTCCAGCGCCTTCACGTGCGTAATCACCTCACCAATGGCCTGCTGCGCACTGCCGTACAGCATGCGGCAGTTGTCCTTGTAGAACAACGCGTTTTCGATGCCTGAGTAGCCCGCGCCCTTGCCGCGCTTGACCACGATCACGTTGTGCGCCATGTCCACGTTGAGGATGGGCATGCCGTAGATCGGGCTGCTCTTGTCGGTACGCGCCACCGGGTTCACCACGTCGTTGGCACCGATCACCAGCGCCACATCGGCCTGCGGGAAGTCGGCGTTGATCTCCTCGAGGTCGAAGATCTTGTCGTAGGGCACACCGGCCTCGGCCAGCAGCACGTTCATGTGCCCCGGCATCCGCCCCGCCACCGGGTGAATGGCAAACACCACCTCCACCCCGGCCTCTTCGAGCAGCTGCGCCATCTCCCACACCTTGTGCTGCGCCCCGGCCACCGCCATGCCGTAACCGGGCACGATGACGACCTTGCTCGCGTAACGCATCACCGACGCGGCATCGAGCGCGGAGAACTCCTTCATCGTGCCTTCGATGGCCTCGCCCTCACCCTCTGCCGCCGCGCCGGTAAGCGGGGCGAAGATGATGTTCTTGATCGGGCGGTTCATCGCCTTGGCCATCAGCTGCGTGAGCAGCGTACCCGAGGCACCGACCACGATGCCGGCCACGATCAGCGCGGGGTTGCCGAGCACGAAGCCTTCGAAGCCCACGGCCAGACCGGTGAAGGCGTTCAGCAGCGAGATCACCACCGGCATGTCGGCGCCGCCGATCGGCATCACCAGCACCGTGCCGAGCGCGAGCGCGAGCACGAAGAAGATGAACACTTCAAAGCCGCTCGGTTGCGCCGAGTAGCTCACCGTCAGGCCCACGCCGAAGGTGGCCAGCGCGAGGAAGAAGTTGACGTTGTTCTGCGCCGGCAGCCGGATCGCTTTCTTCATGATCCCCTGCAGCTTGGCAAAGGCCACGCAGGAGCCGGAGAAGGCCACCGCACCGATGATCGCGCCCAGCGCCATCAGGGTGGAGGTGATGCCGTCGTGCGCTGCACCGCGCACCAGTTCGACCCCGGCAATCGCCGCCGCCGCACCGCCGCCCATGCCGTTGTAGATGGCGACCATCTGCGGCATGTCGGTCATCTTCACCGTCTTGCCGCTCCACCAGGCCACGCCGCCGCCGAGCACGATCGCGGTGACGATCAGCCCAACGTTGTGCAGCCCCGGCATGAAGAAGGTGACCACCGTGGCGCCGATCATCGCGAAGCCGGCCCAGACGATGCCGCGCCGTGCGGTCACCGGCGAGCTCATGGCCTTCAGGCCGAGGATGAACACCACCGCGGCGATGAAGTACGCCATGCTGACAAACCAGTTTGAACTCATTTCGCGCCCCCTTCCTTACGCCCACCGGGCTTGAACATGGCCAGCATGCGCTCGGTCACGATGTAGCCGCCGGCGGCGTTGGCCGCGCCGAGGAACACCGCGAAGAAGCCGATCACCAGTTGCACCGGATCTTCCGGGTCGGCGTGGCCGAGGGCGACCATGGCACCGATCAGCACCACGCCGTGCACGAAGTTCGAGCCCGACATCAGCGGCGTGTGCAGAATCACCGGCACGCGCGAGATGACTTCGTAGCCGGCAAACGCGGCCAGCATGAAAATGTAGAGTGCGGCAAAGCCTTCCATGATGTCTCTCCTTACAGACCGAGGATCTGCTTCACACCCGCGTGGCGCACTTCGCCCGCGTGGGTGAGACAGCATCCGGCCATGACTTCGTCTTCCCAGTCGAGCGCGAGCGCGCCATCCTTGATGAAGGGCGAAATGAAGTTGAACAGGTTCTTGGCGTACATCTCCGAGGCATGCACCGGCATGCGGCTGGTGATGTGGGTGGGACCGATCACGAGCACGTCGTTGATCCACACCTTCTCGCCCGCGACCGTGCCTTCGACGTTGCCGCCGCTCTCGGCGGCCATGTCGACGACCACCGCACCGGGCTTCATGCGCGCAATCATGTCCGCGCTGATGATCTGCGGTGCCCGCTTGCCCGGAATCGCGGCGGTGGTGATCAGCGCATCGCACTGGCCCACAGCCTTGGCCAGGCGCTCGGCCTGTCTGGCTTTCTCTTCGTCGGTGAGTTCGCGCGCATAGCCACCCGTGCCCGCTGCGGCCACGCCGGTGTCGACGAACTTGGCGCCGAGCGATTCGATCTGCTCACGGGTTTCGGGGCGCACGTCGTAGGCTTCGACCATGGCGCCGATCCGGCGCGCGGTGGCAATCGCCTGCAGTCCGGCCACGCCGGCACCGATCACCAGCACCTTGGCCGGGCGGATGGTGCCTGCAGCGTAGGTGAGCATGGGGAAGAACTTGGGTGAGTGGTCCGCGGCAATCAGCGCGCACTCGTAGCCGGCCACTGCGGCCTGGCTGGAGAGCGCGTCCATGCTCTGCGAGCGCGAGATGCGCGGCAGCAGTTCGAGCGCAAAGGCGGTGATCTGCTTCTCCTGCAGCAGCTTCACCCGCTCGGCGTCCGCCCACGGCTGCAGCATGCCCAGCAGCACGCTGCCCGGCTTCATCGCCGCGATCGACGCCGTCGTCGGCGGCTGCACGCACAGCACCACCTCCGCTTCGCCGAACACCGCAGCGACGTCATCGACCAGACTGACCTCGGCAAACGCTTCATCACGGAAATGCGCCGGCACGCCTGCACCGACCTGCATCACCACATGGGCACCGAGGCCCTGATATTTCTTGACCACATCCGGCACGACCGGAATGCGGCGTTCGCCGGGATGAGTCTCAGCCGGCACACCAATCTTCAACGACATGACTCCTCCCTGCCAGGCCCTGCCCGGCATCTCAACATCACATTCTGGTATTCAAGGCCCGCGCGGACAGAAGGCCCGCGCGGGGAAAAACTCAGACCAGCTGTGCGAGCAGTGCGTCGGCGACTTCAACGCCTTCGCTCATGGCCTTGAGCGCAATGCCGCGACGACGATCGCCCGGCACACGCACGCCCTCATCGACGAGCATGGCCGTCAGCAGGGTCTCGACGCGCTCCAGATAGGTGTCGGTGCCGGCCAGCGCGCCCGGATCGATCACCAGGAAAGCCTGGCCGATGCGCGGACGATTGCCTTCCTCGACGAAGAAGGAGTCGGCCTCGAAGCCGAAGGCGGCGCCGGTCAGGGAGCAGCACAGCAGTTCCACCATCATTGCCAGCATCGCCCCCTTCACCCCGCCCGCCGGGCACATCATGCCCTCAAGCCCGGCTTTCGGGTCGGTGGTGGGCTCGCCGTTCCTGTCCAGCGCCCAGCCGGTCGGGATCGACTTGCCGTCGCGTGCCGCCACCATCAGCTTGCCACGCGCAACTTCGGACAAGGCGAGGTCGATCGTGATCGGCTCCCCGTCGCGCCGCGGAAACACCGCAGCGACCGGATTGGTGCCGAACAGGGCGCGCTTGCCGCCCCAGGCCGGCATCGCCGCCGGTGAGTTGCCGAAGGCAAGACCCACCATGCCAGCGGCAGCCACGGCCTCGAGGTGCAGTGCGGCCACCCCGAAATGGTGGCTGCGGGTGATGCCGGCAAAGGCCACGCCGCACTTGCGGGCGCGCTCGATCGCCTCCCTGATCGCCAGATCGCTGGCGGGGAAAGCCAGCCCCTCTTCGGCGTCGATCAGGCAGGCGGCTGCACGCTCACTCACCACCTTCGGCTTAGCATCGCCATTGACGCGCCCATTGCGCAGATGGGCAGCGTACTGCGACACCCGCGCCAGCCCATGCGAAGCCAGCCCCTGTGCTTCGGCCGCCACCAGCGACCTCGCGGTGGACGCCGCCATGTCTGGCCCTGCTCCGGCACGCGTCAGCGCAGCGGCAGTCAGTTCGAGCAGATGATCAATCGTGTGTCTGGCCATGCGCGGCTCCTCAGTCTGCAAGAAAACGGATGACGCGCTCTGCGATCAGGCTGCTCACGCGCTCGTTGGATTCAAACGTCACCCCGCCGATGTGCGGCGTGAGGATCAGGTTGGGGACACCGGCCAGCGCCGACCCAGCGGGCAGCGGTTCGGCCTCGAACACGTCCAGCGCCGCGCCGCCAAGGTGCCCGCTGCGAAGTGCCGCAGCCAGCGCCGCCTCGTCGACAATGCCGCCGCGTGCGGTGTTGATCAGCACTGCACCCGCCTTCATCGACTGGATGCAGGCAGCGCCGAACAGGCCGCGGGTGCCGTCGGTCAGCGGTACGTGCAGGCTGACGACATCGGCCGTACTCACCAGCGCATCGAGCGCCAGCGGGGTCACGCCCGACTCCGCCCACACCGGCGCATCGTTCGCGATCATCGGGTCATGCGCCACCACCTGCATGCCGAGGCCACGGGCCAGACGTGCCGTGAGCTGACCAATGCCGCCGAAGCCCACCAGGCCCAGCGTCTTGCCTGCGGTCTCGCGCCCATTCGACATGCGGGTACGCGGCCATTCGCCGGCCGCCACCTCGCTGCTCGACAGATAGCTGCCGCGCAGCAGCACCATCGCCGTGCCAATGACGTACTCGGCCACGGCAAGGGCATTGGCACCGGTGGCCGGGATCACTTCTACCCCTGCGGCCTTGCATCGCGCCACATCGATGTTGTCCAGTCCCACGCCGAGACGGCCCACCACTTTCAGTGCCGGCGCTGCTGGCAGCATGTCGGCGCTGACCTGGGTGCGGTTGCGCACGATCAGGCCATCCGCCTGCGCCAGCGCCGCGAGCAGGGCTGCCGGCTGGTCCACCAGTTTGGGGTCATACAGCACATCGAAACGGGCGCGCAGCGTATCCACCGCACTTTCATCCATGAACTCGGAGATCACGACCTTTGTCATTTTTTCCTCTATCTCTTGCTGGGGTTGGGCGTACGAAACGGCACGAATCAGATCAGGATGCCGGGGGGCAACGGCACCTTCAGGGCAAAGCGGAACAGCAGGAACAGGCCCACGACCATCGAGCACCCGGCGCCGCAGTAGATCATCGTCATGCGCGGGGTCCAGCGATCGAAATTGGCGATCAGCAGCCCGAGCACATAACCGATCAGGCTGGTGGTCAGGAAGCCGAGCGGCTCGAGCAGCAGCGCCCAGCCCAGCATGACGCCGAACAGCGCCAGCCTGCGCATGCCGGAGCCCTGCAGCCGCGTCGCGCTCACCCCCGGCTTGCGCAGGGCAAGCACCACGTAACAGGCGCCGAGCACCATCATCAGCACCGCCACCGAGCGCGGAAACACTGCACCAAGGGTGTCGAAGTCACGCGCTGCACGCAGCACCATCACCCCGATCACGATTGCGATCACCGACGCGATCACGCCGGACACATCGCGCACTTTCACCTCATGCGTACTCATGCTTGATCTCCTTCTTGCCAAAGCGACGGGTCAGCAGCGGATACATCAGACCAATCAGGATGAACACGATGATGCCGATCGAGATCGGGCGCCCGAAGAACTCCGCCAGCGCACTGCCCTTCGCCGAACCGATCAGATAGCCCTGGACGAATCCACCTTCGGCGATGCTCCCAAGGATGAGTCCGAGCACGATCGGAGAGGCGGAGAAGCCCCAGCTCGCCATCACCCAGGCAAAGCCGCCAAGCAGCACCATCTGCAGCACTTCATGTGCGTTGTTATGCACGGCATAGCTGCCGAGAATGGTGAGGAAGGCGACCGAAGGGGCAAGCAGCGCCTTGGGAATGCCCACCAGCGACTTGAACGCATAGCGCCCGACCAGCAGACCAACCGGCAGCATCAGCACGGTGGCGATGAACAGGCCGTAGATGAAGGTGTAGACGATCTCGCTTTGCTCGCCGAACAGCTGCGGCCCGACGCGCACGCCCTGCACCAGCAGTGCGCCGAGAATCACCGCATCCGGCGGCGTGCCCGGGATGCCCAGCACCAGCGTGGGGATGAAGCCGCCACCCACCGTCGCGTTGTTGGACGACTCGGTTGCAAGCAGACCATCGGGCTCGCCGGTGCCGAATTTTTCCGGCTGTTTGGCCACGCGGCGTGCCTCCGAGTAGGCAATCAGCGAGGCGATCGAACCGCCCGCGCCAGGCAGGATGCCAACCACCGTACCGATCACCGAACTGCGCATGATGTTGAAGCGCGACTTCCAGCACTGGCGCATGCCCTCGCCCAGGCGATAGCTCGACACCCGGCTGCCGAGCCGCATGTGCGGGTCGGGCGAAGCCACGAGTTCAAGCAGCACCGGCACGCAGTACAGGCCGATCAGCGCGGAGACGATGTCGATGCCACCAAGCAGGGCCTGCGAGTCGCCGGTAAAGCGCACATCGCCACCGACCTCGGCGACGCCGATCATCGACAGCAGCAGGCCGATGCAGCCACCGATCAGCGACTTGATCAGACTGCCTTCGCTGAGCGACGCAATCAGGGTGAGACCGAAGATGGCGAGCCAGAAGTACTCGACCGGGCCGAAGCTCAGTGCGACCGAGGCCAGCGGGGGTGCGAGCAGCAGCAGGAAGGCCGCGCCCACCAGACCGCCGAACACCGAAGCCAGGCAGGCCAACGTGAGCGCGAGATCGCCATCGCCGCGCTTGGCCATCGGATAGCCGTCGAAGGTGGTGGCGATCGACGACGGCGTGCCCGGCGTCTTCAGCAGGATGGCCGAATAGGCACCACCGTAGATGGCACCGGTATAGATGGCGCCAAGCGCGATCAGCGCAACACCCGGCTCCATGCCGAAGGTGAAGGGGACCAGCACCGCAACCGCCATGGTTGCGGTCAGCCCTGGCATTGCACCGATGAGGATGCCTGCCAGCACGCCGGCGAAGGCGATCAGCAGACTCATCGGGCTCAGGGCATGAAGGAGATACTCGATTCCAGGCATGCGAACTCCTCAGACAGATGAACACGCGCAGCCCTTGCGGGCTGCGCATTGGAAGATCACTGCATCTTGATGCCAAGATCCTTGGCAGCTTCCGCGTATTCCTTGCTCATCTTGTCCATGAAGTCCTTCATCTGCTCTGGGCCGACATCGACGACGGTGAACCCGTTGTCGAGCATTTTCTCGATGAAGACAGGATCCTTGTTGATCTGACCGATCAGGCTGGCAACCTGCTTCTGCACCGCAGCCGGCGTGCTCGAAGGCACGGCGAGTCCGCGATAGACGCCACCGACCATGTCGATGCCCAGCTCACGGAAGGTCGGGCAATCCGGCATGCGCGGATGGCGCGCTTCCATGGCCACCGCGAGGCAGCGCACCTGGTCGCCCAGCTGCAGCTTCACCGTGGTGTAGCCCCAGGAGGCCGCGACCTGCTTGCCCAGCAGTGCGGTGTTGACCGCACCCGTGCCCTTGAACGGGATATAGGTGGTCTTGATGCCGGCGAGCTTGTCCAGGCGCGCCTTCGCCAGCTCGTTACCGGAGTTGGTGCCGGTGCCGCCGACAATCACCCCGCCCGGCGTCTTGCGCGCGGCAGCGAGATAGTCCGCCAGGGTCTTGTAGGGGCTGTCGGCAGTCACCAGCAGCGCATCCGGCGTGTAGTGAAACCAGTACACGTTGGTCACCTCGGCGGTGCGATAACCCACGTCCTTTTCCATCGGCTGCAGCACGATGTGCGGGAGGTTCGTCCCCATCATCGTGTAGCCGTCTGCAGTCATGCTGTTCAGTTGCGCCCAAGCTGCAGCACCGCCCGCACCGGCCTTGTACTGAATGGCCACCGACTGTCCGCCATGCTTCTTGAACAGCGGCTCCTGCAGGCGTGCTGCGATGTCCGACTCACCCCCCGGACCGAAAGGGATGATGTAGTTGATGGTCTGCTCCGGATAGGCCGCAGCGGCCCCCAGGGAAATGCTGCACAGGCTGGCGACGGTCATGCGGGTAATGGCGCTTTGAAGCTTTCTCATTATGTGTCTCCTCCATCAAGGGGTTGCGGGGGCTGTCGCCTCATGGCGAAAGCCCCCGTTGCAGCAACCGGCCTCAGCGGCCGGTGTCAGGCTTCAGTAAATCAGGCACTCTCGTACAGACGGGTCAGCACGAATTCGCGGTGTCCCAGTGCTTCGGCCGCGGTAAGGCGTCCGTTCGCGGTGCGCAGCATGCATTCAAGCAACTGGTCACCCGCGCCATCCATGTTCATTTCGCGCTGCAGCAGGCCGGAGGTATCGACGTCGATGTGCTCGCCCATGGTGCGGACGGTCCTCGGGTTTGCGCAGATCTTGATCACGGGCAGGATCGGGTTGCCGACGATGTTGCCCTGTCCGGTGGGGAAGAAATGCACCACGTAACCGGCAGCTGCACACAGCGTCACCATCTCGGCAGCAGCCGAGCTCGACTGCATGAACCACAGGCCGGGGGCGGTCGGCGTTTCGGCATAGTCGAGCACGCCATCGACCTTGCACTTCTTGCCGATTTTCTGGATGTTGCCCAGCGCCTTTTCCTCGATGGTGGTCAGACCACCGGCGATGTTGCCCTTGGTCGGCTGCGAGTCGGAGAGGTCCGAGGTCTTGTGACGGTTGATCATGTCCTGATAGCTGTTGAACAGCTTCATGAACTCTTCCTTCACGTCCGGCGTGGCACAGCGTGCGGCCACCAGATGCTCACCACCGGTCAGCTCGGAAGTCTCGCCGAACACCAAGGTCGCGCCGACACCGTAGAGCTTGTCGAAGGCATTGCCGACGGTCGGATTGGCACCGCAGCCCGAGGTCGTGTCCGACTCGCCGCACTTGGTGGACACCCACAGTTCGCTGATCGGGCACTCTTCGCGCTGCTTCTCGGAGGCAAACTGAACCAGCTCGCGGGCGGCTTTCGACGCCTTCATGATGGTCTCGTGATCGCCATTCTGCGAGATCGAGAAGCTGTGAACCGGCTTGCCGGTCTTGGCGATGCCGTCGGCAACGAGCTTGGTCCAGGCCGGCTCGATGCCGATCACGACCACTGCAGCCACGTTGGGGTTGGAACCGGTACCGATCAGGGTGCGGAAGTGCAGCTCAAGGTCGGCACCGAACTGCAGACGACCGTAAGGGTGCGGCAGGGCCATTGCGCCCTTGATGTTGTTCGCAACGGCTTCGGCTGCTGCGTTGGAAATGTCGTCCACCGGCAGGACGATGACGTGGTTGCGAACCCCGACGCGGCCGTTCTCGCGGCGATATCCGAGAAAAGTCGTTTCATTGCTGATCATTTGGCGATGCCTCTCTATGAATGGAATGGGTATGGCGCGACCTGAGCCTGGGCTTACCAGCGCTTGGTCTTGACGTTCTGAACGTGCAAGTGCTCGCCCGCCGCGATGGGGGCAACGACCTTGCCGATATCGACGCCGTACTTGATCACCGTGGCACCGACTTCCAGCTGCTGCAGCGCGATCTTGTGACCGATCGGAATGTCGCTGCGCGTCTTGATTTCCGTCATGCGGTCCTGCTCCATGATCCAGCCCGACAGCGTTGCGCCGCTCTTGACGCCCTCGACCACGATCGTGCCGACCGAGTCACCCTCTTCATGTACGACAAAATGAATCATCTCTCTTCTCCTTTGGCGATCAGTCCATGCGGACAGCAATTGCATCGTAGTACCACAATTCATCCGTGTCAACTGGGTGATATATATGAGTTGGATGTTTAGGTTAACTTTTTCGAGTGCCGATGAAATGCGGGGTCGCAACTGGCATGGCGTGAGTGCGCGGGCACACACTCATACGGATGAGATGCATCGCTCAAGCCTTGATCTCGCGCGGGATTTGGTATGATTGATGCCCCTAGTGCCATCGTGCCTACTTCATCGAGGCCGCTCCCGCCATGAACCAGATTTCACTGTCAGGCCTTCCCCTGGGCGCCCCGCTCTACCAGGAAGTGAAGCGAAAGATCATGGAATCGCTGCGCAGTGGCGAGTGGAAGCCGGGCGAGATCATTCCGTCGGAGAAGCGTCTGGGCGAACGTTTCGGGGTCAGCATCGGCACCGTGCGCAAGGCGGTCGACGAACTGGTGGCAGAAAACATCCTCATCCGGCACCAGGGGCGCGGCACCTTCGTCACCTCCCACACGCACGATCGCTATGTGTTCGCGTTTTTCCACATCATTGGGCAGGACGGGCACAAGGAATACCCGAAGGTAGAGCTGCAAGCCTTCGCCAGCATCAAGGCCGATGCCGACATGGCCCAGCGCCTTGGCATACGCACCGGGTCGAAGCTGTTCCGCCTGACCAACCGGCTGAGCATCGCCGGCAAGCCCCTGATCGTGGACGACATCCACGTCCCCGAGCGCAGCTTTCCGCATCTCACCGCAGAGACCGTACGCAACCGGCCGGGTACGCTCTATCAGCTCTACCAGGACAACTTCGCCGTCGCCGTGCTGCGCACCGAGGAGCGCCTGCGTGCCTGCCTTGCCGACGAGCGCCTGGCCTCACTGCTCGAGGTCGAAGTGGGCGCACCCTTGCTGCATATCGTCAGGCTTGCACTGTCGTTCAACGATCTCGCGGTGGAGTTGCGGCACAGCTATGTGAACACCGCACATCACGAGTATTTCGCCGAAGAGCACCAGTAAACGTCAGTCCCGGCCGCGCCCGCGATCGGCTTCATGCAGGGTGCGGGAGTACTCGTAGTGTTCGGTCTTGACGAAGGAGTGGCGCAATTCGATTGGCGTACCGTCTACCGCAAACGCCCGCCGCACGATGTGCAGCAGCGGATAACCCGGATCGACCGCCAGGTCCGCAGCCTGCTGCGCGTTGGCCACCGTCGCGCGCAAGCGCTCTTCGATACGGGTCACCGACTGCCGGAACTGCTCTTCGTATAGCTGATACAGCGTCCCGCTGCGATCGGCCACCCGCTCACGACTGATCCCGGCAAAGCGCGCCGCCGGCAGCAGAATCTCGTCGACCAGGGTCGGCACACCCTTCAGGGTCAGCAGGTTGCGAACGCGCACCACCTTGGCCCCCGGACTGATGCTCAGGCTGCGCGCGACAAAGGCGTCTGCACGCAGACTGTCGAAGTCGATCAGGTTCACGACCGGATAGATCCGCTGGCCGTCATGCCCGCAGACGTTGAAGAAGCTGAACAGATAGCGGTTGCGATCATGCGCGGTTACGAAGGTGCCGCGTCCCTGATGGCGCACCAGAACGTCGTCGTCGACCAGTTCATCCAGTGCGCGCCGGATGGTTCCCATACTGACGCCAAAGCCTTCCGACAGCTTGCGCTCCGACGGAATCGCCTGGGCCGGACGCCAGGTGCCGAGCCCGATCAGTTCGATCAGCCCGCGCTTTACCCACTTGTAGAGTGGTTCGTCGAACTTCCGCAATTCCCTGATGTGCAGTTCCATCATGTCCTCCCCCCGCCTCAATGCAACATCGACTCCGATGCTCGGAATCATCCTTCCGACACTCTACATCACCTAACTCATCTAGTTGACCTATATCTTACAATTCCGCTAGCATTGATCCCGAAATGTCATTACGCCCGATCCGCTGACCGGTCGGCCTCAAGCGCACGTCACATGGAAGGATCATGAGCACAGCCACGATGTCCAGCATTGCCGCCAACCTGCGCAGCACCACCGCGCGTATGCCGGGCCTGATGACGGCCCTCGTCATCGCGCTCGCCTCCACCTTCATCGCGGAGCACTACGGCGGCCCGCAGTTTCTCTATGCCTTGCTGGTTGGCATGGCTTTCCACTACCTGGCTGCGGAACCCAAAACGCGCATCGGCATCGATTTCGCCGCGCGCGGGGTGCTGCGCTTCGGGGTGGCCTTGCTCGGTGCGCGCATCACCGTCGGCCAGATCGCAGACCTTGGCGCCGGGCCGATCGCACTGGTGGTGGCAGGCGTGGGCGCCACGCTGCTGTTCGGTTCGCTGCTTGCGCGCCGCCTCGGACGCACCGGGCCGGAAGGCCTGCTCGGCGGCGGTGCAGTGGCAATCTGTGGCGCGTCGGCCGCGCTTGCCATCGCCGCGGCCCTGCCCAAGAACGATCAGAACCAGCGCATGACGCTGCTGACCGTGGTCACGGTCACCGCCCTGTCGACGGTGGCAATGATTGCCTACCCGCTGATCGCGAAGCTGCTCGAACTCAGCCCGGAGATGACCGCCGTGTTCTTTGGCGGTACGATTCACGATGTCGCACAGGTCGTGGGCGCGGGTTTTCTGATCTCGCCTCAGGTGGCCGAAACCGCCACCCTGGTGAAGCTGTTCCGGGTCGCATTGCTGGTGCCGGTCGTGCTCATGATCTCGCTCAGCTTCCGCCGCCAGAACAAGGACAACGATGAACCGGTCACGCTGCTCCCCCGCTTTCTCGTCGGCTTCATCATCCTCGTGCTGATCAACAGTGCCGGCCTGCTCACCACCGAAGTCAGCGACTCCCTGTCGAGCCTGTCGCGCTGGTGCCTGGTCGTGGCGATCTCCGCTCTCGGGGTCAAGACTTCCTTTGCCGAGCTGCGCACCGTCGGCTGGCAGCCGATCGCCCTGATCGTGGCCAACACGCTCTTCCTTGCACTGTGGGTGCTGGGCGGCATCTACCTGCTCGAGCACGTCATCAAATGAGCGCGCCATCCACATTCGACCGCGAGCACCTGCTCGCAGTGGCGCGCGACGCAGCGGGCGCCGCGAGCAGGATCGCACATCAGGGCTGGCTGCAGCGCGACAGCATCGAAGTGGCCGACAAGGGCGCGGGCGATGTCGTCACCTCGATAGACCTTGCGGCCGAAACCGCCGCAATCGGTATCATCCGCAGCGCCTGCCCGGATCACGCCATTCTTTCGGAGGAAGCCGGTGGCGATGGCGTCGAGTCGGATTACCTGTGGGTGATCGATCCGATCGACGGCTCGGTGAACTTCGCGCACGGGCTGGCGGACTTCGCGGTGTCGGTAGCCTGCCTTCATCGCGGGCAGGCACTGGTCGGCGTCATCGTCGATCCGGTGCGTGGCGACACCTACTCGGCCGTACGTGGCGGTGGCGCCTGGCGCAATGGCAGCCGGATACTCGTTTCATCATGCCGGGAGCTGAAACACGCCCTGCTCGGCACCGTGTTCCCCAAGCCGGGCGCAGCTGCCATGGCGGGCTATCTGCCGGCCCTGGGCGCCGCACTGAACACCGCGCAAGGCGTCAGGCGCTCGGGTTCGATGGTGCTCGATCTCGCACGCGTGGCCAGCGGCCAGCTCGACGGCTTCTGGCAGGTCGGCATGAAAGCCTGGGATCTTGCTGCAGGCAGCCTGATGATCGAGGAGGCAGGCGGCCGCCTCGACCTGCGCGGCGCGGCGTCGGTACTCGACACCCGATCCTGCATCGTCGCAGCGCCTGATCTGCTGGAAGCACTCACTCGCCTGCTCGACGGTTTCGACGGGGAAAGCAGCCGGACCTGAAACGCCTGCAGACACCCGGATTCCGTCGCCTGCCGTGACGACTGACTCAGCCGCCGTCCGCCAGCACTGGCGGGGGAGCGGTCGTACCGCGCACCACCAGCTCGGCATCCAGCTCGGTGTGGGCCGGCGGGTCCTGCCCGGCAAGGCGATCGAGCAGATAATCCGCCGCGCGCCGCCCGATATCGGCCGCCGGCACCCGGATCGTTGTCAGCGCAGGCACGAGGTTGGCCGAGATCGGCAGATCATCGAAGCCGACGATGGACAGCCTTGCGGGCACGGCGATACCCTGCGCCTGGGTCTCGAACAGCGTACCCATGGCCTGCACGTCATTACCGCAAATGACCGCGGTCGGCGGCTCCGGCAAACGCAGCAGGGTGCGCAGCGCCTCCCGCCCCTCACGCACATCGTAGGCCCGCTCCAGGAACTGACCGGGCGCAATCTCCAGCCCGCGCTTTGCCAGCGCTGCGCGCACGCCCTCCGCGCGCGCGCGCGCACGATCGTTGTGGGCCGTGAAACCCGCCACCATCGCGATGCGCCGATGCCCCAGGTCCATCAGATAGTCGGCCAGCCGATGCCCTGCACTGCGGTTGTCGAAACCGATGGTCGGATGCGGCTGGTCGGGCGAATGCACCCAGGTATTCACGTACGGCAGGCCCTTGGAGGCGAGCAGCTTGTACAGCCTGGGGTCGTGACCTTCGCCCACGAAAACGAGACCATCCACCCCCCTGACGACCAGAGCATGAACCTCGCGCGCCTCTTCGTCGCTGTCGTATTCGGACGAAGCCACCAGCAGCGTGAAACCGCGCTGCGCCAGCCGGCGCTGCAACGCGTTGATGCCACTGGCGAAGATGGCGTTGTCGAGCGTCGGGACGATTGCACCAATGGTTCGCAGGCGCCCGGAGGCCAGCGCCCGCGCCGCGCCGTCAGGCACATACCCCAGCTGCTCCACCGCCGCCATCACGCGCTGACGCATCTCGGGACGCACCTTGTCGGGCTCATTCAGCACCCGCGACACAGACGCAGTCGACACCCCGGCCGCAAGCGCCACATCCGCCAGTACAGGCCTGTCATTGCGAATCGTTTCCCGCCTGCGCCCCTCGACCATGCATGTTTCCCGTGTGTCAGAACAGTTACGAATGGTAGCGCTTTCAGCCCCCCTCCGCACCACTTCAATACCAGATAGTCATTCAGATGATACGAATGAATAGACGTGGAAATTTCTATTTGACAAAGCTGCCAATCTGCATTTAACTACACAAAAATGTAAGCGCTTACAGGCGCAATAACGAAGGAGGCAATGCAGTGCAGAACCCGTCCACACATGGGGGGCAACCCCCGCACACCCGTCTGCTGTTCCGCCTTTCGGCCGCGACCTTCATCGCATTCTGGGCCGCCATCGTCAGCGGAAAGCTGCACATGAGCTTCGGTTTCGACCAGCTCCCGCTGATCCCCGAAATCCTGCTCGCAATCCTGCTCGCACTGGGCCTTGCCATTGGCCTCGGCGCCTGCCTGCTCGAAGAACAACGGCGGGCAAACAATGCCCCCACGCTGGACACCACCACCGAAGGAGACACGAAATGAACACAAAAATCCAGAACAATGCACCGCAACAGATGGAACGCCGCCGATTCTTCCAGATGAGCGGGCGCTTCGGCTTCACCGCAGCCGTCGCCGGCGTCAGTGCCGGCGCCATGTTCTCGAACGACGCCATGGCTCAGGTTGCGAACGAGGAGCGCGAACGGGAGAGCAAATCAAAGTTCCAGGTCATCATGGCAACCGAGTACATCCTCGGTGCAAGCCGCAGCTACCCGATGATGCAGCTCGACTTCAAGGAAAACATCCAGAACTTCACCGCGGGCAAGGTCTACGTCAAGCTCTCGCCGGGCGGCCAGCTCGGGGTCGGCGGGGCGCTTGTGAGCAAGGTGCAGAACGGCACCGTTCCCATTGCGATGCACTCGATCTCCAACTTCGCGCCCTTCGCACCCGCTGTCGATCTGATCAACATCCCCTACTGGTGCGGCAACAATCAGCAGTTCGTGAATCTGGTCATGTCCGCCGAATGGCGCAACCGCGTTCATCCTGCGGTCGAGGCTCGCGGCTTCAAGCCGCTGATGTATGTCTGCATCGATCCGCGTACGGTTGCAATCCGCAAGGGCTTGCGCGACCGCCCGGTGTCGGTGCCCGACGACATCGCCGGCATCAAGTTCCGCGTCCCTTCCTCGAAGGTGCTGCAGACCTTCTACCGCCTCGCCGGCGCCAACCCGACACCGGTGGCCTGGGGCGAAACCAGCTCGGCGATGAAACAGGGCGTGGCGGATGCACTCGACCCCAGCCTGCAGGCGCTGCTGACCTTTGGCTTCGCCGACACGCTGCACTCGATCTCGACCATCCGCTCGGTACCCGATGCTCAGATCTATTCGTGCAATCTGCAGTGGTTCAATGGACTGCCGAAGGACATCCAGGCCGGCATCACCGAAGCCGCCGATGTGACCTTCCGCCAGAACCTCGCGCGTGTGCCTGCCTCCCGTGCCTATGCGATGGATCAACTGCGACAAGCCGGCGTCAAGATCCATGTGCCGAGTGCCGATGACATCAAGCAATGGGTCGCGCGTTGCGGTCACCAGCTGCCAGCCTGGGATGCAATGAAGGCCGAATTCGCGGGCTCGCTCGCCGATTTCGACAAGCTCCTCGAGGCGGCCAACACCCAGGGCCGCTACCACGTCCAGGACGTGTCGTGAGCAGCGCGGTCATGACCGCCACCGAGCACGCCAGCAGCGTGCAAGCAGCCCCGCGGGGCTGGCTTGCACGGGTCGACCGCAACGGCGAACGGTGGTTGCTGCTGTTTTTCTACGCAAGCATCATCTCCGTCATCTCGATCGACGTGGTGCGCCGTTTCGGCCTGTCCTACTCGTCCGTGTGGGGCGAAGAAGTGGCGCGCTACGCCTTCATTTACCTGACGTGGATCGCGGCTGCATTTGCCGTGCGCGACCGCGCCCACATCCGCATTGACGCCCTGGTGCAGGCACTGCCGGCCCGCGGTCGGGCGATCTCGTGGTTGCTGAGCGATTTCTTCACCCTCGTGTTCGCAGTGATCGCGCTCTACCTGTCGATCGAACCGGTGATCACGTCGATCAAGTTCGGCTCGGTGACGCCAGGCTTGCGCGTCAGTCAGGCGTGGTTCCTGGTTGCCGTCCCCTTCGGCTTCTCCTGCATCGTGCTGCGGGTGTTGCAATCGATGCGCCGCGACATCAAGGACCTGAAGGCCGGACGACCGCCCTTCGAGGGCCACAAACTGTTCGACTGAGGAGAGCCGTAATGGACTTCATGCTCATGCAAGAGGCGGCGATGACACTTGGCATCGAGTTCTACGCTGCACTTGCCCTGCTCGGCGTCCTCATCCTGATCGGTACGCCAATCTGGGTATCGCTGGGTCTGGGAACGCTGGCAATGGTGTACGCCACCGGCGTCATCCCCGTCAGCATGGTTGGCGAAGGTCTGTTCGAAGGGATCGACCACTTCGCACTGATCGCCGTGCCGCTGTTCATTCTCACCGGTGACGCGCTGGTGCGCTCGGGGCTGTCGGACAAACTCCTCGACCTGGCGGAAGCCACAGCCGGCGGAGTGCGAACCGGGCTGGGCTGTTCGACCACCCTGGGCTGCGGTTTCTTTGCCTGCATCTCGGGTTCGGATGCCGCCGGCGCTGCAGCGGTCGGACGGATGACCATCAACCGACTGGTCGAGCGTGGCTACCCGCTGCCTGCGGCCGCCGCGCTGGTGGCCTCGGGCGCCTGTACCGGCATCCTGATTCCGCCCTCGATCGCCTACATCATCATCGGCCTCGTGCTCGGCATCTCGGTGTCCACGCTGTTTCTGGCCGCGCTGATCCCCGGGATCATGATCATGTTCTCGGTGATGGTGACCAACGTCATCCTCAACCGTGTGCATGGCTTCGAGCAGGGACGCTCCTCCTTCTCGTTCCGGCGCTGGTTGCAGGCAGTCTGGGCGGCACGCTGGGCGCTGGGGGTGCCGGGCGTGATTCTGGGCGGCATCTATTCCGGCGTATTCACCCCGACGGAATCCGCGGCTGCAGCGGTCACGATCACGATGCTGATCGGCTTCCATCAGAAGCGCCTGAGTTTTGCCGACATCCCCAAGATGCTGGAAAGCTCGGCCAAGGTGTGCGGCATCATCGTGCCCATCATTGCCGTGTCCCTGCCCCTGGCGCAGATCATGGCGGTGCTCGACATTCCGCAGTCCTTCGTGCAGACCATCAGCGGGATCTCCAGCGACCCGACCATGATCATCCTGATGATGATCGGACTGCTGCTGATCACCGGCCTGTTCATGGAAACCACACCCAGCATCCTGATCATGTCGCCCCTGCTGCTGCCGCTGGCGCAGTCGCTCGGGATGAGCGAGATCCACTTCTCGATCATCATGGTCACCACCCTGGGCATCGGCTTCATCACGCCACCGTTCGGACTCAACCTGTTCGTGCTGTCGGGACTCACCGGCTGCTCGGTGATGGCGATGTCGCGCTATGCCATCCCCTACGTGCTCGGCATGCTGGTGGTGGTGTTGCTGGTGGCCTTCATTCCACAGCTTTCGATGTGGGGCATTCCAGGTTAAAGCCTGTGCCCGTTCAGGCGCCGGATGGAAGCCCGCCATCCGGTAAAAACGGGCTTGACGGAATATTTTTTTCAGGTTTAATGTAAGCGCTTACATTCATATGATCAGAGGAGACAAATCATGACCATCACCTATATCAAGAAAGCCAGCAAGACCTCCGCCACCGGCGAAGAGCAGACCCGCGACACCGTCACCACGATGCTGCGCGACATGGAAACCCGCCGCGAGGAAGCCGCGCTCGAATACTGCAAGAAGCTCGACAACTGGGACGGCGACATCATCGTCAGCCGCGCCCAGATCGAAGCCGCCAAGGACAAGGTGTCCGAGCAGCTCAAGCTCGACATCCAGTTTGCCTACGCACGCGTCAGCAGCTTCGCCCGCGCCCAGCGCGACTCGATCGGCGAGTTCGAAGTCGAGCTCAGCCCCGGCCTCTTCGCCGGCCAGAAACTGATCCCGATGGAAACCGCAGGCTGCTACGTGCCCGGCGGCCGCTACGCCCACATCGCTTCCGCCATCATGAGCGTGGCCACCGCCAAGGTTGCCGGCGTGAAGAACGTCATCGCCTGCTCGGTGCCGCGTGACAAGGACGGCATCCACCCGGCCATTCTCTATGCGATGGACCTGGCCGGCGCCGACACCATCCTGCAGATGGGCGGCGTGCAGGGCATCGCCTCGATGGCCTACGGCCTCTTCACCGGCAAGCCCGCCGACATCCTGGTCGGCCCCGGCAACAAGTTCGTTGCCGAAGCCAAGCGTCAGCTCTTCGGCCGCTGCGGTATCGACATGTTCGCCGGCCCCACCGAGATCGGCATCATCGCCGACGAAACCGCCGATCCGGACATCCTCGCCGCCGACCTCGTCGGTCAGGCCGAGCACGGCCCCGACTCTCCGGCCTGGCTATTCACCACCTCGCGCGCCATCGCCGACCAGGTGATCGCGCTGGTGCCGGGCCATATCGAGCGCCTGCCCGAAGTTCAGCGCAATGCGGCCACGATCGCCTGGCGCGATTACGGCGAAGTCATCCTGTGCGACACCCGTGAGGAAGTCGTCGAAGTCTCCGACCGTTACGCTTCCGAGCACCTTGAAGTGCAGGCCAAGGATCTCGACTGGTGGCAGGACACGCTTGGCAGCTATGGCTCGCTGTTCGTCGGCGAAGAAGCCACGGTGGCATTTGGCGACAAGTGTTCGGGCACCAACCACATCCTGCCGACCAAGGGTGCTGCGCGTTACACCGGCGGCCTGAGCGCACAGAAGTTCCTCAAGATCGTCACCCATCAGCGTCAGACCCAGGAAGCCACCCGCAGCGTCGCCGCGGCAACCGCACGCCTGTCGCGTTGCGAAGGCATGGAAGGCCATGCGCGCACCGGTGACGTCCGCCTCGCCAAGTACTATCCGGGCGAGAAGTTCCTGCTCGACATCGGGATGCAGTGACATGAGCGCCCGTTTCGATCTGAGCGGGCGCGTTGCCGCCGTCACCGGCGGCAGCTCCGGCCTCGGCCGCGCCATGGCGCGGGCGCTGGCCGGCGCGGGTGCCGACCTGGTGCTGATCGCGCGCCGCCGCGATGAACTCGAGCATGCGGCCGGTGAGATCCGCAGCGCCGGCGGACGTGCCGCCTTCGTCGTTGCCGACCTTGCCGACCCCGCCGCGCTTGGCAGCATCGCTGCACAGGCTGCCGAAGCCTTTGGGGCGCCGGACATCCTCATCAATGCCGCCGGCGTCAATCTGCGCCAGCCCATCGAGGAAGTCGGCCCCGAGGCCTGGAATCTGCACCTCGCGCTCCACCTCACCGCGCCCTTCTTCCTCGCCAAGGCCATGGCGCCCGCCATGATCGCCAAAGGCCGGGGCCGCATCATCAACCTCGCATCGCTGCAATCGCAGCGCGCCTTTCCCAACAGCGCACCTTACGGTGCGGGCAAGGGCGGCATCGTGCAGCTGACGCGCGCGATGGCCGAGGCCTGGTCGCGCCACGGCATCACGGTCAATGCAATCGCGCCCGGCTTCTTCCCCACCGAGCTCACCGCAGCGGTCTTCAACGACCCCGCACGCGCAGAGGCCAATGCCCGCCAGACCATGATCGGGCGCAATGGTGAACTCGAAGACATCGCCGGCCCCACGATCTTCTTCGCATCGGATGCATCCGCCTACGTCACCGGCCAGACCCTGTTCGTCGACGGCGGCTTCTCCGCAAAATGAACAACAAGGAAGAGACAATGAACAGCATGCGCGCGCTGGTATATACCGGCACCCGTGAAGTCGAGTACCGCGACGCGGACTTCCCCTCTCCCGGTCCGGGCGAGGCGCTGGTGAAGATCGATGCGGTCGGCATCTGCGGCTCCGACATGCACGCCTACCATGGGCATGATGCCCGTCGCGTGCCGCCGATGATCCTCGGCCACGAAGCCACAGGCATCGTCGAGCACGGCCGCCTGCGCGGGAAGCGGGTGACGATGAATCCGATCGCGTTCTGCGGCTATTGCGAATACTGCCTCAGCGGGCGCCAGAACCTGTGCGCCAACCGCACCATGATCGGCATGTCCCGCCCCGGTGCCTTCGCTCAGTACCTGACCATTCCCGAGCAGTCACTGATCGAGCTGCCCGACGACATGGACCCGGTGGCCGCCGCCCTCACCGAGCCGACAGCGACCGCCCTGCACGCGGTCCACAGGGCCATGCGCGTGTCCGAACGTCCCCTCGCCGAAGCCAGGGCGATGGTGATCGGCGCGGGCTCGATCGGCCTGCTGATCGCGCTGCTGCTCAAGCACTACGGCTGCCGCGACATCCTGATCGGCGATACCAACGCCCTGCGCCGCCAGACCGCGACCGAGGCCGACTGTGGCGAGGTCTTCGATCCATCGGCAAGCACACCGGACGAAAATCACTACGACCTCGTGTTCGACGCCGTGGGCGCCGTGGCCACCCGCAAGACCGCCATCGAAAGCATCCGCCCCGGCGGCGTCATCGTCCACGTCGGCCTGCTGCAGGGTGACGGCGACTTCAACGTGCGCAAGCTGACCCTGGCGGAAATCACCTTCATTGGCGTCTACACCTACTCGCAGACCGACCTCAAAGCCGCCGCCCAGGCACTGTACACGGGCGCACTCGGCCCACTTGACTGGGTGTCGACACAACCACTGTCCGAGGGCGCGGCCGCGTTTCAGGCCCTGCACGACGGCAGCACCCCGTCGGCAAAGATCGTGCTGATCCCGTAGCCGTCGCGCCAGCCCCGCCGCCGCACGGCACTCGCCCGATCCTGTCACGCCATCAAAGCGGCAGGATCGGGCAAACTGTTTTGCGGCTCACATGCAACAAGGGCCTGTGTCCGGATCGACTCCGGTCACAGGCCCTTGAATGCTTCAGACGTGCCGCTTACACCGGCATGTTCATGATGTCCTGGTAGGCAGTCACGAGACGGTTGCGCACCTGCACCATCTGCTGGAAGGAGAGGCTGGCCTTCTGCAGGTTCACCATCACGTCCTGCAGGTTCACGTTGGGATCGCCGGCGCTGAAGTCCTGCGCCATCGAGCGCGCTTCCTTCTGCGCAGCGCTGACGTCTTTGAGCGCGCTATTCAGCACGTCGGCAAAATCGACGCCGCCCGCAGCCTCACCGCCCTCGACAGGTTTGTTCTGGGCAGTCTGAGACACCGAGCGCAGCTCGGACAACATCTGATCAATTCCGCGGGTATCCATGATTACTCCCCCGGGTTCGGGTTACCTTGGTTCTGAGCATAGCAGAGCAATCCTCATGCCACCACCCGCGCGGTGTCGTTCCGGTCCCGGGTCAGCGCCGCGCGGAGCAGGCCACCGGCAAATCGCATCCACTCACACGTCGTGACCCTCATCCCTGTACTGCTGCAGCTTGTAGCGCAAGGTGCGCTCCGAGATGCCGAGTTTTTCCACCGTCTTCTTGCGCGAACCACCCATTTCACGCAGCGTTCCAAGAATGTGCTCGCGCTCCAGATCCTTCATGTTTGCCGGCTTGGCGGCAGCCTCGGACGGTCCCGGGGCGGCAGAAGCGGCAAAACTTGCCGCCTGATTGCCGCTTATTGCCGGTGACGACGCATAGCCGGCAACGAATCCCGGAGCAGTCGGGGCGGCAGGCGGGGCCGAAACGGCCGGTGACACCGCCGGCGCAGCGGCCGTGGGGGCAGCCTCGCCCGTCCAGTGCGGCAGACACAGGCGGATGGTCTCAGCACTCACGGTGTCGCCAGCGGTCAGAATCAGCGCCCGGTGCGCGGTGTTCTCGAGCTCGCGCACGTTACCCGGCCAGCCATAGCGCAGCAGCAGGCTTTCGGCTTCAGGCGAAAACCGTGCCTGGCGCCCGGCGCGCTGGGCATGACGCTGCAGGAAGTGACGCGCCAGCGGCACGATGTCGCCCGGCCGTTCGCGCAGCGACGGAATCCCGAGCGGGAACACGTTCAGGCGGTAGTACAAGTCCTCGCGGAAGCGCCCGGCGGCGATCTCCTTGAGCATGTCGCGGTTGCTGGTCGCGAGCACGCGGATATCGAGCGGAATCGGCTTCTTGCCGCCCACCCGCTCCACTTCGCGCTCCTGCAGCACGCGCAGCATCTTGGCCTGCAGGCCCAGCGGCATTTCCGAGATTTCGTCGAGCAGGATGGTACCGCCCTGCGCCTGCTCGAACTTGCCCGGCTGGGCGCTCTGCGCCCCGGTGAATGCGCCCTTCTCGTAGCCGAACAGCGTGGCTTCGAGCAGGTTCTCCGGGATCGCGGCGCAGTTGATGGCGACAAAGGCCGCGCGTGCGCGTGGCGAGTGGTGGTGGATATGGCGCGCAAAGACTTCCTTGCCGGTGCCGGACTCGCCGGTGAGCAGCACCGTGGCGTCGGTTTCGGCCACACGCGCGGCCAGCCCCAGCAGGTTGCGGGTGTGCGGGTCCTCGGCCACGGTGTCGTCGGCTTCGGGCTGCACCGCGGCGTAACGGCGCACGTTCTCGAGCAGCACCTCGGGCTCGAACGGCTTCATCAGAAAATCGCAGGCGCCGCCGCGCATGGCTGCCACCGCCTTGTCCACGTCGCCATAGGCCGTCATCAACAGCACCGGCAGCTGCGGCAGGCGGTTGCGGATCTCGCCCAGCAGCTGCAGGCCGTCCATGGGCTGCATGCGCAGGTCTGACACCACCAGGTTGAAGGACTGACGCTCGAGTTCGGCGAGCGCGGACGGGCCGCCGTCGACGCCGGTCACGCCATGGCCCGCCATTTCAAGCGTGAAACACACTGCATCGCGCAGTGCGTCGTCGTCCTCGACAACAAGGATGTTCAGATGTTCGATCATGATGCGCGTGCTCCGTCCGCAGTCGCGCCATTCGTGGCGCCCAGGGGCAAGGTCAGGGTAAAGGTTGTGCCGGTGCCGGGCGTGGAGCTCAGCGCGATGTCGCCGCCATGCCCGCGTGCCACGCCGCGGGCAATCGCCAGGCCAAGGCCGGTGCCCTCGGCACGGGTGGTAAAGAAGGGGTCGAACAGGCGGGTCTGCACTTCAGGCGGGATACCGCGGCCGGTGTCGCTGACCACGAAACGCACCTCCCTGCCCTGCGCTCCGTCGTCGACGAACACCTCGCAACTCACCTTGCCGCCCGGCTCGGTTGCCTGGATTGCGTTCTCCAGCAGATTCGTCAGCGCGCCACCCACGGCCTTGCGGTCGCCATGCACGGTCAGTGCACCGCATTCACAGGCGCTGGAGAACTCGATCTGCCGCGCCCGCGCCAAGGGTTCGAGAGTGTGGGCGAGCTCGGCCGCGAGATCGCAGACGCCGAAATCCTGGCGCCCGAGGCTGTCACCGCGCGCAAACAGCAGCATGTCGCGGATCAGGCGCTCCAGGTAACGCATGCGCTCGATGGCGCGCTCCGCCACCTTGGCCCGCTCCACCGGCCCGAGCTCGGGCTGGCGCAGGTTGCCGGTGTATAGCAGCGCGGCCGCGAGCGGCGTGCGCAACTGGTGGGCAAGCCCGGCCACCATCTCGCCCATCGCCGCCAGGCGTTCATTGCGCTCGGCGGCGAGGCGCATGCGGTGGGTTTCGGTGACATCGTGCAGCAGCAGGATGCGCTCCTCGCCGGACTCGAGCGCGGTTTCCGACATGGCCAGGCGCCGCGCGCCCTCTGGGCGCTCGATGGTGAGCTCGCCCGGCGTCTCGGTGGTCTGCAACGCGCCGGAGACCTCATCCCAGACCTTGCCGACGAGATTGGTTCCGAACTGAACCTCCGCCGCACGGTTGACCTGAACCACTTCGCCCGCACGGTTCACCACCACCACCCCCGCGGGCAACGCGCCCATCAGCACCGTCAGGCGCTCGGTCAGCTGCACCACCTGCCCCTGCAGGGCGTTGTAGGCGGTCGACAGTTCTTCCGACGCGCGACTGAAGAGCGCAAAGGCCTCGGCCAGCTGGGCAGCATCCAGCGGCGGGGCGGCTTCCCCTGGCGGTTGGGCGTTATCGGCGGTCGTCGGCATCATCGGCGAATGCTCCATTTTCACGACTGGCACTCTAAGTGCTGACAAGCGTATGGTAACCGGCAAACAGGCGGCAAAAAATGCCGCTTATTCATCGAAGAGGCTTGCCCGCGCGGGCAGACAATGCTGCCATCCATAAAGGGCAGCATCGGGAATTCCAAAATGGCTACAGCAGATACGATTGCCGCGACGCCTGCCAGCGCCATGAACGCGCGCTTGCAGCAGATCCTGCAGAACATCAACGCCCTGTCGCAGCAGCAGAAGCTGGCGGCAGCCGTGGCGCTCGGACTCGCCATCGCGCTGGTCGTCGGCGTGCTGATGTGGAACCGCGGCCCGGACTACGGCGTCCTGTTCTCCAACCTGGAAGAGCGCGACGGCGGCCAGATCATCGCCGCCCTGCAGCAGCAGAACGTGCCTTATCGGATGTCGAGCGATGGCCGCTCCATCCTGGTTTCGCAAGATCAGGTGCACGACGTGCGTCTGCGCCTTGCCGCCGAAGGTCTGCCCAAGGGCGGCATGGTGGGCTTCGAGCTGATGGATACGCAGAAGCTCGGCGTGTCGCAGTTCAATGAACAGGTCAATTACCAGCGCGCGCTCGAAGGTGAGCTCTCGCGCACGGTGCAGTCGATTGCCTCGGTCATGAGCGCACGGGTGCACCTGGCCATGCCCAAGCAGACCGCCTTCCTGCGTGACGACCAGAAGCCCACGGCCTCGGTAATGGTGAAACTGCGCGCCGGGCGCGTGCTCGACGCTACCCAGATCGCCGGCATCGTGCACCTGGTGTCGTCCAGCGTGCCGCGTATGAGCGAATCCGGCGTGAGCATCGTCAACCAGAACGGCGAGCTGCTCACCATGAAGTCCGACCCCCTGCGTCAGGCCGGACTCGACCCGACGCAACTGGAGTATGTGCGCGAAGTCGAAGCCAGCTTCATCCGCCGCATCGAGACCATCGTCGAACCGCTCGTGGGCAAGGGCAACTTCCGCGCTCAGGTCACCGCCGACGTCGATTTCAACCAGGTCGAGCAGACCGCGGAAACCTACAAGCCCAACCCTTCGCCCGACCAGGCCATCCGCAGCCAGCAGACCAGCGAGCAGCTCTCCCGCGACGCCGGTGCGCAGGGCGTGCCCGGCGCGCTCACCAACCAGCCCCCCGCCCCGGCCACCGCGCCAATCACTACCCCTGCCGTCGCCGGACAGACCAACGCCAACGGCACGCAGCTCGGCACCAGCAACCGCAGCGCCGTGCTCAACTACGAACTCGACCGCACGGTGCAGCACGTCAAGCAGTCGCTCGGCCAGATCAAGCGCCTGTCGGTCGCGGTGGTGGTGAACCATCGCAACACCACGCTGCCCAACGGTGACCCGCAGGTTGTTCCGCCCACCGACGAGGAGATCGCCCGCATCACCAACCTCGTCCGCGAAGCGATGGGCTACAACGAGGGACGCGGCGATACGCTCAACGTTGCGAGCAGCCCGTTCGCGATCACCGACACCGCCGAGCCCGAACTGCCGCTGTGGAAAGACCCCGAGATGCTCGATCTCGGCAAGGAAGGCCTGAAGTACCTGGTCGTGATCGCCGCCATCCTCTTTGCCTACTTCGCCGTCGTGCGCCCGCTGATGCGCACCGTCGCGCCGAAGAAGAGTGAGGAGGAGGAAGAGGCCGAAGGCATCGAGGGCGAGGAAGGCGAAGAGGATGCCACGGTCAGCCTTTCCGGCGCGGCCACCGGCGACAGCTACGAAGCCCGCCTTGCTCGTGCGCGCGAAATGGCGCGCTCCGATCCGAAGATGGTGGCCAACCTCATCAAGGAATGGATGGGCGTCAATGAGGAGGGTCGCAAGTGACCACACCCGAAGAAGGAACCGAAAAAGCTGCCCTGCTGCTGCTCACCCTGGGCCCGAACGAGGCCTCCGAGGTCCTCAAGCATCTGGGCCCGCGCGAAGTGCAGAAGCTGGGCATGAAGATGGCCACCATGCCCGCGCAGGAGCGCAGCAAGGTCGCCCCCATCCTGGAAGAGCTCGACACCCACTTCGGCAAGGGCTCGCCAATCCACGGCGACGAAGCGCAGATCCGCGAGATGCTGACCAAGGCGCTCGGCGACGAACGCGCGGCCCACATCATCTCGCGCGTGCTGCAGGGCTCGGACACCGCCGGCATCGAGAGCCTGAAGTGGATGGACGCGGCCACGGCTGCCGACCTGATCAAGAACGAGCACCCGCAGATCATCGCCACCATCCTGGTCCACCTCGAGTTCGACCAGGCCGGCGAGATCGTCAAGCATTTCAACGACCGCCTGCGTAACGACGTGATGCTGCGCATCGCCACCCTCGACGGCGTCCAGCCGACCGCGCTCAAGGAGCTCAACGAGGCCCTCAGCCGCATGCTGGCCGGCGCCTCGACGTCAAAGAAAGCGGCGATGGGCGGGATTCGCCACGCGGCGGAGATCCTCAACTTCGTCGGCTCCGGTGCCGAGACTGCGGTCATCGACAACGTGCGCGACTACGACCCGGACCTCGCGCAGAAGATTCTCGACGAGATGTTCGTGTTCGAGAACCTGCTCGACATCGACGACCGCGGCATCCAGACCGTCCTGCGCGAAGTGCAGTCCGACTCCCTCATCATCGCGCTCAAGGGCGCGGCGCCCGAACTGCGCGAGAAGATCTTCAAGAACATGTCGAGCCGCGCGGCCGACATGATGCGCGAAGACCTCGAAGCCAAGGGACCGGTGCGCCTGTCCGAGGTCGAGGCCGAGCAGAAGGAGATCCTCAAGATCGTCCGTCGCCTGGCAGAGGAAGGCCAGGTCATGATGGCGAGCAAGGGCGGCGACGATGGTTTCGTTTAACGCGGCGACCGCGAGCACACGGCCATGAGCATTTCGCGCCATCAGGCGGTAGGTGCCTACCGCCGCTGGGAGCCGACCGCATTCGATGCGGACGCCAAGGCCGCTGCCGATCCGGCCGCGCCGGAGAAGCCGCAGGCGGAACCGGAACCGGTCGCAGCGCCGGAGCCAGAACCCGCGCTCGAACCCGGTCTGCCCGAAGGCTTCCAGCTCCCCACCGCCGACGACATCGAGCGCATGCATGAAGAGGCGCGCAACTCCGGACACACTGAAGGCTTCGCCGAGGGCCGCGCCGCCGGCCAAAAGGACGGCTATGACGCGGGCTACGCCGAAGGCAAGGCGCAGGCCGAAGCCGAAGCCGAACGCCTGGCCGCGCTCGCCGACGAACTCGACACCGCCATGGCGAAAATCGACGAGGAAGTCGCAGACGAACTGCTCGCACTCGCCATCGAGATTGCACGCCAGGTGCTCCAGCACACCCTCGCAGCCCAGCCCGAGAGCGTCATCGAAACCATTCGCGCCGCGCTCCAGCAACTGCCCCAGTCCCACGCCCAGATCCGCCTGAATCCGGAAGACCTCGCCCTCGCCCGCGAACACCTCGGCGAACAGCTCAGTCATGGCGGCCACCGCCTTGTCGAAGATGACAGCATTGCCCGCGGCGGCTGCCGGGTCGAAGCATCGGGCGCACAGATCGACGCCTCCATGGACACCCGCTGGCGTCGCGTGCTCGAGAGCCTGGGCAAGGACGAGGCCGAATGGACGCCGCCGGAGGCGGAATGAAGCGCCACGGCGAAACCTGGCGCATCTTCCTGCAGGACGGCCAGCAGCTGGTCGAGGGCGTCACCCCCTTCCAGAGCGCAGGCCGCCTGACCCGCATCAACGGTCTGGTGATGGAGGCCGCCGGGCTGCGGCTGCCGCTCGGCTCGGGCTGCAAGGTGATGGTGCCCGGCGGCGGCTATGTCGAAGCCGAAGTCGTCGGCTTCAACGGCGACCGCCTGTTCATGATGCCGACCGACGACGTGTTCGGCCTCGCCCCCGGCGCCCAGGTCCTGCCGATGGAAACCAGCCAGCCGCGACTGCTCGCCGGCAAGCCGCTCGGCCCGCGCCGCCGTGCCTCCGACCGTGCCAAGCACCTGCCCGTGGGCGACGCCCTGCTCGGGCGTGTAGTCGATGGCGCGGGACGTCCGCTCGACGCGCTCGGCCCCCTGCACACGGCAGAGACCCGTTCGCTCCAGGGGCGCCCGATCAACCCGCTCAACCGTGCGCCGATTCGCGCCCCGCTCGACGTCGGCATTCGCTGCATCAACAGCCTGCTCACCATCGGCCGCGGCCAGCGTCTGGGCCTGTTCGCCGGCTCCGGCGTCGGCAAGTCGGTGCTGATCGGCATGATGGCGCGCTACACCGAAGCCGACGTGATCGTGGTCGGCCTTATCGGCGAACGCGGTCGCGAGGTGAAGGAGTTCATCGAACACAGCCTCGGGGCGGTTGGTCTCGAACGCTCGGTGGTGGTCGCGGCCCCCGCCGATACCAGCCCCCTGATGCGCCTGCAGGGCGCGGCCTACGCCACCACCATCGCGGAGTATTTTCGCGACCAGGGCAAGCAGGTGCTGCTGGTCATGGACTCGCTCACCCGTTACGCCATGGCCCAGCGCGAGATTGCGCTGGCCATTGGCGAGCCTCCGGTCACCCGCGGCTACCCGCCATCCGTCTTCGCCCGCCTGCCGGCCTTGGTCGAACGCGCGGGTAACGGCCCCGACGGCGGCGGTTCGATCACGGCCTTCTACACCGTGCTGGCCGAAGGCGACGACCAGCAGGACCCGATCGCCGACTCGGCACGCGCGATTCTGGACGGCCACATCGTGCTCACGCGCGCACTCGCCGATCAGGGCCACTACCCTGCGATCGACGTCGAGCAATCCATTTCGCGCGCCATGCACGGCATCGTTGGCGACGACCACTTCGAGAAAGTGCGTCGTTTCAAGCAGCTGTTCTCGCGCTACCAGCGCTCCCGCGACCTGATTGCCGTCGGCGCCTACCAGGCCGGGGGCGATCCGATGCTAGATCTCGCGGTCAAGGCCTACCCCAGCCTCGAAGCCTTCCTGCAACAGCGCATCGACGAGCGCGAGGACTATATCGGCGCTGTCAATAAGCTCAATCAGCTTTTCTCTGGAAACTGAGCACGCAGCACGCGCTATGATTCAGGCCAGTACTGTCTGCCAATGACCGCAAGGAGAACCTGCATGACCCAACGCCGCCACTTCATGCTTTCAGCCGCTGCACTCGCCGTTGCCGCTACCCTGCCTCTCGGCGCACTTGCAGAGGAGCCCACCAAGATCGGCTTCGTCTACGTCAGTCCGATCGGCGATGCGGGCTGGACCTTCCAGCACGACGAAGGCCGCAAGGAAATGGAAAAGGCCCTGGGCGCCAAGGTGCAAACCAAGTACGTTGAGAACGTCGCCGAAGGCGCCGACGCCGAACGCGTGATCCGTGAGTTTGCCGCCAGTGGCAACAAGGTGGTGTTCGCCACCAGCTTCGGCTACATGAACTACGTCGAGCGCGTGGCCAAGCAGTTCCCCAATGTGGCGTTCATGCACGCCACCGGCTACAAGATGGGCAAGAACTTCGGCAACTACAACGCCCGCTTCTACGAAGGCCGCTACGTGACCGGCGTCATCGCCGGCAAGATGAGCAAGACCAATGTGCTCGGCTACGTCGCCGCCTTCCCCATCCCCGAGGTCCTGCAAGGCATCAACGCCTTCACCCTTGGCGCGAAGAGCGTCAACCCCAAGGCTGAGGTGCGGGTGATCTGGACCAACGCATGGTATGACCCGGGCAAGGAGCGCGAAGCCGCCATGACCCTGATCAGCCAGGGCGCGGACATGCTGACCCACCACACCGACTCCACCGCCGTCGTGCAGTCTGCCGAAGAGAAAGGCATCTACGCCTTCGGCTACCACTCCGACATGTCTAAGTACGGCGCCAGGGCACACCTCACCGCCACCACGCACCACTGGGGTGAGTTCTACACCCGCACGGCCAAGGCTGTCGCTGACGGCACGTGGAAGCCCGAGAGCATCTGGGGCGGCTACAAGGAAGGCATGGTCAGCCTCGCACCGCTCAACCCGGCCATTCCCGCCGACGTGAAGACCCTGGTCACCGGCATCGAAGGCAAGCTCAAGGCCGGCAGCTTCCACCCCTTCACCGGACCGATCGTCGATCAGGCCGGCAAGGAGCGCCTCGCCAAGGGCGCGGTCATGGACGACGTCGCCCTGGGCAAGATGGACTTCTTCGTCGAAGGCGTGGCTTCGCGCCTGCCGAACGCGAAGTAAGTCTTCCCTCCGCTTACAGGTGCCCGCTGCGCCTGTAAGCGGTTGGTACGGGCCTGCGCACGTGCAGGCCCGCTGTGCCCCGACTGCGCATCCGCAGGTCCGCGTTCACGCTTTCATTTCCCGCGAAAAATGACCGATACCCGCCGTGTGCACGCCGTTCGCGGCGAGCTGATCCACTTCACCGCAGATCCGGCCGATGCCGGCGACGCCGCGCTCACCCACCTGCCCGACGGCGTCATGCTCATCGTCGACGGGCTCATCAGCGAGAGCGGTCCGGCCGAGGCCATGCTGGCAAAGCTGCCCGCCGATACGCGCACTACCGACTACCGCGGCAAGCTGATTCTGCCCGGCTTCGTCGACACCCACATCCATTACGCCCAGACCGACATCATCGCCAGCTATGGCGAGCAGCTGCTGGCGTGGCTGGAGAAATACACCTTCCCCACCGAGGCCCGCTTTTCCGATCCGGAGCACGCCGGCGAGGTGGCGGACTTCTTCTGCGACGAGCTGCTCAGGAACGGCACGACCACTGCTCTGGCCTTTGCCACCGTGCATCCCGCGTCCGTCGATGCCCTGTTCGAAGCCGCCCGGCAGCGCAGCATGCGCATGATCGCCGGCAAGGTGCTGATGGACCGCAACTGCCCGGACTATCTCGCCGACACGGCCGACACCGGCTACGCCGACTCGAAGGCCCTGATCGAGAAATGGCACGGCTGCGACCGCCTGCTGTACGCCGTCACACCGCGTTTCGCACCAACCTCGACCCGCGAACAGATGGCGCTTGCGGGACGCCTCTTTGCCGAGCACCCCGGCGTCTATCTGCAGTCGCATGTCGCCGAGAACCGGGGCGAGGTGGCCTGGGTCGCCGAGCTCTATCCCGAAGCACGCAGCTATCTCGATGTGTACGAACGCTACGGCCAGCTCGGCGAGCGCAGCGTATACGCGCACTGCATCTGGCTCGATGAAACCGACCGTGAGCGCATGGCGAGCACCGGCTCGGCGATGAGCTTCTGCCCCACCTCGAACCTGTTCCTGGGTTCCGGCCTGTTCGATCTCGATCGCGCCCACGCCCTCGGCGTGCGCGTCGGCATCGGCACCGACGTCGGGGGCGGCACCAGCTTCTCGATGCTGCAGACGCTCAACGAGGCCTACAAGGTGCTGCAGCTGAACGGACAGCGCCTGTCAGCCGAGCGCGCCTTCTATCTCGCCACCCTGGGCGGCGCCCGCAGCCTCTATCTCGACGACCGGATCGGCAATTTCGCATCCGGCAAGGAGGCCGATTTCGTGGTCATCGACCCCGCGGCCACACCGCTCTTTGCCCGTCGCATGGCCGCGACAACGAGCCTGTCCGAACGCCTGTTCGTGCTGATGATGCTCGGTGACGACCGCTGCGTGGCCGCAACCCACATCCTCGGTGAGTGCGCTTTCGAGGCCGGCACGGCATAGGCCCGTGACGGGCCGCATCGGCAGCGACGCCAATCACCCAAACGAAGACAGGCGCCATGAGCGCCTGTCTTCACCTGTGCTGCACCCGCGTTCAGACGCCGTGCTTTTCTTCCACCATCCGGCTGATCAGGCGGATCACGTCGTGGCTGCCTGCCTCGGCACTCTCCATCGCCGCCACGATGGCCTCGCGGGTTTCGTCTGCGTTGGCCATGTCGGACTGGATTCCCTTGAGCGCGGCGTGCACCGAACCGTGGACCCGCGCATGCGGCTTCTCCAGGTCGGCAAACGCGCGTGTCGCACCGAACAATGCCTTCCCCGAACCGTCGTAGTACCACTTTCCGAGGCGGCACTGGTGGTGATCGACGAGAATCGCGTCGGCCTCTTCACCCTCGCCCTTCGCCTCCATCGACACGTAGGCATTCTGCATGTAGATGATGTGGTCCATCTTGACCAGCGAGGCAAACGAGAAGTCCTTGGCGCGGTCGAGGTGATAAATGGTCTTCTCGGCCGATGTCGCCACCGCGGCGAAACGCTCGCGGAAGGTCGACACGTTGCCGCTGACCAATGCACTCTGCTCGCCAACCTCGGCGGTCTGCTCGACCATCGCCTCCACCCGGCTGCGAAAGCCCTCGGTAATGTGGCTGATCTCGGTCGTTGCCGCCTTGGTGCGTTCTGCCAGCTTGCGCACCTCGTCGGCCACCACCGCGAAACCGCGTCCCACTTCGCCCGCACGCGCGGCCTCGATCGCGGCATTGAGCGCCAGCAGGTTGGTCTGGTCGGTAATCTCCGAGATGATGCTCACCGCCCGGCGGATCGTCACGCTCGCCTCACCCAGCTCGCCCGCCGCTGTCGTCATGGCCTGCATGCGCTCGTTGATTCCTTCGAGCGCCGCACCGATCCGGCTCACTTCCTCGTGGCTGCGGGTTGCGCCCTGCCGGTTCTCCTCGGCAATGCCCATGACGCCGTCCATCTCGGTCGACACCTTGATCAGGTCGGACTGATTGCCCTTCAGGTTGCGCAACAGGTTAACCGTATTGAGTGCATGCAGCTGCGCCCCAAGCCGATGCTGCGCGACGAAGGCGGCATTCTCTTCCATGCCCTGGATCGCCGCGTTGATGTGCTCGAGCGAGCTCTTGAACTCGCCGGGCAGGCCATACACCAGCGCCCGGCGGTAATAGTGCCCCTCGCCCACCATGCGGAAGCAGGTGGTGATTTCCTTGAAATAGGTCTCGACCAGATCGAGAAACTCGTTGAGCTCCCACGCCACCTGACCCACCTCGCCCAGACCGGACGTATTCGTGATGCGCTGGTGAAGATCGCCGTCGCGACAGGCCAGAATGACTTTCTGCATGTAGTGCAGCGTTTCCAGCGGACGCTGGAAATGCCGCCACGCATAGAAACTGAACGCGATCGCCAACACCGGTATTACGATCACCGGACCATCGAGTCCATTCAGCCACAGCTGCCAGCCCGCCATCGCAGCGATCAGACCAACGAACACCACGCAATAGATGAGGAATTGCCGATCGAGAAAAGGCGCGCGCTTGCTCACACCTGCCCGCGAATTACCATGTTCCATGTTGCCGTCCCCTCTGCGCTCAGCCTTTGTACAGCCCGAGCACGAACTTGTCGTACGTCGTGTTCAGATCCTCGATCGTCTTGTGCAGCAGCGCCATCGACGCGTCGGGCGCGTTGGCGGCCCCCGCCTCGCGCTCGGCGCGCAGCATCGCCTCGTACAAGGGCACCACTGCCCGCACGGCATCGGCCGGAGGCGGACGCCGCACCGAGAAATAGCCCATCGCGCGGCCGCTCGCATCGAGGTCGGGCGTCACGTTGGCAAACACCCAGTAATAGGCGCCGTCCGCGGTCATGTTCTTCACCAGTCCGAAGAACTCCTGCCCACTCTTGAGCGTTTCCCACATGAAGCGGTACACCCCGCGCGGCATGTCGGGATGGCGCACGATGTTGTGCTGAACGCCGAGCAGATCGCGCTCGGCGAAATTCGCTATCCGCATGAAGGTGCGGTTGGCATAGGTAATACGCCCGGTGAGATCGGTCTTGCTCACGATCATTTCACCCGAACCCAGCACCACTTCCTGGCTGTTCGGTTCGATCTTCTTTTTCACTGCGCTCTCCCTGTCTCGAAAGCACCGCCCGACGTCATCAGGACACATGCCTTGAAGAGTTTATCGGCAGATCTGCGCAAAACTTCACAAAAAAAATCGGCGGTGCGAAAAACACCGCCGATTGCATATTCCGGCCTGCTGCGAGTGCGCGTTTCCCACCCCCGACGCGCCGCCTGAGCGCCCGCGAGCCCCCCGAAGATCAGCCTGCGACGCGGCCGTAGGTATCCTCGAAGCGCACGATGTCGTCCTCGCCCAGGTAGCTGCCCGACTGTACCTCGATGATCTCCAGCGGCACCTTGCCGGGATTCGCCAGGCGGTGAGTGTGACCCAGCGGGATGTAGGTGGATTCGTTCTCGCCCAGCAGGAAGGTACGCTCGCCGTTGGTGACCTCAGCCGTGCCCTTCACCACGATCCAGTGCTCGGCGCGGTGATGGTGCATCTGCAGGCTCAGCGTCGCGCCCGGATTCACCACGATGCGCTTGACCTGAAAGCGCTCGCCGAAGTCGATCGAGTCGTACCAGCCCCACGGGCGATACACCTTGCGGTGGCTGCGCGTCAGGCTCTTGCCCTCGGCCTTGAGCCGTTCCACGACTTTCTTCACGTCCTGGGTGCGGCTCTTGTGCGCCACCATCACCGCATCGGCGGTTTCCACCACCACCATGTCGTCGCAGCCCACCGCCGCCACCATGCGGTGCGTGGCGTGCACCAGGGTGTTGCGGCTGGATTCGAACATCACTTCGCCACGCCCGCTGTTGCCGTCGCCATCCTTCTCCGACACCGCCCACAGCGCGTCCCACGCGCCCACGTCCGACCACCCGGCCGACAGCGGCACCACCACGCCCTGGCCAAGTTCGGGCGCAGTGCCCAGCTTTTCCATCACGGCGTAGTCGATTGAATCCGACGGGCAGGCGACAAACGCGGCCTTGTCCACACGCAGGAAGTCGGCATCCACCGAACGTCCTGCAAACGCCGCATCGCAGGCTGCACTGATATCGGGGCGGAAATGCGCCATCGCCTTCAGCCACACCGAGCCCTTCATCATGAAGATGCCGCTGTTCCAGAAGTACTCGCCGCTCTCGACGTAGCGGGTGGCGGTGTCGGCATCCGGCTTTTCGACGAACTCGGCCAGCACGCGGGCGCTGTCGGTGTCACCCGCCAGCGGGCCGACGCGGATATAGCCGTAACCGGTTTCGGCGCGATCGGGCACGATGCCGAAGGTCACCAGGCGACCGGCCTCGGCCTGCGCCGCCCCTTCGGCAATGGCCTTCTGGAACGCGGCCACATCGACGATCACATGGTCGGCCGGCATCACCAGCAGCACCGGGTCCTTGCCCTCGGCCGTCGCGGCAAGCGCCGCCAGCGACAGCGCCGGCGCCGTGTTGCGGCCCACCGGCTCGAGCACGATCTGCGCCGAGCGCACACCCACCTGGCGCATCTGTTCGGCGATGATGAAACGGTATTCCTCGTTGCTCACCACCAGCGGCTGTGCGTCCACCTCGCCGCCCGCGTAGCCATTGAGCCGCACCACGGTTTCCTGCAGCAGCGAGTGATCGCTGGTCAGCGGCAGCAGCTGCTTGGGATAGGACTCACGCGACGCGGGCCACAGCCGCGTGCCGGAACCACCAGAAAGAATTACCGTCTTGATCGCCATATTCGGACACCTAGAAAACGTTCGGAATGATTCAGGCAGCATCAGCTGCACAATGCAATATCCTTGTGCGGGCAATCATACTGCAATGCAGCATTACATTGCCATGAAGAAGTACCCGCTCCTGACCAGCAAGGTGCAGCGGCGCGCAGCGCACTCACCGGACAAACCGGCGCCGAGTGCCACATAATGCACCCGGCTCCGCCCCCAGCGCGGCAGCATGACCCGGTTCCCGATTCATTCCCGACAGGCAGGTGCGCCACCATGACCCATGCAGACACCCTCACCCATCTGCAGCGACTCGAAGCCGAGAGCATCCACATCATGCGCGAAGTGGTTGCCGAGGCCGACAATCCGGTGATGCTCTACTCCATCGGCAAGGACAGTGCGGTGATGCTGCACCTGGCACGCAAGGCCTTCTTTCCCGCGCCGCCGCCGTTTCCGCTCCTGCATGTGGATACGCGCTGGAAGTTTCGCGAGATGTACGGCTTTCGCGACCGCATGGCACAGGAGAGCGGGATGGACCTCCTCGTCCACATCAACCCGGAAGGCATCGAGAAGGACATCAACCCCTTCACCCACGGCTCGGCCATCCACACCGACATCATGAAAACCGAGGGCCTGAAGCAGGCGCTGGACAAGTACGGCTTCGACGCAGCCTTCGGTGGCGCACGCCGCGACGAAGAGAAGTCGCGCGCCAAGGAGCGCGTATTCTCCTTCCGCTCCGCCCAGCACCGGTGGGACCCGAAGAACCAGCGCCCCGAACTGTGGAAGCTCTACAACACGCGCAAGCACAAGGGCGAGTCGATCCGCGTGTTCCCGATCTCGAACTGGACCGAGCTCGACATCTGGCAGTACATCCACCTCGAGGCCATCCCCATCGTGCCGCTCTACTACTCTGCCGTGCGGCCGGTGGTGGAACGCGATGGCGCGCTGATCATGGTCGACGACGAGCGCCTGCCGCTCAGGCCCGGTGAAGTCCCGATGATGAAGAGCGTCCGCTTCCGCACCCTGGGGTGCTATCCGCTGACAGGCGCGGTGGAATCCGAGGCCGACACCCTGCCTGCGATCATTCAGGAGATGCTGCTCACGCGCACGTCCGAACGTCAGGGACGCGTCATCGACCACGACTCAGCGGCGTCCATGGAAAAGAAAAAGCAGGAGGGCTACTTCTGATGGCACACGTCTCCGACCTCATCGCCAGCGACATCGAGCAATATCTCAAGCACCACGAACACAAGAGCCTGCTGCGTTTCATCACCTGCGGCAGCGTGGATGACGGCAAGAGCACCCTGATCGGGCGCCTGCTGTACGAATCGAAAATGCTGTTCGAAGACCAGCTGGCCGCCGTCGAAGCCGATTCGAAGAAATTCGGCACCCAGGGCGACAACATCGACTTTGCGCTGCTGGTCGATGGTCTGGCCGCCGAACGCGAGCAAGGCATCACCATCGACGTCGCCTACCGCTTCTTCTCCACCGACAAGCGCAAGTTCATCGTTGCCGACACGCCCGGCCATGAGCAATACACCCGCAACATGGTCACCGGCGCATCCACTGCCGACGTCGCCATTCTCATGGTCGATGCACGCAAGGGCATCCTCACCCAGACCCGGCGCCACAGCTACCTCGTCACCCTGCTCGGCATCCGTCATGTGGTGGTCGCAATCAACAAGATGGACCTGGTTGCCTACGACGAGAAGACCTATGACAGAATCGTCGAGGACTACCGCGCCTTCGCCGCCCGGATCGGCATCGAAGGGATGACCTTCATCCCGATGTCGGCCTTCAGGGGCGACAACATCATCCTCCCCAGCGACGCCATGCCCTGGTACCACGGGACGACGCTGATGGGCTACCTGGAAACCGTCGAAGTCGACGACACCCGCCTGCAGCGCACCCCCTTCCGCATGCCGGTACAGTGGGTAAACCGCCCCGATCTCGACTTCCGCGGCTTTGCCGGCACCATTGCCAGCGGCACCATCGCGCCGGGCGCGCGCATCCGCGTGCAGCCATCGGGCAAGGAGAGCTCGGTTGCCCGCATCGTCACAATGGATGGCGATCTCGCGCGGGCGGTGTCGGGACAGTCGGTCACCCTGACGCTGACCGACGAAATCGATGTCTCGCGCGGCGACGTGATGTCCGAAGCCACCGCGCCGGCCGAGATCGCCGACCAGTTCGAATGCACCATCGTCTGGATGCACGAGGAAGCACTGCTTCCCGGCCGCCCCTACCTGCTCAAGATCGGCACACGCACCGTCACCGCCACCGTCACGTCGATCAAGCACCAGATCAACGTCAACACCCTGGAGCACATCGCGGCGAAGAAGCTGGAGCTCAACGCCATCGGCGAATGCAATCTCAGCCTCGATCGTCAGATCGCCTTCGACCGCTACGCCGACAACCGCGACACCGGCGGCTTCATCCTCATCGACCGGCTCAGCAACAACACGGTGGGCGCGGGCCTGCTCAACTTCGCGCTGCGTCGCGCCCACAACCTCCACGCCCAGCATGTGGACGTCGACAAGCACGCCCGCTCGGCCATCAAGGGGCAGAAGAGCTGCGTGCTCTGGTTCACCGGGCTGTCGGGCGCGGGCAAGTCGTCGATCGCGAACATGCTGGAAAAGAAGCTGCACGCCATGGGCTGCCACACCTATCTGCTCGACGGCGACAATGTGCGCCAGGGCCTGAACAAGGATCTCGGCTTCACCGACGCCGACCGCGTCGAGAATATCCGGCGCGTGGGCGAAGTTGCGCGCCTGATGGCCGATGCAGGTCTGATCGTGCTGAGCGCCTTCATCTCGCCGTTCCGCGCCGAGCGCCGCATGGCCCGCGACCTGGTCGCCGAAGGCGAATTCGTCGAAGTCTTCGTCGATACACCGCTGGCGATTGCCGAGCAGCGTGATGTGAAGGGGCTCTACGGGAAGGCGCGCCGGGGCGAACTGAAGAACTTCACCGGCATCGACTCGCCTTACGAGGCACCCGAATCACCGGACATCCGCATCGACACCACAAGCCTGTCGATTGAAGCGGCAGCCGATCTGGTGATCGCGACCCTCGAAACAAGGGGTGTTCTGCCAAGGCACTAAGTACGTTCGCCCCCGCTCCGGGCAGCGTTGTCTGCGACCACAGCGGGGGCGAACGGCACCAGGCATGTCAGGGACTCGACACCCGGGGACTTGCGTTCAGTCGAACACCTCGGCGGCCGCGAGCGGCTTGCCTTCCTTGTCCTTGGCCGACAGCAAGGGCTCGCCATCGAAATGCCAGTCGATCCCGATCGCGGGGTCGTTCCACATGATGCAGCGCTCATGCTGGGGCGCGTAGTAATCGGTGGTCTTGTACAGGAAATCGGCCGATTCGCTCAGCACCACGAAACCGTGAGCAAAGCCTGGCGGCACCCAGAACTGGCAGTTGTTGTCTTCCGACAGCTCGGCACCGACCCACTTGCCGAAGGTGGGCGAGTTGCGGCGCACATCCACGGCCACGTCATAGACGGCGCCCCGCACCACCCGCACCAGCTTGCCCTGCGGCTGCTGCAGCTGGTAATGCAGTCCGCGCAGCACCCCACGCCCGGAGCGGGAATGGTTGTCCTGCACGAAGTCGACATCCAGCCCGGTCACTTCACGAAACGTGCGGGCATTGAAGCTTTCCAGAAAAAACCCGCGGCTGTCGCCGAACACCTTTGGCTCCAGGACCAGCACTTCGGGAATCGCAGTCTGCGTTACTTTCATCAAAACACCCTTTCTTCGAGCAGTCGCTTCAGGTACTGCCCATAGCCATTCTTTGCCAGCGGCACGGCCAGCGTCTGCAGTTGTTCGTCGTTGATCCAGCCCGCACGCCAGGCGATCTCTTCCGGGCAGGCAATCTTCAGCCCCTGCCGCTTCTCGATGGTCTGGATGAACAGCCCCGCTTCGAGCAGGCTTTCATGCGTGCCGGTGTCCAGCCAGGCGTGCCCACGGCCCATCACCTGCACGTCGAGCGCACCCCACTCGAGGTACTGCTTGTTCACGTCGGTGATCTCGAGTTCGCCACGCGGGCTGGGCGCCAGCGACTTCGCGATATCCACCACGCGCTCATCGTAGAAATAGAGCCCGGTCACCGCATAGCGGCTCTTGGGTTTGACGGGCTTCTCCTCGAGACTGATCGCGCGTCCATCTGCATTGAACTCCACCACGCCGTAGCGCTCGGGGTCGTGCACCGGGTAGGCAAACACCGTCGCCCCGTCGCCGCGCCCACCGGCACCACGCAGGTCATTGGCAAACTCGTGGCCATAGAAGAGGTTGTCGCCCAGCACCAGAGCGGACGGACCTCCGGCAAGGAACTGCTCGCCGATGATGAAAGCCTGCGCCAACCCGTCCGGGCTGGGCTGCACTGCGTAGCTCAGGCTGATGCCCCACTGGCTGCCATCGCCCAGCAGGTGCTGAAAGCGCGGCGTGTCCTGCGGCGTGGAGATGATCAGGATGTCGCGAATGCCCGCCAGCAGCAGCGTCGACAGCGGGTAATAGATCATCGGCTTGTCGTACACCGGCAACAACTGCTTGGAAACGGCCAGCGTGGCCGGATGCAACCGGGTACCGGAACCGCCCGCGAGGATGATGCCTTTGCGTTGTTCGCTCATGATTTCACAGCCTTTCAAGGGCGCGTCCGGTGAGCCCACCGTGGCGCCATTCATCAAGCGGGCGGAAGAAGTTCCTGCCCGGTGAACACTACAGCGTTTCGTCCAGCATCCGCGCCACACCGTCCTGCCATGGCGGCAGGCTCAGACCGAAGGCGGCGCTCAGCCTGGTGGTATCAAGGCGAGAGTTGAGCGGCCGTGCGGCCGGCGTGGGGTAGTCAGTGGTGGGAATCGGTGCGATCTCGCCCACCTTCAGCGCCACACCGCGCGCACGCGCAGCCTCGATCACGAATTCCGCATAGCCATGCCAGCTGGTTTCGCCAGCGGCCGCCAGGTGGTAGGTGCCCGACAGCTCAGGGCGTGCGCGCAGGCTGCGCACGGCATGGGCGCTGACGTCCGCGATCAGCTCGGCCCCCGTCGGCGCACCGATCTGGTCCGCGATCACGGTCAGGCGCTCGCGCTCGGCCGCGAGGCGCAGCATTGTCCTGGCGAAGTTGCCACCACGGGCCGCATACACCCACGATGTGCGGAAAATCAGGTGCCTGCAGCCGCTGGCGCGAATGGCCTCTTCACCATCGAGCTTGCTGCGGCCATACACCGACAGCGGGCCCGTGGCATCGTCTTCCTGCCACGGCGTGCTGCCGCTGCCGTCGAACACGTAGTCGGTGGAATAGTGCACCAGCACCGCCCCCCGGCTCACGGCCGCCTGGGCCAGCACGCCGGGCGCATCGGCATTGATGCGCTGCGCCAGTTCGGCCTCGCTCTCGGCCTTGTCCACCGCGGTATGCGCGGCGGCATTCACGATCACATCGGGCGCAACCGCGTCCACCGTCGTCCGCAGTGCAGCCGGATCCGACAGATCGCCGCTCAGTCCATCCCTGCCCTGTCGCCCGAGCGCCACCAGCTCGCCCAGCGGCGCCAGCGCACGCTGCAGCTCCCAGCCCACCTGGCCATCCTTGCCCAGCAGCAGAATCTTCATGCGTGCGAATCCTTCGCATCGCGGCCCGCGTAGTTTGCCGACACCCACTCGCGGTAGGCGCCGCTCTGCACATTGGCCACCCACTCGGGATTGGCCAGGTACCACTCGACCGTCTTGCGAATGCCGGTCTCGAATGTTTCGGCCGGGCGCCAGCCCAGCTCACGCTCGACCTTGCGCGCATCGATTGCATAGCGCCGGTCATGCCCGGGGCGGTCGGTCACATAGGTAATCAGGCGGCTGTAGCTGCCGGCCGCATCCGGCTTCAACTCGTCGAGCAGCGCGCACACGGTATGCACGATGTCGAGGTTGGGCTTCTCGTTCCAGCCCCCGATGTTGTACGTCTCGCCAAGGCGGCCGTTCTGCAGCACCGCGCGAATCGCGCTGCAGTGATCCTTTACGTACAGCCAGTCACGCACGTTCTGTCCGTCGCCGTAGATCGGCAGCGGCTTGCCCGCGAGGGCATTGACGATCATCAGCGGGATCAGTTTTTCGGGGAAATGGTAAGGACCATAGTTGTTCGAGCAATTGGTCGTCACCACCGGCAGGCCGTAGGTGTGAAACCACGCCCGCACCAGGTGATCGGACGCCGCCTTGCTCGCCGAGTACGGGCTGTTGGGCTCGTACGCATGGGTCTCCGCAAAGGGCGCCTCGTGCGCGGCGAGCGAGCCATACACCTCGTCGGTGCTCACATGATGAAAGCGGAACGCCGCCTTGGCCTCGCCTTCGAGCGCGCCCCAGTAGGCGCGCGCGGCCTCGAGCAGGGTGAAGGTGCCTTCGACGTTGGTGCGCATGAACTCGCCCGGGCCGTGGATCGAGCGATCCACGTGACTCTCGGCAGCAAAGTGCACGATCGCACGCGGCCGGTGCTCTGCCAGCAGACGATCGACCAGTTCGCGATCGCAGATGTCGCCCTGCACGAAGACGTGACGCGTGTCGCTGTCAAGCGACTTCAGTGTCTCCAGATTGCCCGCATAGGTGAGCTTGTCGAGGTTCACCACCGGCTCGCCGGTTTCGGCAATCCAGTCGAGAACGAAATTGCCGCCAATGAAGCCCGCACCGCCGGTTACCAGAATCACGCCTTTACTCCCTGATCTTCCATGCTACAAAGATACCAGAGAAATATTGCATCGCACCAATTGAAAGCGCAATTCGTTCGAACAGGCAGCATCCAATCCGGACTATTTCCCCGATTTCGAAGGCACGGCGGCGCTTTCCACACGGAATCTACATTGGCTCGCCGCGCAGCGCGCTCAGATGCCAGTTGTAGACCTCTTCCAGCAGATGCGGCGTGTGCTTGCCCGGCGACTGATCCAGCGCACGATTGTAGTAGTCGCGCAGCGCCGGCTTGAAGTTGGGGTGGGCGCAGTTCTCGATCACGGCCTTCGCACGCTGGCGCGGCGACAGCCCGCGCAGATCGGCCAGGCCCTGCTCGGTGACCAGCACCTGCACGTCGTGCTCGGTGTGATCCACGTGCGACACCATCGGCACGATGCAGGAGATCGCACCGCCCTTGGCCTGCGACGGCGTCATGAAGATCGACAGGTAGCCGTTGCGCGCAAAGTCGCCCGAGCCGCCGATACCGTTCATGATCTGCGAGCCCATCACATGGGTCGAATTCACGTTGCCGTAGATGTCGGCCTCGATCATGCCGTTCATTGCAATTACACCCAGGCGGCGGATCACCTCGGGGTGATTGCTGATCTCCTGCGCTCTCAGGATGATGCGGTCGTGATAGAAATCGAGATTTGCATTGAGCTCACCGAGCGCGTCGCTGCTGAGCGAAAACGCGGTCGCCGATGCACAGGTCAGCTTGCCCGACTTGAGCATCTCCAGCATGCCGTCCTGCAGCACCTCGGTGTAGGCGGTCAGGTTCTCGAACGGGCCATCGTTGAGGCCGGCCATCACCGCGTTGGCGATGTTGCCCACACCCGACTGCAGCGGCAGCAGGTTGGCCGGCAGGCGCCCCTTCTTCACTTCGTGCTTGAAGAACTCAAGGATGTGCCCGGCGATCAGGCGCGAGTTCTCGTCCGGCGGCGAGAACGCCGTGTTGCGATCCGGGCTGTGGGTCTCGACAATCGCCACGATCTTGCTGGGGTCGCAACGCAGATAGGGCTCGCCGATGCGATCCGACACCTTGACCAGCGGAATCGGCTTGCGGTTGGGCGGCAGCTGGGTACCGTAATAGATGTCGTGCATGCCCTCGAGGCGGCTGTTCTGCCACGAGTTCACCTCGAGAATCACCTTGTCGGCCTGATCCAGCCAGGTCTTGTTGTTACCGATCGACGACGACGGAATCAGACGACCATCCTCGAGAATGCCGCCCACTTCCACCACGGCAACGTCGAGCTTGCCGAGAAAGCCGGACCAGACGAACTGCGCAACGTGCGACAGATGGATGTCGATGTACTCCATCTCGCCGGCGTTGATACGCTTGCGGCACGCCGGATCGGACTGGTAGGGCAGACGCATCTCGATGCCATCGACAGCGGCCAATGCACCGTCGAGCTCGGGCGCCGTCGACGCCCCTGTCCATACCCCGACCCTGAACCGCTCGCCCTTGGCATTGGCGGTCGTGATGCGCTCGGCCAGCGCCGCAGGCAGCACCTTGGGATACCCCGATCCGGTGAAGCCGCTCATGCCGACGTTGGCACCGTTTTGGATAAGGCGTGCGGCCTCCGCGGCCGACATGATCTTGCTGCGCAGGGCGGAACACTGGATACGGGATTCGCTCATCGTCTGCTCTTTCAGAAGGGGCCAAAAGAAACGCGCCATGCGGTGAGGCAATGGCGCGTGCTTCGATTGCTCGAAGGGTTCCCGAGGCGTCCGAGGGAGGGGACAGCTTCGGGAGGGCAACGCTGATTCATGCGGGACGCAGTCTAGTTAGTGCTTGGTGTGCGCACAAACGACCATTTATTATTCGACGCATTAGCAGAACTTAATCATCAAACCATGATCAGGCAGCCATGAGCTACGAGCTTCCCAGTCTTGCCCTGCTGCGCACCTTCGAAGCCGCCGCCCGCCACCTGAGCTTCAAGAAGGCGGCAGACGAGATCTGCGTCACACCCGCGGCCGTGAGTCAGCAGATGAAAGCACTGGAAGATTATCTGGGCGTGCCGCTGTTCCACCGCCGGGTGCGGGCGCTGGAGCTTACCGAACATGGCAGCACCCTGCTGCCGGGTGTGCGCGACGCCTTCGAGCGCCTCGCCGTCGCGGTCGACCATACCCGGCGCGTCACCCCCGGCCCGCTCACCGTCACTGCCCCGCCCTCCTTCGCCAGCCACTGGCTGCTGCCGCGCCTGCCGCGCTTCAACGTTGCCCATCCAGACATCGAGCTGCGCCTGTCGAGCACCTCGGACACCGTCGACCACAAGGGCGAGGCCGCCGTGCTCGGCAAGCTGCATCCAGCGCGCACGGAAGTCGCCATTCTTTATGGCAAAGGTCACTATCCAGGCTATGTGGTGGTCCCGATCTTCACACCCGACTATGTGCCGGTATGCACGCCCGCGCTACAACGCGCTGCGGCACTCCAAACCCCGGCCAACCTGGCCGGACAAGTGCTCATCCACGACGACACACTGAGCGAAGACGGTCGCGACAGGCATTCAAGGTCGGGTTGGGCAGAGTGGCTTCGGCTCGCGGGCGCATCGAACATCGACAGTCGCCGGGGGCCGCATTTTTCCAACGCGGCACTTGCACTGGAAGCCGCCCAGGCCGGCCACGGCATCGCGCTCGCGCCGCGCCCGCTGATCGATTCACGCGTCGCCGAAGGCAAGCTCGTCGTTCCCTTCAACATCACCCTGCCCTCGCCCAGCACCTACTATCTGGTCATGCACGAAGCGATGCAGCACCAGCCAGCCGTCGACGCGTTTCAGCATTGGTTGCTGGCGGAAGCATCGGCGCTACAAAAGCGTCAGCTTTATCGCACCTGAACAAACAAACAGGACTGCACCGCCGCGCAGACACAGTTCGTCCCAGCGGTTCCAGCCCGTGCCCAGGTCGTCGATCTGCTCGGTGACCAGGGGGATGGTCTCCTGGTCGATGCGTGCATGGCTGTGTTCAAGGATGTCCCGCAGGCTTGCCGCCTCACGCATCAGACCGTTTACCCGGAATGCCGGACGCAGAAGCAGCAACCCGCCAATGAACGCCAGCATTTCGGCCAGCAATGCCATTGAAATCTCAGAGCACGGTGTGCAGCAACAAGGTTCGACCATCAATCACAACGGCCTTGTCATCAACGGCTGTCGCCTTGCGCGCAAACCCAATCACAACCTCCATACCCTGCGCATGTGCAAGGGTCTCGAGCTGGGAAATCGTGATGCCTCTCGGCGCCTGACCGCCCTCGTAACGGCTGATTTCAGACTGTTGAACGCCGCTGCTCGCCGCCAGGTCACGTTGCGTCAGCCCGACCGTTTCGCGCAGTTCCCGCAACAGAAGGCCCATCTTCTCGGCGGCAGTCGCACCTTCGTAGCCCTCTTGAACCAGAGGATCACGAAGAAGTTCGTCTTCCAGCATACTCAATCTCATTGCAAAACTCCTGAAGGCTATGTTCGTTGGACTGCACGAGCGATCGCGGCGTTCAAAGCGCCAGCCGAGAGGGCCTCGGCGATGAAGTCATCAAACGCGGCGACACTCAGCAGTACCAATGCCCGCCCCTTGAGCACAAACACGGCGGTAACGCCACAGCGTCCGACACAAAGACTGATCGCATACAGGCGCTCTCCGGAACGAAGATCGTGGCGCCTGAAAGCCGAATCGAGCCGCCCAGCCCGAAGTGCTTCATGGCGCTTCCTGATGAGTGCACCGACCGCTCTCGAAAAATCGCCCCTGCGCGCATTGATTGCGCACATTTCAGCTATCGCATCCTGGTGGGCGTCGCCGTCCGTCATCATTGGCCTCCGATGAGATTATGGGCTTTTTCACATCAAATACAAGTCACTCCGCATTCAGCACCACCACCCGCCGATCCGTCTCGTTCCACAAACGCTTGCCCAGCGCCCGCCGGGCCTCGTCGTCGCCGTGGATCAGGCGCACTTCGGATGGCAGATGGCGCATGCGGGTGACGAAACGGACGAGGTCGTTCTGGTCGGCGTGGGCGGAATAGCCCGACAGGGTGTGGATGGCCGCCCTGATGTCGATGCGCTCGCCGTCGAGATCGACGTAGCCGCCACGCGGCCCGTAGGTCTGGATGTCGCTGCCTGGCGTGCCTTTCGCCTGATAGCCCACGAACAGCACATCGTGGCGCGGGTCATGGAGCATGGCCTTGAGGTAGTTCAGCACCCGCCCGCCGGTACACATGCCACTGGCGGCGATGACGATGGCCGGCTCGCCGCTGCGTGCGAGCCTGCGCACGTTGGCCATGTGGGCATCGTGTCCGTCGATTGCCACCAGCTGATCGAAGGCCAGCGGCTTGCGACCGGCGCGGACACGGGCCAGCGCCTCGGCGTCCCAGAACGGTTGCAGCTCGCGATAGAGCTGGGTAAAGCGCCCGGCCAGCGGTGAATCGAGATGGATCGGCAGCTTTTCCCATGCCGCCGCGTGCGGGCCGGGCTTCCTGCGCTGGCGATGCAGGATGTCCTCGAACTCGTACAGCAACTCCTGCGTGCGACCGATGCTGAACGCTGGCACGATCACCGTGCCGCCATTGCCCAGCGCCCGCTCCACCACCGCCTGCAGGCGATCGCGTCGCGTCGCCCGGCTTTCGTGCACGCGGTCGCCGTAGGTGCTCTCCAGCACAACCACGTCCGCACGATAGGGCGGTTGCGGCGTCGGCAGCAGGGGCGCGTGCGGGGCGCCGAGGTCGCCCGAGAACAGCACCCGCACAGGGGCCTCGTCCGCACGCCGGATCTCGCACTCGACATAGGCCGAGCCCAGAATATGGCCCGCGCGTTGCAGACGGATGCGGCAACTGGCCTGCGAACTGCTGAACACTGTGTACCAGGTGCGCCAGGGCAGCGGCCGGATGCGGGACTCCAGCAGTTTGAGATAGCGCTCGACCAGTTGCCGGTCACGGCTGATACCCAGTTGGAACGCATCGGCCAGCACCACCGGCAGCAATCGCGCCGAAGGCTCGCTGCACAGGATCGGCCCCTTGAAGCCTGCCGCCAGCAACCAGGGAATACGGCCAACGTGGTCGATGTGCACATGGGTGGCGACCAGCGCCTGAATACCATCTACCGCAAACGGGATGTCCGGCTGCCCCGCGCCGGACAGGCCATCCGGCGCTGTTTCCGCCCCCTGGAACAGACCGCAATCAATCAGCAGGCTGCGCGCATCGTCAATGAACAGCTGATGGCACGACCCGGTTACGCCTCTGAAGGCGCCGTGATGAATGATGTTTGCATGCATCGCGGCATTCTAGAGGCTGCGAATACTGCGATCAATACACAATCAGCATATGCAGAAACCGGCAGCTGCACGCACGTACACCAAGACCGGGCGGTGCGACACGCAAACTGAAGCGTCATGCACCGCCCCCCACGCAAGCCTACCGATTGCGCCGGCGTGCAATGGTGCCCAGCAGGCCGAGACCGGCAAGCATCATCGCGTAGGTCTCGGGCTCGGGCACAGCAGTCACACTGGTATCGGTTCGCAGCGTGCTGACGAAACTCTCGCTATTGCTGCCGAGCGAAATCACATGCAGGCCAACACGCAGATCTCCCGAACTGATGCCAGATACCACATCCGAGAAACTCGTGCCGCTCGTGAGATCGAAGCTCACCGTGAGCGTCTCCCCCGTATTCACACCGTTTGACGGTTTCGGATTGGCTGCGCTCACGGAGAAATCGGATGAAAAACTCACCGTATTGCCCGACGGAACGTTGCTCGGGCTTCCACCCAGCGAAAAACTCACCCCGGAGGACGACAGAACCGTCGCTGACGAGAAGTTGAGCAGACCAAGGCCATCGAAGTACACGTTGGCGATCGAACCATCACCAACCGTGTTGCCGAACACAAAGGAAACCGCCCCCCCCAGGTCACTCAAAGAAAGTGACAATCCGGATTCAAAACTACTGCTAATACCAGAATTATTAGTAATACTTAAAAAACCGATATCTGTAGACGAAGCCTCGACGACCGAGGCGGATGCAATCGTCGACAGCGACAACAGGAGTGCAGCAGACAGACGCTTGGGCAGGATGGCAAGTGTCATGGCGTTCTCTCAAGAAGGGAGGATGGATTCGAGACTCAATCATTGCAGATTCTTGCTGCACTGCAATGCAATTTCTCACAGGCCCTGCATTTCTCTGAACAAGTACGGAATGCGGCGCATCACGACCAGTCAGGCATATGCTGCAGCGCACCACCAACCCGATAACTGTCGGATTTTTTTACACGCAGCAAGGCATCAGGAAGGCGACTCAAGGGCACCCGCCAGCAAACACTTGATTCGTTGGCAATTCTCCAAAAAACCAAAATATGGAACGATTTTTGCTATCTATGTCCGAACTGTCGAATTCGACATAACCGCAACATAGTGAGTGAAATCTCATGACATTCCAGAAAATCGCAGCCGCCCTCGCACTCTGCGCCTTTACGCCGCTCTCGATGGCAGCCATCATCGCCAGCGACAACTTCGACTACGCCACAGGCGAAGTCGCAGGCCAGAACGGCGGCAGCGGCTGGGCCGGTGCATGGTCTGCCAACACCGGCGTCACACAGGTCGTTACCCCGAGCACCTCACTCGGCGGCAGCAACGCCCTGCAGGTGACCGGCAACAACAACAATGCCGCCTACCGCCAGCTCAGCTCGGCCTTTTCCGGCAACAGCCTCTTCGTGGATTTCTACATCCAGCTCGACGCCGGTGTTCTGTCTGCAAATGACTTCCTGGGCCTGTGGCTCGATACCGCCAGCACGGGCGATCACACGAACCGTCCGAACATCGGCATCAAGGCCGACGGCAGCGGCACCAACGACGTCTTCGTCCGCACCAACGGCACGAATGGCGCTTTCGCAGCCAGCAGCAACATCGGCACCACCAACGACATCACCTATCACATCGTCGGCCTGCTCTCCCGCACCGCACCGGGCAACTACACGAGCTTCTCGATGTGGCTCGACCCGATGTTTGCGGACTTGAGCACGCCCGACGCCGTCATGACCGGCAACACCGGCCTGTCGCAGATCAACTACGTCGGCTTCCGCTCGGTCAACCTCGACAGCGGCGACGTGCTGCTGATCGACGGCCTCCAGCTCTCCACCACCTGGAGCGAGGCCCTGCGCATCAGCACAAGCACCACCAATGACGTACCCGAACCCGGCACCGCGGCCCTCATCGGCCTTGGCCTGCTCGGCCTGGGTCTGTCGAAGCGTCGCAAGGCCTGAACGGACGCAAGGCACAGCGCCCATCGGGGCGCACGGCATTAAGAAAAGACCGCTGCGGCGGTCTTTTTTCGTTTGGATCGGACAAGCCTTCAGTTCAGTCCCTGAACCCGCGCGGCGTCATCAGCCTGCGGCCCGCAGAATGCGAACTCAGCCGGCCTGGAGAACCGGGTATCTCTCGCGAACGCCCCTGCGCGGCGCCAGATACAGGCGTCCCCGCTCAGGGATTCACAATCCTGAAAATATCCGCGGATATCCTTCCGAGACTGAACTCAGATTCCGCATGTCATTTTCAGGTTCGCGCCGAATGACGACCAGCAAGCTGAAATCAGCGTTGTCAGCCCGCCCCCCTTCCCTCCCGACCCAAATACACGCCCATGAAAACCCTGCCCCTGCTCGCCACTGCTGCCGTACTGTCTGCGGTCGCCACCCCTTCCTTCGCCCTGGTCTACACCATGACCGACAACCTGACCGGCGCCTTCAGTGCCTCAGGCTTCCAGGACGCAAACCCGAGTACCTACAACATCAACGTCCGTGACCTCGACGGCACCGTTAACCTGTACACCCCGCCCGCCGGCAGCCACACGACCGCCATCAGCGGCAGCCTGCTGCTGAACCTCTTGCCGGGTTCGAACCCGGCCCTGTCTGCGCCGTGGGATGTCGCCTTCAGCATTCCCGCCATTGCCAACATCTTTACCGCCGTGCTGTCCGGCGTTGCAGATACCGGCGTACGCACGTTCGCCTTCCAGCCCGGCACCCCAGGTGCAAATGACGGTGTGGCAATCGGCTCCGGAACCTTCAGGCTTACCTATGATGAACAGATCGCGCCTGAGATCCAGGCCACGCTGTACGCACTGACCGGCATGGCGATGCCGTCGAACGGCGCAGGCTCGATCGACGTACTGTACAGCCTGTTTCAGGACGGCTTCGATCTCGAGATCAGCGAGACGGCCACGACCTGGCCCGGCTTCGGCGTCGCACTTGCAGCCATCAACAGCGCAGTCGGAAGCACACCCAACCTGCTGGCGGGCGACTTCTCGGTAAACCAGCTTCAGGTCAGCAGCACTCAGGTGCCGGAACCCACCACGCTGGCACTGCTTGGCATCGGCGTTGCCGGTCTGGGCACACTTCGCAGGCTCAGGCAGGCCTGACAGATCGCGCCGCTGAGCCCTGATCCCCACAGCATTTGAGTGCGCCAAGGGCAAAGAAACACCCGCATCAGCGCGTACAGCACGCACAAAAAAAGACCGCCGCGGCGGTCTTTATCATGTCAGGCGCGCAACGATCAGCCCCGCGCATCCCCCCAGCGCAGTTCGATGGAATCGTCCCCAACATAGGTGGCGTTGCCACTTCGATCAACGCAGTACTGAAAGGAGAGGATCTTCTCTTCCACCGTCTGACTTTCTCCCAGCCGCGTGTAGTCGAACAGCACACTGCGCTCAACGCGCGAACCCGCGCGCAGGTGGCAGCCACGGCCGATCCACGTGGGACCAATCACCGAAACACCCGGCTCAATGCGCACGTTCGAACCGATATAGCATGGCCCCACAATCGTCACGCTGTCCCACGCAATCGACGTGTTCAGACCCACCCACACACCCGGCTTGATCTCGCGACCGGGCATTTCCATCTGCGCCACCTCGCCACGCAGTACGCGCTGCAGCACTTCCCAGTAGTCGGTCAGACGACCGATGTCGATCCAGTTGAAGAAGCGCTTCTGCGCATAGAACGGCACGTCCTGTTCGACCAGCAACGGAAACAGCTCGCTGCCGATATCAAACTCGCGCCCCGGCGGAATCATGTCGATCACCTTGGGCTCAAAGATGTAGATGCCGGTACTGGCGAGGGTGGACAGGGCCTCTTCGGGCGACGGCTTTTCCTGGAAGGCCTTGATCCTGCCTTCATCGTCGGTCACGACCACACCGTAGTTCTTAACCTGCTCACGCGGCACATCCAGTGCTACCACGCTCGCCATCGCGCCCTTGTGACGGTGCTCGTCCAGCGCCGCGCCAATATCCAGATCGACGATTGCGTCCCCGCACATCACCAAGGTGGTTTCGTCGAAGAAGCCACCGAAGTCCTGGATCTTCCGCATGCCACCGGCCGACCCCATGGCCTTGGGCACAATGTCACCGTGCTCGCGCTTGCCCTCGTAGGAATAGCCGATCTCTACGCCCCAGCGATGCCCGTCGCCAAAGTAGTTTTCGATCTTGTAGTGATTGAACGCCACGTTGATCATGATCTCGCGGATGCCGTACCTGGCCAGGTGCTCGATCAGATATTCGAGCACCGGCTTGTTCAGAATCGGCACCATCGGTTTGGGCAGGTTCTTCGTCAGCGGGCGAACCCGCGTTCCCTGGCCTGCAGCCAGAATCATTCCCTTTGCCATGATCAATCTCCCTTTTACGTATTAGTTGAACCCGGTAGCACTCAAGAGAGCGAAAAATCAATCGCCCTTCAGCCCAAGAGACCTGCCACCATCGACGATGAAATTCTGCCCGGTAATAAAGTTGGCCCGGGGAGAGGCAAGATAAGCCACCATCTCGCCAATATCCTCAGGCTTACCGTAACCACTCAACCAGTTCGTCTTGCTCAGTTGCTCAAGCTCCGAAGCGCTGATCTCGCCACGCTGGACAATCCCCGGCGAAACGCAGTTTGCCGTAATTCCGAACGGTCCCAGTTCCATTGCGATGGACTTGGTAAAGGCGATCACCCCGCCCTTTGAAGCCGCATACTCGGCGAAATTGGCCTTGCCTTGCACGCCCAAGACACTGGAGATATTGATGATCCGACCGGTCTTGGACGGCACCATCGCCTTGGCCGCCTCCCGGCAGCACAGGATTGCCCCCCTCAAGTTCACGTTCAAGACTTGGTCGATGACCTCTGTCTTCTGCCCGATCAACGAGGAGTACTCGTCGCGTGCGCTCCCCCCTGCGCTATGAACCATGATATCGAGTCGGCCGTGACGTGCGGTGACCTCCGCGAAAGTCCGCACAATATCAGCCTCATCCGTAACGTCTAGGCGCTGCGGATAGGCTTTACCCCCTAAACCGACAATCTCGGTAACAACAGAGTTGATTTTGTCCGGACTCATACCGCAGACATAGACGATAGCCCCTTCGGCTGCAAGGCAGCACGCAATACTCCGCCCGATGGATCCGCTTCCGCCCGTGACGATCGCGACCTGGTTCTGCAGCACACAGCCATCCGCAACCCGTATCTCGTAGGGGACGGTAACCGGAATCCGCGGGGCCAACCCGTCACGCAGCGAACGTAATTTATTACGGACGCGACCAGGAACAAATTTCTTAAGCAACCTCATGACTGAGTATCCTTTAACTTGGCTTGCCAAAACGGCGGGCGAATATGTCGAGGACTATCCGACGCTCATCGCGATGCAATCCGATCACGGCAACCGCCGCGACAACCGAGATTCCTGCAACGGCACAAACAAGAAAAATGCCAAAGAGCGTCTCGGGCGCATGGTATTTCACGGCCAGCGGAGCAAGAGGCGCTAGCATCAGAACAGCACCGCAGCGCAGCCCCACATCCCGCGCAAAGAGCATCATCGGAAGAGCGATCGAATGCCGCAGAAAGTACAGTCGGGCAACCGCTATCAGCGCCGACAGGACAATGGCGACGACAAAGACAATCTCAGGGGCGAACCCCTGGCTCAGGAAGACATAACTGATGGGTAAATTCGTCATGCCGATGGTGCTGACCGTCAGGTGATATGTCCTGACCTTTCCCGTCGCCGCCTGAGCCGTTCCAGTCACGCCCGCGAAGCTCTCGACCAATGCTTGAATCAGGACCAACTGAATGAAGACGACAGTATGCTCAGGTACAGTCGAGAGCCAGATTCCGAGCAGGGCCTCGGCTTCGATCAGTACCGGCAGGACCATCAATAGCACCAGGAAAAACGCAAGGCGGGCGCCCTTCAGCACCAGAGTATGCATCTGCGCAAGATCGCCCGCTGCGTACGTCTTGACGATTTGCGGATTAAGCGCCTGGATGAAGCTGCTCGTGAAACTCTGTAACGCGTTGCTCACCTGAAGAGCGAGCCCGAAGGCTGCATTGACCAGCGTGCCGAAGATCAGGTTCAAAATAACATTCGTCCCCTGCAGGCGCAGCACGACCGAGAGATTGCTGAGAATGCTCCAGGACGAAAAGGACAATATTTCGCGAAACAGACGGGGGTCACGAGCAGGGCGCGTATGGCATTCCGAAAAGTTCCGGCGCGCATACCAGCCATAAACACCTGCGACGAGCGCTGCAACCACCAACATCAACACGGCATAGACCTGCAACCGGTCTCCAGAAACCCTGAAAAGCGCATAGGCGACAGCCAGCCTAAGTCCCACATCCACAATACTGACGTATGCGAATGCGGCCATCCGCTCATTGGCAATAATCGCTGCGTTAAAGGGTGCCGTGACGACATTGACCAGGAAAGCCAGCAAGGCACACTGATAGACCCAATTCGCGGCGTCCATCCGGTCTGGTGCAATATTCAACTGTGTATTCAGGAACCACAGCCCCAGCGTCTCCGCAATGAGCAGAATGACCACCGCCAGCATCAGATGGATGAAAAGACTCGTGGCGAAGACGCGCTGCACATCGTCCGACGTACCTGACCGTCCTTTCTCGAAGTTCAGGAAGCGCTGCGTGGCGGCCGTCATCGCAGCGTTCAAGAACCCCATCAGGACCATGAGCCCGCCAACCAGGCTGAACAAACCGAAATCGCTGACCCCCAAGGCCTCGAGGATGACCCTCGAGGTATAGAGTGCAACAACCGTCGTCAGGAGCGTACGAAAATAGAGCGCCAGTGTGTTCCTGGCAATTCTGCGGCCATGATGTTCCATTCATTCAGCTCAGTATCAACGGAACAGTTTGGGCAGTTTGCGTCTGAGTCGGCGCCGCACTCTATCGCCGAAGGTAAGCTTGTCCAGCTCCTGCAGATAGGTCTTTAACTGGCGGACGTCGTCCTCCTTGACACTGAAGACCTCGACCAGGATCGGGCCAGACTCCGCAGGATTGGTTAAAACGTCAATTGCGGCGTCGCATTCCTCGCGCGTCGTCGCCGCCAGATAGCGGAAACCCACCGACTCCACCCAGCCCTTTGCCGAGGTCGCATGTCCTGCCGAGATGTGGCGCGACAACTGCGGCGCCAGTCCCTCGCTCAGCGGCATATGCATGACCCCACCACCCTCGTTGTTGAGCATCAGAATGCGCAGATTCTTCGACAGATGCCGGTTCCACAGGGCGTTCATATCGTAGAAGAAGGTAAGGTCGCCGATGACCAGGTAGACAGGATCGGACGTCGCAGCGGCGAAACCCACCGCAGCGGACATGCAGCCGTCAATTCCGTTTACACCTCGGTTGCAATAGGCCGTGACCGATGGGTCCGAACGGAACAGGTGCACCATGCGGATCGGAAGGCTGTTCGCGATATGCAATTGCGCATTCTTCGGTAGCTTTCGAACCAACTGACCTACGGCATGAATTTCGCCAAAATCTACTTGCGGCTCTTCGATAGCGCCATCAACCTCGGACCAAGCCTCGTAATAATCCATTCCGCCCTGCTGCTCGGCCTGCTCACACATCTTCTCGAAGAAGAAGCGCTCCCGAACCTCAAAGACGGTCGACAGTCGTCGGAAAGGGTCGGAGACGCGACTGGTTCCAAGATCCCATACTTCGAAGGGTCTGCCAGTCGAGGAGAGATACCCTTTAAGCTCTCCGTTGAACGTGTAGTTTCCGAAGAGTGTGATGACAACGTCAGGAGCCAATTCAGTAGTCTGCTCCAGCGTCATCGAGCGCAATGCAAGATAGGCCGTTTCAATGGTGCGCGAGGTGTGGCAGTTGGACAGTTTGTCCGCCAGGATCACACAATCGAAGCGCTCGATGAAACGCTCGACCGCCCGGCTTAGCGCTTCGTCCGTCGGTGCCGACTGCCCCCAGACGATCATGATCTTGCGCCCCGAGAGCCAACTCGCATATCGCTGCCAGATCTCTGGATCATCATCGCCGCGAACGCGAGAAATCTTGCGCACCTTGGGAAGGCTCTCGGTAGAGAACTTGTCGGTGTGATGACTTTCCACAGGAAAGTTGAGATGCACCGGTCCGCGACCGTGGTGGTCAAGTTCGAGGAAGGCTTCGTTGATCACCCGATTGCAGTACCACTCCGAAAGCCCGTCCTTAACCTCCGGCAGTTGCCCCTGATAGCGAATAAAGCCGTCATAGACATCCTTCTGAAGGAACATCTGCTCTTCCTTCTGATTGAGAAGCTCTGGAAGGCGATCCGCCGTCAATACCACGAGCGGCAACCCTTGATAGAAGGCTTCCACCACAGCAGACCCATAATTGATCGCCGACGTGCCCGAGGTGCAGCAAACCGCGACCGGGGCACCAGAATTCTGAATCAAACCGAGAGCGAAGAAGGCTGCACTGCGTTCATCTACAACAGAATATAGCGAAAAATCCGGATCCCGCTCCAGGGACCGCACCAGCGGATAGTGTCGGCTACCCGGCGAAATCACGACACTCAAGATGCCATGTTGCTTCATGAGGGAGATGATCTGAAGAATCAACTTATTGTCTGAATACACGCTTATGTTCTCATCGAGTTTATCGAACCCATTGCACATTATGCAAAAAGGCAACCCTGTAAATCTAATATTTAGATAGCAGTTCCGAGCATCCGCGAAATTTAAACTTCAACCAAATTCATATTCCAATAATTTAACCTAGATACACAAACTGTAAACTGAATCATTCCTCTATCGCTCCAAGCAAAAAATCTGCTGAATCGCTCTGAAGCTTCGGCAAAACGTCATCGACAGTTGAGTAGTCGACTGCCGTACCGATGAGCTCTTGCAGCCTGCTTTTGTCGTCGTATTCATTCAGCAGCAGCCTGGACTCCAGGTTGAACCCCCCAAGTAAGGACGTAAAACGTGAAAGTCCCCGACCGGAATTCCCAAGAGCGATGAAATTCTTCCTGAAGATGATTGCAAAAACAGTCCCGTGAAAGGAGTCGGTAACAATAAAGTCGGCATGTTTGAACTCGCTTACCCACTCTGAAACCGATGCATCGGATTGCAACCCAAGTTCTCGCAGGACATAATGCTTGCCGAGCATCTCACGGGCGTCCCCAACCAACTGTGACTTATCCTTGGCGCGGTCAAGGATGTACGTAAGCATGCGCTTCGTCCCTGAGACTTCCTTGGACTGCGGGACAGTAATCCTGTCGTATAAACTCGCATCCACTAGCAGAGTGGGATCCAGGACATGGCGACAATCCGTACGCCCCAAGGCTTCACATATCGGCACGCCACTCTGCTCTCGCGTCGATACGGCATGAAAATCCGCAAGCAGGGGCTTTATTTCCTCGATCATGTCCGGAGCCTGCCAATGATCCATACCGAATGACGCCGCATAGGCGATTTTTCGAGTGTGCATGGAATCAACAAAGCTCAAAAAATACCTGGACGGATCATACGAAATGTAGTCCCACCTCCAGACCTGATCACTCCCAACGATCACGGCATCGAATTTTTCTCTGCTTGCAGCTCGTCTAAACTCGGCCTCGGAGCAGGCCTTTCGAGTTTGGCGGACGATATATTCACTCAGGAATTTCTCATGCCTTGAAGTCTTTTCGTATCGCTCCCGAATTCCGTTAAAATTCTGCCCCGGAACTCTTTCAAGCAAGGTTACGATCACCTTCTTTAGTGCCGGATTAAGACGCCTTCCCTGCGGCCCGTCATTACCGATCGATGTAACTCTATACCCCTTCTCATTCAGGAAACTATGCAGCGCGACAGCCTGTAGCATTCCACCGTAGTTTCCATCCCGGGGTAAATTCAAAATTCCTATATGCTTCATTACGATCGATCCTGTCGAAAATACCTGCAGCCAGGCCTAACTTAGCTGGGGATCCAGCCTTTGGATTACCATAAGCCAATACCCGTATTTCTTCCGGGGCAGCGAGCAACAATGCCTGGATGCTCAGCTTGCCGCCTCAGATGTCAGTGCATTCGCACACGTGATGCGGATCGCCCGACGCCGGACCTCAAGCGTGCAAGGCGACCATCGACTTCGCCAAGCACTAGCCCACAACTCGTCCATATGTATCCTCGAAGCGCACGATATCGTCCTCACCCAGGTAGCTGCCCGACTGTACCTCGATGATCTCCAGCGGCACCTTGCCGGGATTCGCCAGGCGGTGAGTGTGACCCAGCGGGATGTAGGTGGATTCGTTCTCGCCCAGCAGGAAGGTACGCTCGCCGTTGGTGACCTCAGCCGTGCCCTTCACCACGATCCAGTGCTCGGCGCGGTGATGGTGCATCTGCAGGCTCAGCGTCGCGCCCGGATTCACCACGATGCGCTTGACCTGAAAGCGCTCGCCGAAGTCGATCGAGTCGTACCAGCCCCACGGGCGATACACCTTGCGGTGGCTGCGCGTCAGGCTCTTGCCCTCGGCCTTGAGCCGTTCCACGATTTTCTTCACGTCCTGGGTGCGGCTCTTGTGCGCCACCATCACCGCATCGGCGGTTTCCACCACCACCATGTCGTCGCAGCCCACCGCCGCCACCATGCGGTGCGTGGCGTGCACCAGGGTGTTGCGGCTGGATTCGAACATCACTTCGCCACGCCCGCTGTTGCCGTCGCCATCCTTCTCCGACACCGCCCACAGCGCGTCCCACGCGCCCACGTCCGACCACCCGGCCGACAGCGGCACCACCACGCCCTGGCCAAGTTCGGGCGCAGTGCCCAGCTTTTCCATTACGGCGTAGTCGATTGAATCCGACGGGCAGGCGACAAACGCGGCCTTGTCCACACGCAGGAAGTCGGCATCCACCGAGCGCCCTGCAAACGCCGCATCGCAGGCTGCACTGATATCGGGGCGGAAATGCGCCATCGCCTTCAGCCACACCGAGCCCTTCATCATGAAGATGCCGCTGTTCCAGAAATATTCGCCGCTCTCGACGTAGCGGGTGGCGGTGTCGGCATCCGGCTTTTCGACGAACTCGGCCAGCACGCGGGCGGTGTCGGTGTCACCCGCCAGCGGGCCGACGCGGATATAGCCGTAACCGGTTTCGGCGCGATCGGGCACGATGCCGAAGGTCACCAGGCGACCGGCCTCGGCCTGCGCCGCCCCTTCGGCAATGGCCTTCTGGAACGCGGGCACATCGACGATCACATGGTCGGCCGGCATCACCAGCAGCACCGGGTCCTTGCCCTCGGCCGTCGCGGCAAGCCCCGCCAGCGACAGCGCCGGCGCCGTGTTGCGGCCCACCGGCTCGAGCACGATCTGCGCCGAGCGCACGCCCACCTGGCGCATCTGTTCGGCGATGATGAAACGGTATTCCTCGTTGCTCACCACCAGCGGCTGTGCGTCCACCTCGCCGCCCGCGTAGCCATTGAGCCGCACCACGGTTTCCTGCAGCAGCGAGTGATCGCTGGTCAGCGGCAGCAACTGCTTGGGATAGGACTCACGCGACGCGGGCCACAGCCGCGTGCCGGAACCACCAGAAAGAATTACCGTCTTGATCGCCATGTCCCAGCTCCAATATTCCATCACAATTTACTGTTCAGTCGCTGTCTTGCTGCCACAAGGATTGCGGACTCACAGCCTGTAAAGCCATCCGCGCAGCCGGAAGTAAGAGGCAATCAGCTGGTAGCGAGAACGCCCGAAACTCCCCTTGGCCAAAGATACGACCGCCCCTACAAGAGGCCGCAAAGCCATATAGCCGACGAACCAAATCGGGTATCCGGCAAGTTTCATCACGCGACCGAACCCCATGTTGTAGGAGCGTCCACGCGAGAACGTCTTGGCATCGAACTGACTCAGGGGCTCTGGATGATGAATGTAAAAGCTCGGGTCGTAGACCGCATGACACCCTCGATCCACCGACCTGATCATGAATTCGGTTTCCTCGCCAGACCCCCAGAGCGTACCGGCGCCGGTGCCGAGTTCCTCACGGAAATTCCCAACCTTTTCGAACACGGCTTTCCGATAGAAGGTCGTGTACTGAGTCTGCGTAACCCAAGCGCTGTACCGGTCGATCGTTTGGCGAACGGTTGCCCATCGCCCCTGCGACGGAACCCCCTTTTCGTTGAAGCTCATGCCCGAAAAAATATCGAGATGATCATCCTTCGAAAACTCGCCATGAACCCTCTCGACAGCTCCCACCGGATACCAGCAGTCATCATCGGGAAATCCGATCACATCACCATCGACATGCCTCAGGCCGATGTTCCTCGCAGCGGGCGCCCCTCGGGGAGGAGCCCGTAAAACCAGTAGATTCAAGCGTTCTGAAAACTCCGCCGCCACCGCCTCGGAAAGGTCGTCACGACTCTGGTCAACCAAGATCACCTGGTCGGGCAAGCGGGTCTGAATGACAAGCGAGTCAAGCAACCGTCGCAACAAATCCGGACGATCCATGGTTGCAACCACCAATGAGATACGCATTTTCAAGTCCGCCTAAGAACAATTTTCTGAAAAATCACATCAAATCCAATGCACTCTCGTACATCCAGTTTTCGTCACGAGGCCAATGCTGGGGAGGGAACCGTTTCACCGTTTTCTGGCACAGACTGGCTCGTTCGAAGAATTGTTCGAAGGGCATCGACCTGTGCCTGATTCCACCGCTGCGCCGCGTGGAAGGCTTCACGCCCCGCACGCTCTCGCTCGTCCGGACTCATCGCAAACCGGATCACCGCATCGGCAAACGCTCTTGCATCGTTGTCAGGAACAATGGTCACGCCATCGCCAAACCCCGTGCCGAGACCGCGACTGCCGGTTTCAGTGCATACCGTATGCACCGCTGTAGCCATGGCCTCAAGCAGCTTGATATTGATCCCGGTTCCCAGCAGCATCGGATTGACAGAGAGTGGCGCATGGGAAAATGCATCCACCATGTGAGGAACTCGGCCGAGTTTCACCACGTTGGGGTAATCAGGGATGTGCTTGCAAACGGTTCCCGCAACATAGAGCAGAAAGTCAGGAACAGCCTTAACCACCAGAGGCAAGACCCTGTCGATAAAGTACGTAATAGAATTTACGTTAGGGCTACTAGCCGATCCTACGAACGTGGCGCCACCAGGACGATAACTCTCGACCGGCCGACTTAGGTCCAAGAAGTGACTTACGACTCTGACGGGAGGAGCATCATTGCCCAATCGAGCCTCGAACTCCTTAGCCTCCGGCTCCTGAATTGCGACCACCACATCCGCCCGGCGAAAACCCTTGCATTCATCCTCTGGCGTTAGCGAAATCCAGTAATCGGGCTTCTTGTCACTACCAACAAACCCAATATGTCTATCGGCGAACGAGTCATGAGTGTCGAGGACTTTGATAATCTGATCTGGAAAAGCCGAGAATGCACGTGACTGAAAGACATACTCCACAAAAACGGCATCGAAGCTGTGCGATTTCTGAAGCGCCCTCAGTTGATCAGTAAATCCGTCGTAGTAAAGCTCATCAAGTTCAAAATAGTATGCGCCAGCTGCGCCTAGTTTCGCCTTGATCTTTCGACCTGCGGTCAAGGTTGCGCGTTTAACGTTATACCTAAGCTTTTTTATCCCACCACGATAAAGCGGACTAAACTGCTTGACCCCGAATTCGCTCACATGAGCACTCACGTCAATATCAGTGCCCGCATTGGTTCGCGAGGGAAGGTATATGAAATGCGTCGTATGACCGATAGCCTTGATGGCTCTCGCCAGATTAAGTACCCGACTGCGATTACCTTCGACGGTCGGGAACACTGGAATATTCGAAACGATCGCAACTTTCATAGTCAAATTCCTTTTTCTTGCAACAAAACGCCATGCATGGATATCGCGCGCCCCGGAGCGATGTTATTCACTTGCAGCCTTACCCAGCCCGTTCTCCGCGCGAGTACCGTGACGGAGTGCAAAGATGCGATCTACCAGCAAGGCGTCCGTGGAAGCGCCTCGACCAACTTGAATGTAAATTCCTTTCGCATGATCTTTCGTCATTACGAAAGGACCACCGGGAATCAGGATCTCGGTGTAATTTCCGTCTCCAAGCCTTGCTGCATCGAGTCGGGTCGAGGCCCGCGAACCCGGATAGGCCCCCAAGATGGCAGCAAAATCGTGGCCAGACTGACTGGGAGCATCGATTCGAACTCGTGCATACAAGTCCCAACGCCCCTCCCCTGGAAGCCGATCGAGCTTGAGGTGTATCGCCCACGCGCGCTCGTTGCCTGGAATCCTTGCTGCGGCAGCATCGGATGCCTGCGGGTCGGGAACAATGCGTGCCCGTCCGTAAAGGTTGAAAGACAGCTCTTGAAAGTCGACCCAATCGGCCGACTTCAAGCCCTGGACGACACTCGGCGCTTGTGGCGGCCGTCGCTCAATGGCGAGCAGTTCCCGCAAAGCTGTGATCGAGCCGTCCTGGCGGTACGCTTTCACCCCTTCGGCTGATATCGCCGCCCAGAACCGTGCCTGTCGCACCTCCATGGCGGGGTCCCACTCCACTCCCTCGCGCATCGCCATCGCACTCAACGCTGCACGATTCACCAGTGCTACGTAGTCAACTGACATTCGTGCGGCACGGACATGACTGAGCCGCTGCGGATCACCGGCAACGGCCACCTCAGCCTCGTCAAACAGCCGGTCAGCAAGCGCAATGAATCGCACGCCAAACATGCGCTGATCGACATGCGACTTCTCTGCGAGCACGTCACCATGCTCGTCGATCGCTTGATGCATCAGATCGATATATTCAAGGATCTGAGCACCGGCAGCACCGTAGTAGTACGTGCAGAACTCAGCAACCAGCGCGCGCACATCCTGATCCGGATTCCACAACAGGCGAGCTATCAACCACGCTCTGAGCGAGGCGAATTCAGCGCCACGTGTGTTCCAGCTACCTTCTGCGAAATATCCGTTCACGTTTGGCAAGCCTGCAAGCCAACGGATGCTCTTTCCGATCGGGTAGATATTCGGTGTCGGCTGCAGGAAGCCACTGAAGTTGGTGATGTGATCCCACACCAGCACGTTTTTCGCAATCCGGCTCCAGCCAGCGATATCTTCACCCAACTGCCGGTTACTGCCCTCATTGAGCGGGTAGCGGTAGTCAACATGAATCGTCATCGGAAAAACCATGACGTGGTCGGGCACACGCATGCCGGCTGGCGGCGAAAAGCTCCAGTGATACGCATTGAACGCAAACCGGGCGCCCGGCATGTGTTTGCGGACGCGCTCGGCAACATCGATCACCATGTCCAGCCGTGGTGCGGCAGGAGACCCGCCGTGCTGCTCGGCAAAGCGGCGGCTCGCCGGGTCCATGTCCCAGCCCCAATCCATGTCATGGATGTCGAACCAGATGCTGCGGTAATCGGGGTGTTGCTTGAGACGCTTGATGATGCCCTCGGCCATGGCCTGCCGCATGTCGGGATTCATCATCGCGACCTGCCCACCCGCGAACCATTCCGGATGCAGTCTTTCGCTGTTCTTCTTGTCCAGCAAGGCCCAGAACGTGCCGTCGCCCCCCTTGGCACGCCAGCTCCGGTCCCAGGTATCGATCTCGGGCGGCCCGGGCTGAAACGAGGGCCCGTGCGACTCTCCGTTCAGCAGGTTATGCGCACGGAAGCGCTTGTCCTCGCCCTCCGAACTCAGCACCTCGCGATACGAGAAGCGCGGCACCTGGCGTTCGGTTACCGGCGCGATCGCAAGTCTGGTCTGGCGCGGGATATGCACATAGGTCGGGCTGAGCCACTTTACGCCGAGCTTGCGATCAAGAAACCAGTTAACGCCGTACATCGTCCCGCGCGAAGTCTGGCCGGCAATGAGGATGTGTTCGCCAACCGTCCGGATAAGGAAGCCGTCCTCGCCCAGGCCCTCGAACGACAGATCCGGCGCCAGTGCGGCCATCGCCTTTGCGCCCTGCCCGACGACGATCAGACGCTGTGCGCTGCCATCGCCAGACGATGTCAGCGGCAGGAAGCCCGAGCCTGTGATCAATTGCAGATAACGGGCAAGCTCTCCAGCCGCGTGCATGGTCACCGCGTCTGCGTCGACGGCGACCTGAATGCGGTAGTTGCTCCGGCCGGGCTCTGAAAGGGTGAGCAGCGGTGGTGTCTGGCGAGCCGGCGGACGGTCCGCGACGCCGGCAACAGGCACTGGGGTCGCACCATCTGCCTCAAGCAGTTCTGCCGCAAGTTCATCACGCCGCAGCGTCGCCGCGGTGTCGACCGGATCGGTGGTCGGCTCCACCCTCACCGCATCAAAATAGGCTGCGCCATTCGTTCCGCTGACCTTGCGCAGGTACAGCAGGAGTTCGCTTGCGCCCTCAGGCGCTGCGACAACGACCGAATGCGGGCGCCAGGTGGATGTCTCGCCGGTCACGAAAAGTGCCGGTTCGGTTCGCCCGCCCAGTGCCACCCGTGCCGGGCCAACCCAGCCCTGATCGACCCCCTCACCCCGATAGCTCAGCTGAACGAAAACCGAGCCTGCGGGTGCGTTCTCACCTCGAATACGCATGCTGATCCGGTAACGACTGCCCCCCTTGATGGCGCGCTTGTCCTGGGCCACGAAACCGCCCGTGACCCGCATCGAGGCATTGCCCTCGGCGGCACCGCCGCTGACAACGTCGCCCTTGCCCCACCACGGCGACTTGCCCGCCTCAAAGCCGCCATTGGCGATAACCAGCGCACCGTCGCCGGGCTCAGCTGCCAGCGCAAGCGGCGACAGCATCAACCCGGCAAGCAGGGCGACGAGCGCCCACAGAATGGGGAGAATCCTTACTTCCACAGGCCTTCAATACCCGGTTGACGCAGCAGGGGGACACGGAACTTGCTCCGGAACCGCATCAGGCTGTTGAGGTGCATTCGCCCAGCCCAACTGAAAGGACCGGCAGCACTGCTGCGCTGGTGGTCGTGAACCAGGCGCGCGCCGGGAAAGCACACCACTCTCTCCCCGGCCTGCCACACTCTCGCGCAAAGATCGACGTCTTCCATGTACAGGAAATAGGCTTCATCCATGCCCGTTACACGCTCGTAAAGCGCTCGCCGGACAAGAAAGCCCGTACCCATGACCCATTCGGCTTCAAACGGCAGCCCCGGCGCCCACGCATCCAGCATCAGGTGCCGCTTCATGCGCGACTTGAAAGGCCAGTACTTGCCCAGTGGTGTGCGGCGGGCGGCAACATCCAGCAGACTGTAGAAGCGCCTTGCCGAATGCTGGCGCTCGCCGCCCGGATACACCAGATCGAGCCCGACCAGCCCGACGTCGGGGCGTGCGTCGAAGTAGCGGACAACGCGCTCAAGGCTGTCATCCTCGAAGTACGTGTCGGGATTGAGCACCAGCACGAAATCGAGCGAGCACGCGGCCGCGCCCAGGTTGACCCCCGCGCCAAAGCCGCCATTGCGCGTTGCCCGGATCAGCTGCACGCCTGGCGGCAATCGGGCGGACAGCTGCTCGAAGGAATCGTCGGGAGAGCCGTTCTCCACGACGATGATGTCCTTGGCGGCGGCCACCCCATGCTCAAGAATGGAAGCCACGCACTTGCATGTCAGATCCGGCGTACGGAAGTTGACGATAACCGGGTTAACTCGTGTGATATTCATTCCGCACCTCTCAAGCACTGCACTAGACCGCCCCTTGCAGACACCGTCCGCCCGCACTCACCACGTCATCGACAATGCTCCACAGCGCATCCGCCGACGCGTTCCAATCAAAACGCCTGACCTGCTCCCGGCCGCGCCCCGCGAGCTCGGCTCTCAGACCCGGTTCGACCATCAGTTGGCGAAGCGCGCGGGCAATGTCGTCCACGGAGTACGGATCGACGATGAGCGCAGCGTCGCCCGCGACCTCGGGCATGGCAGATACGTTGGAGGTCAGCACCGGAACACCCGAAGCCATGGCCTCGACGATCGGCAGGCCGAAACCTTCATAGAGCGAGACGAAGGCAATCGCTTCCGCCCCCCGGTAAATGCGCGGCAGATCCACATCGGCGAGGCGTCCGGCAAAATGCACATATGCTTCAACGCCTTCATTCCGGGCGAGATTCATCAGTTCGGCATTTTCGGTGCCGGTCATGACGAGATGAACATCCATGTCACGCAAGCCCGAGCGCGCGTAGGCGCAGACAAGCCGATCAAGGTTCTTGTAGCTGCGATGGTTGCCCGGATAGAGCACGTAGCGGTAGGGCAGCCCGAGCGTTTCGGTGTTGGCGGAAAACTGCGGGCTGACCCCGTTCAGGACGACGTGAACGCGACCGGCCGGCATGCCCGACCACTCGATGAACTCACGCCGTGTGTAATCTGACACGCACACCACAGCCTCGCAGCGCCTGTAGAGCGGCAGGAAGAAATGTCGGTAGTAGAGCGCATGCGCGCGACTGTAGAAGTGAAGGTGGGTCAGATCATGCACGGTCACCACGCTTGGCACCGGCGACCACAAAGGCGGCACGAAGCCGGCGCTCCAGAACACACCGCCATCAAGCGCTTTCCCCCGCAAGCTGCGGGAAACCGCCAATGGCGATAACGGGCTGCCAATGCGGCCCTGGACATCCAGATCAACCACTTCGGCATGACTTGGACATCCATCCATCATCGCGGTCATGACGTTGCCGATGCCGGTCTTTTCGGGCCAGCGCATGTCCGAGAAGACCTGATACTTTGCTACACATCGTTGATCACCCATGGCGCGCCTCCAAAGACCGCCCATTCAGCAGTCGATCACCTTTCACAGACCGCTCGTGACCAACTGTTGACGTTCCAGAAGCAGCCTGCAACGTTGAGGCCTGCTGAGCTAATGCATATGAAACAAGCCAACCACAAAACAGATACACGATCTCCGACTGATGCAGTGGGTTGACCAATGACCACAAGGCTACGGGCGCCAGCACGATCACAGCCGTTCTGCCCAAACCCACACCTGCAAAGAACATCATCCACATCAACACCCCTGGAATGCCGGCAATCACAAACAAATCAAGAGGGGAGCTGAACACTGAGTTCGTTCCTGCGCCGAGCCCCCGTACAGCAATCCAGAAAGTTGAAAAGTACGATTCCACGAATCCAAATCCGTAACCAACGAAATTGCGCTCGATGAGTTCAAGCACCTGAACCAAGGCCAACCCTCGCTCCTCCTCGAGACGAACACGCAGCAATTCGCCGGTCAATTCAGGGCCGAAACGGTAGTAGAACAATCCAGCACCGGCTGCCACTGCCAGCCACTTCAAGACCCCGCCTCCCTTGAACTGCAGCAACAAGACGACACCACACGGAATCAGAATGGTTTTTGATCCGCTCAATAGCGCGACGACGATACATACGGACGCAAACAATGCTGCTGATTTGGGCTTCCGATCCGAGCGGAGAAAGAGAAGGTAGGCGCCTAGAAAGAAGAAAACCGCAAGCCAGTTGCGTTCCTTGAATGTGCCGTGCAACGCCCCTTGCATGAACGGGACATGTTGATGCAACACGGGCACCTCAAAGTGCTGAACCAGAAACTGAAAGACAAGAAACAGCCACAGGAACAAATACCCGTATGGCATCTTACGTGACTGATAATAGCTTCCTAGAGTCCTCCCGACCAGATAGCAGGCGGGATAGACGATCGCGAACTTGATCACCTGCTCCACCGCTTTCACGCGGTCGTAATCCGAAAAAAAGGTCAGCACCAGCGCCGTTGCCATGAAAAGCACGTAGCACAATACCTCCTGCAGTCGCGGCGCGAGCCCCCCCCGGAGAACGACAAGCGCAAGCGTGCCGAGCACCCACAGCTGTCCCGACTGTGCTGGGCCGATTTGGAAAAACTGAAGGGATATCAGAAACAGGCCGACAATCACAAAGGGATCGTTAAAACCCATCGACTGAGGTCGTGCCTTCACAATATCGTTCACACAAGAGACTCCCACATGCATACGCAATAAATAGCGTTGTAACTCAATAGCCTATCCAACAGCCTTAACAAGTTGTGCATTCAACCGCGCAAAACCGAGCGCTGGGTGGACCGCCACACCTACAAGCCAAGTCCCCGCGATTCCAAGGGTAATTTCAAGTTCTGAAAGGTTTATCTCCGTTGCCACCGGAGGCAATAAACACCACAAAGCTAACAACAATCCCAAAAACCACACCCAAACTGAACAGGGCCGTAGTATTCAGTTGCGCGACTGATACTTCAGCCCGGCGATACGTGCGCGATCCTGAACTCTCAGCTGACTAATCATGCTTTGAAGGAAATCACCCTGTAATGAAAACGCACGTTCGCTGTCAGGGTCGATGCTGGACAGGCGAAAGATCAGCCCATCCGGAATCAGTCCTTTCAATCCATATTCGAGCTCTACGATTCGCCGCTGAAAAAGACTCGATATGGCAACGTCACCTACTGTGGTCCAGTAAGTGAGCGGCTCAAAGCGTGAACCAGCTCGGGTTTCCATGCGAACGACCGGTATATTTCCATAAGGAGTGGGCAACAGCCCGCCCTGCGTGGATGTCACGGTGAAGCCCTGTGCGGGATAACAGAAATCGGGCTTGTGCGCCTCCAATTCCCCACGCTGATCCTCGCCATATGCGACTGACAGCATGACGCGCTCGCCGGCCTCACTGATGTAGATCCGATTAATCACTTGTGAATAGAGCTTGTCCAGGAGCACGCTTGCCTGCGGATTGACGACCTCGACCGGCGTGCTGTCGAGACGTTGCCACCCTTCGAAACGATCCGGCAGCACGGCTTCGAGATCGAGTTTGGTGCCCAGATCGGAGAGCTTGATGACCGGCTTGAAATGTTCGGCCACGACGAGCGAGAGCATCATGATCACCGCAAGTGCGATGGCTACGGGCAAACTGAGCGCCTTCATGCCGGTACCCCTGCAACCACCTTGCGACGGCCGGTCATTACGCGCAACAGCGCATCAACAGAGATGATGATCAGCAGGGCCGAAAGGAAGAGCACCATGCCGGCGAAGCCGTGAAGAAAGCCCTGCCCAGCTTCGTCACCAAAATGATAGGTAATCAGCGTAAGCACCATGACCCTGATGACATTCGCAGTAAAGGATATCGGCACGATCAGGACCGCAAGTGTGATGTTGCGCATAAGCGAGGTGTGCCTCACCACGTTCAGATAGAGCAGGCCGAGCGATTCGAGCGCGAGCAGTGTCTGCAGACCTGCACAGGCATCGGCAACGAGGAGTTTGTACTGCCCGATCTGCAGAATGACGCCAGCGCGGGCGATCGGGTAACCAAGTGCGAACAGTGCGTTCTCCGCGACGTAGGACACCGCAATCTTCATCGGCATGGTCAGGGATTCCACGAGGGGCCCAGGCAGCGGCACCAGGAAGAACAGGAAGAAGACCGGGAACCAGATCTGCTTGAGACTGTTTGCGCCTCGCAAGAGCAGAACCGTGCCAATCAGTACGGGGAGCAGGGAGAGTGCCTGCGCACCTTCAAACCCCTGCGAGCGGCCGAGAATATAAAGGACGCACCCACCCGCCAGCAGAGGCCAGCCGAGTGCAGGCACCGGACGGTCGTCGTTTGATGCGAATGCAGGCCACTTCCGGTAGATCAGCCAGACTGATATGGCGAGCACCATCGGGCCATGAACCTGCTCTTCCGTTGCCCATATCCCCGCCGAGAAATCAGTGACCATCGGGACGTACATGAAGCAGAGGCCACCGAGCGCGATGAGCCACGAAGCGTATGCGCGAATGTCATGCGTTGGCATTCTGCACTCCGGCGTCACCCTCGCGACATGTGCATGCGCTCGGCGAGTGGGGGGCGTTCAAGAGATCGCCCTCATTGATTGTTGAGAATCGAGCCGATGACCGTGCAACCGCCAAGGCGCAGGCTGTCTGCATACGCCCGCAGGTTCCGGCTGCCCGTCTGATCGCGCCGTGCGACCATGAGCGCCGCCCCTGCGCGGGCGGACAGGGTCTGCCCATCTGCATACTCGCTGCCGGGCGGCGTATCGAGGATGATGACATCGAACTGTTCGCCAAACTGGGTGAGCAGTTGCGGCAGCAGCGGACGGGCGAGAAGCTCCTGGGGGTTGGGCGGGGTTGAGCCTGCCGGCAGAACCGAGAGCCCGAGCAGCTCGGGAATACGCTGCAGCGCATCGGGGCTGCTTCTGCCGGAGAGCAGCGTGGAAAGTCCCGTGCGATTCTCGATACCGAAGAGGGTGTGCTGCGAAGGGTTGCGAAGGTCCGCGTCGATCAGCAATGTGCGTTCGCCCAGCTGACTGAACACGACTGCCAGATTCGAGGCGAGCCAGGATCGACCCTCACGGCGGTCGGGACTGACAATGGCGAGCGTCTTGCGCTCGTGCGCAACGTCGAACCAGCGCAGCATGAGCTGGCTGCGCAGGGCACGAAGCGCCTCGACCTTGAGCGAAAACGGTTGATAGGCGGCAACCACTTCGGTGGCGACCGAGCTTTGACCGGATTGCAGGTAGGGGTAGTCGAACTGCTGCGACAGGGCAAACTGGATGTCGGCCTCACTCAGAAGTCCGAGTGCTTTGGCGGCGTCGCCGAACATCATGCCCTGTTCGCGCTGAAGGCGAAGGATGCGTTCGGCGTCCGCAGGCTTGAGACGTCCGGTGTCGATCAGAATCGCACCGATGGAACGCCCGGCGGGCGCTCCATTACCGGCAAACAGCTGGCTTGCGTCATGGATCATGTTCATGCGCCTTCTCCTGCCCCGGCGGCTCTGCCGGCGGCGTTGCTGATTTCAGCGAAATCGAGTTCTCGGGCTTCAGGCAGCATTTGCAGTCCTCCAGCGCCAGCCTTTCCTGCCCGGGTTATCGGGGGGGATGGAGCCGAGAACGGGCAGCCCAAGTTCGTTGAACAGGTCGTCAGCAGAGCGGATTCGTGCGTTGATCAGTTCGAGCAGGAGCGCAACACCGCAACCCAGAGCGGCGCCGAATACGCAGGCAAGCAATGCGTTCAGCAGCAGCCTGGGGCTGGAGGGTGACGACGGGACTGTGGCCGAGGTCAGCACTGCGATGTTGGTCTGTTGCGTCTGACTTTCGAGGTTGGTCTGCATCAGCCGCTTCGTGACCAGATCGTAGGCATTCTGTGCATTCTCGACGTCGCGCTGCAGCACTGCGATACGGTCTCTGTGCGCCTTGAGTTCAAGCAGGCGGGCCTTCTGCGCCTCGACCGCGGACGCGATGTCGGCCTCGCGCGCAATGCTGATGCGCTCGCTTGTGCCCAGCGAGCGTGCGATGCGTTCAGTTTCGATTGCAACGCGCTGGCGCATCGACGCCAGTTCGGCATCGATTCTCGCCAGATCCGGATGGTTGGGCCCGAGCCTGCCAATGACCTGTTCGCGCTGTGCCTCGATACGTGCGACATCGCCCTTGAGCGACGACACCAGCGGGCTCTGAACCACTTCGGGAAGGGATTCGGCCGAGCCCGACTGGCTTTTCCGCGAGCGGCTGTCGACCTTCTGACCCTGCACGGTGACAAGCTGACTCGACAGCTCGGCCATTCGTGCACTTTCGACGTCGAACCGCTCGTCCGAAGCCACGATGCCGTGCTCCTGCTGATAATCGGAGAGCTTCTTGCGCGCGATCTCGACCTCGTCGCGGAGACCCTGCGTACGATCATTAAACCAGCTTGCATACTGCTTCGCCGGCTCGACCTTGAGCTCCAGCGTCGTTTCGATATAGGCCTCGGCGAAGGCATTCGCGATGGTTGCGGCAAACTCCGGATCGGCTGCCGTGTAGCTGATTGAGATGACGCTGCTTTCGCGGGAGGGCCGCACATCGAGCCCCCTGCGCAACGAATCGCCCAGCCACGCCTGCAGCGAACCGACGCCATCAGTAGCCTCCCGCCAGCGCTCCTGGAAAGCCGGCAGGCGATCCATGCCGGTTCTGGAGACAACCTGCTGCGCCACACGGCTCGACGCGATGATGTCCACCTGGGTCGAAATGTAGCCCGACATGGTCTGACCGGATGACGACGACGCAAGCAGCGGGTCGCCGCGACTGCCATCGACGACCACGGAAGCGTTGGCCGTGTACTTCTTTGGCAACGCGAGGCTGACGCCCATCACGACCACGACGACGCCCACGAAAATGGCAACCACCGTCCATCGCCGCGCCAGAAGAATCTGAAAGAATTGCTGAAAAGTCATGTGCGGTCCCCTGGTCAGAACAGGCTTTCCTTCACGTAGATGACGTCATCTACCTGGAGCAGGTCGTCGAGTTCAGGCTCGATCACTTTCAATACGCCGTCCGCGCCACGGCGGTGAACTCGAAGCCCCCGAATGGTGCCGCGCGCCGTCGTACCGCCGCCCACGGCCAGCCCCTGCATGACGCTCATGCCGCGCTCGAGGCGAAACGCGCCTGCACGCTGAACCTCGCCGTAGATGTAGAACACGGGGGCACGATGAACGTAGATCAGGTCGCCCCCGGAAACGACGGCGTCGTTTGCAAGATCGCCATTCATGAAGAGTGCGGGGATGTCGATTTCGCGGCGGATCTGCTTTCCTTCACGGACGCCCACGAGGACGACCGTATCTGCACCATTGGGCGAGATACCCCCGGCGATGGCGAGCATGTCGGTGAGTCGCAGATTGGCCGTTTCCATCGGGAAACGGCCCGGACGATTGACCTGGCCGAGCACCGCGACCTGGTTGCCACGGATCTGCATCGGCAGGACATTGACCTGGGGCATGAGAACGAAACCGCCTTCGCGCAAGCGGGTCGCGATGGTGTTCTCAGCCTTGGTTGTACTCTGGCCACCGACGACGATCGAGCCGATCAGGGGAAAGGTGAGCGTGCCATTTTCCGACACCCGGGTCTCGGTCGTAAGGTCAGGGTTCTGGAATACCGTGATGCGCACAATGTCGCCGGGCCCGAGGACATACTCCCGCTCTGCCGCGGCCGACGCCGCGCCAATGAAGCCGAAGACGAGAAGCAGCAGTGTGGCGAGGAAACGGGATGGAGAAGAGGTCATAGTTTTCGTATCTCGGCTCGGAAGGTTTGAACCAGTTGTATTGAAACCGCCGGCACATCAGCTCCGGCATCGGGGCTTGCAGGGAGCCCCACCATGGGGCGGAATCTAGTTGAGACCCGCAGCCCCCTTCTCCAGCGCAGAACCCGACCCGGCAATCGACCGGGCGGTCTCGGGCAGCGCTTCGGGCGCCGCAACCTTTGCGCCGTCATCGGCCGCAGCAGCGGCAGTAGCAAACTCGCCCACGTATTCAATCCTGGCGATCTCGCGCAGACGCTTGAGTTCGGCCTTGGCAAGTTCGACCTTGGCCTGATTGAGCAGATATTGCTCGATGAAGGGCTCGGCCTTCGCACGATCGATCGGCTCATCACGGTAGCCGGCAAGAAACAGAATCAGGGCACCGTAAGGCGTGCGACTGACGGCTGCCTGCCCCGTTTCAAGCTGCACCAGTCCGTTGAGCACTTCCATGGGCAACTGCTCTGCAGGCTTCGTGCCGTCACCGGCCGTAAACGGAATGCTTTTCTCGGTCAGCCACCGGGACACCTCCTCAGGCGTGCTGGCCCCCCGGACGGCATCCCGCAACTCCGCGTAGCGCTCAGCCGGAATGCGAATGCTGAGTTCGCGGAGATCATAGATGCGACGCTTGGCAAAGAGACCCGGATTGGCCTCATAGAACGCGCTGACTTCCGAAGCGCTGGGACGAACGCCAAAACCCGCCACCTGGTCGGCATAGGCCCGCGCCAGGATCTCGCGCCGCGCGGACTCGATGGCCTGCATGACCTTGGGCGTTCGGTCGAGCTTGCGCTCTTTCGCCTGCTGAACCAGCAACTCCTGATCGATGAGGCGCTCGAGCGCAGCTGCGCTGGCCTGCTTGACCTGATCGGCGGGCACATTTCCGGAGCGCATCAGCAGTTCATTCAGCTGATGAACGGAAAGCTCTTCCTTGTTCACTTTGGCGGCGACCTGAGACGCAGGCTTGGAGGTGCTTTTTTCAGCGCCGCAGCCCGACAGCAGTCCGATGACAATCACGGCAAGCAAGGGCGCCACTCGAACGGGTTGGAACATTAGCTGACCTCGGATTTAATAAACCAGGCTTATCGAACTTCACACTGACAACGCTCACGTAACGTCAGCATAACAATCCGCCGTTTAGCGTCGATGACAGACTTCACATTCCGGAATCATGTTTCACAACGCCCTCCAGCAAACTGAAAGCAAACTTCGGGCCGACACGACCAAATCGTGCTGCAATGCAACTGTATTCAAGGGAAGGATCGCTTGACCGGTCGGGAAGCACGCACCAAAAAGGCATGCTGTACGCACTTTGTTTTGCAGTGCAACATAACAACATCATGAAAGCGCGTCAAGCTGATGGCATCACACTGCAGAATACCGATCCACGCGCACCGCACATGCCATCAGGCACTGGCAGGGTGCATGAAGCAGAAAAATGCACCACCTTGGAACCGGACTCGAGTCCTCAGAAGGCAAACTTCCCGGACAACCAGATGGATGTCGCCCTGTATTCGCTGGCAGCCACCGCAGACGACCGTCGAGACCGATTAAGACCAACACTCAAGCTGAGCGCGCGCATCGCCTGGTAACTGAGATTGAACCCATAGGTCGTTGTTCGATAGTCGCCCGCATCCACAAGGCCATCGTAGCCAAGCTCCGGGTCACCACCGTAATCGCGGGTGCGGACGTCGAAGATGCCCCCGAGGCGGAGTTTGTCGGAGATCGCCCACGTTGGCGCAATGGAAACAACGCGCGTAACCGCATAATTCGCCGCCAGGTCTTCTTCGGCACCGATCTCCCGCCGCCACGAAAGCGTCACTGCAGTTTTGGCCGTTGGTACCCACTGCAGGGCGAGACGCCCGGTATAGCCCTGAAAGTCCCGATTGGGCGCCGAGTCATAACTGCGGTCGGTGACACCGAAATAGCCTGACAGGCGCAACGCCCCGGTCAATCGCCAGTCACCTGAAACACGCACATCACGCTGCTGGTAATCGCGAATCGAGCCCGTTATGTCGGCTCGGTTGGGGTAGCGACCGACGGTCTGGCGCGCGGTAAACACCACACGATTACCCGAGGAAGGACGGTAGGTGACGTTCACATCCACATCCCGACTATCGAGCTCCGACTCCGGGCTGGCATTGTCCAGATAGGTGTAGCTCAACCGCGAAGCCCCAACCCCTACGGCCCAATCGGGATGAATCCAGTAGTTCGCGCTCGCGGCGGTACGCACATTGCGACTGATGGTCTGGTTTGAGCCAGCCGTATCGTCAAAGTCAGTCATCGCTTCGCTGTAGCTGTGACTGAGCGCCCCGCTCCAGTGGTTGCCCAGCTGCCAGTCCCACGCCAGCCTGAGACTGGGCGCGCTGTAATCAAGCCCATCGTGAACCGCGTAGGCTGAATGCCTGACTGCGAGATCGGCCTGCAAGCGCTGACGACTGTAAACCCGGTCGAATGCAGCCGTAACGGCCGTCACACTGATGGTGTCGCCACGCTCACCGCCCTCCGGCTCCTCGCCATCTGCAAGTCGATAGAGGTTGTCATCACGGGTGACAGTCTGCGACACACCGAAGTTGATCGCATCGGCCTCGTCAGCCCAGGCCGGCGCATGCGCCACGACCAGCGCTGCGAAGGCTGCGACCTGAACAGCTCCGGTTCGATAATTGCTTGTCGTATCTGCCATGGCTCCGGAGTGTATCGACTCCCCTGTTACATTCTCGAGTGCGCTGCACAGCCTTCATCCTGGTGACATCTTCAGCCTGCAGACTCTCCCGGATTCTGCACGAGCCACCCCCTCAAGTCACGATGAACATACTGCACAGCATCAAAACAATGTGTCGGATTATTTTACACTTCGCCACCTTTGACACTGCATGACATTCGTTTACGGACCTTACCGCAGTGCACAAGCAACTGATCGCGATCACCTTTGTACCAGACGCCCTCACCTTGGGCACAGTTCATGCTTTTCATCTCTCAGCGCTGACTGGTGATCAACAGATCTTCATGGCACGGCGCCAACAGCACGATGGTCGTTAATACCCCCGAACCCCATCAGGAGATTTTATTCATGAAGCTCAAAAAATCAGTCGCAGCCCTCGTTCTTGGACTGAGCCTCGCAGGTAGCGCCAGCGCCGCAGTCTATGATTTGGGCACGATCACCCCGGGCACGGTCCTCAGTGACTTCAGCAGCACCTTCGCTTCCGGAACCAGCTTCACCGACACCTGGAACTTCTCGATTGCCACCCCTCTCGAGTCGGCCGGCTGGATCTCCAACGTGATCCTGGGAACGTGGTACAACATCACCGGACTGAGCGCGAGCCTGTTCACGTCCAGCGGTATCGAGCTTTACGACCTGAACGCGAATCCGGCGAGCACGGCCGACACGCTCTATGGGTCAGGCACGTTTGCAGCCGGCAACTACTACTTTGAGGTGTCCGGTACCGCAACCGGACCAAACGGTGGTCTGTACGCCTTTTCCGTGACCACTCAGCCGGTGCCGGAACCGGGAACCTACGCAATGATGCTGGCCGGTCTCGGACTGATCGGCGCAGTGGCCCGCCGCAGGATGGGCGACAAAGCCTGACGTTCGGAACCACCGCAGATCGTTCATCTGCGGCAAGCTGAAATACGCGGATCGCGGCCAGCAACTGGCCGCGTCTGCACTTACCCCATCTGTGCCGGTACTTCGTTACCGAAAAGGCCAAGCACGGCGCCAAAAGCGCCCCTTCAACACCTGTGCAAGAACTCGCAATGCTATACTCTAAGCATGTTGCATAGCAGCAATGACTAGGAATAATGCATATGTTCGCGGCCATCGACAGACAGAACGTACTTCGTAGAAGCAGCTTCACACTGACGAGTGCGATCGAGGCATTTCTTGATCCTGCGATCATCGTTTCCGTGCTGCTTTGCAGCGCACTTTACTTCAATGACCGCATGGGTCCTCACTACCTGATACTTTGCGCGCTCTCTTTCGCGCTCAGTTTTCCGGGTAACGTCGCCTTTCATGAAATACCGCGCAGGATGCTGCGCAAGCAATTCTCCAACTGGTTGCTGTTCGTCGGCATCCTCGGCACCTTTGGTGTCGTGTCCGGTTACGTCCATTACTTTCCGCAGGACCTGCTCCTGAGCTGGGCTGTGATTACGCCGTTCGCGCTGATTGGCAGTCATGTGCTGGTGCGCTCCACCCTGCCGCGCGTCATCTCCATGGGGCAAAACCAGCGGGTCGCGGTGGTTGCGGGCGTGAACGACATCGGCATTCGCCTGACGCAGCAGTTTCGCGACAACCCCTACCTGGGCACGAAGGTGCTGGGCTTCTTCGACGACCGCAGCAGCGACCGTCTGCAGCCGACGAATGGCGTGCCCATCCTCGACACGATGAGTCGATTGGCCGAATTCGTTAAACGCCACCACGTCGAAGCGATCTACCTCGCGCTTCCGATGGCAACCCAGCCGCGCATCCTGCAACTCCTCGATGACCTGAAAGACACAACCGCGTCGATCTACTTTGTGCCTGACATTTTCGTGACCGACCTGATCCAGGGTCGCCTCGACAGCGTCGGAGGCATGCCGGTCGTTGCGGTTTGCGAAACACCGTTCACCGGCTTCAGCGGCGTGATCAAGCGCGCATCGGACGTGTTGCTGTCAACGCTGATCCTGGTGATGCTGACGCCGATCATGGCCGCGCTTGCGGTCGGGGTAAAGATGTCCTCCCCCGGCCCGGTGATCTTCAAGCAGCGCCGTTACGGGCTCGATGGCAAGGAGATTCTTGTCTACAAGTTCCGCTCGATGACTGCCACCGACAACGGTGCGGTGGTGAAGCAGGCCACCAAGAACGACCAGCGCATTACCCCGTTTGGTGCCTTCATCCGCCGTACCTCGCTGGACGAGCTGCCGCAGTTCGTGAATGTGCTCCAGGGCCGCATGAGCATTGTCGGTCCGCGTCCGCACGCGGTGGCGCACAACGAGACCTACCGCAAGCTGGTGAAGGGCTACATGGTGCGGCACAAGGTGAAGCCGGGCATTACCGGCTGGGCGCAGGTCAATGGCTACCGTGGCGAAACCGAAACGGTGGACAAGATGGAAAAGCGCATCGAGTACGACCTCGAATACCTGCGCAACTGGTCGCTGAGCATGGACCTGTGGATCATCATCAAGACCGCTCTGCTGGTCATCAAGGACCGTAACGCCTACTAAGCTGCCAGGCGCGGCGCCAGATCAGGCGCGCGCGCCTTCCGCGCCCAGTGCCGGCAGCACCAGCCGGAACACGGCCCCCGGGCCGGTGTTGCGCAGTTCGATGTAGCCGTGGTGCTGGCGTGCCGTCTGATAGGCCAGATAGAGCCCGAGCCCGGCGCCACTGCCAACGGCGCGCGTGGTGAAGAACGGCTCGAAAACATGCTGGGCGATTGCGCTGTTGATGCCCGGCCCCGTATCTGCAATCTCGAGCCAAGCCAGGCCGCCCGAGCAGCCGGTGCTGCAGCGAACCACCCCCCCCTTTCCGGCCACGGCCTTCACGGCGTTGTCGAGCATCTCGTCGATTGCGACTGCGAGGCCACGCGGTGAAACCATGGCGACCGCATTGGCCTCGCACGACACATCGAACTCGACCTCGGTCGGGGCGCTTGCCTTATAGGTGAGCAGCACTTCGTCGATGATGCGATGCAGTTCGGTGGGCTTCGGTTCTTCTTCGGCGCCACCTGCGCTGCAGCGCAGGGCTTCGACGATGCGGTGGATGCGCTCGAGGCCGGCGCGGGACTCTGTAAGCAGTTGCGGCGCGTCTTCGCGCACGAAGTCGCGGTCGGCGCGCTCGCAGGCGGTATTCCACGCAGCGGCGGACGCGCCGTCGGCAACGAGTCTGTCGGCTTCCTCGCTGAGCTTTACGAGTTGCTCGCAGTAGCTGCCCAGCGCGTTCAGGTTGCCGCCGATATAGCCCAGCGGGGTGTTGAGTTCGTGCGCCATCCCCGCGGCGAACTGGCCGAGGGCGGCCATTTTTTCGGACTGGACGATTTCTTCCTTGGCCGCTTCGAGGTGGCGCACCGCGTCCTGGAGATCGGCGGTGCGCTCGGCGACGCGCTGTTCGAGTTCGGCCTTGGCCTTGATCAGCTCGGCATTGCGTTCGGCCACCGTGGTGTAGAGGGTGTGCACGGCGCTGACCAGCGCCCGGTTGGCGGGGTCGGCGGCGGTTGCATCCTGATCATAGGCGTCGGCCGCGCTGACGCCTTTTTCCATGGCGTGCAGCTGGCGTGACATCGACATGTCGATGCCTAGAATGTGAAGCGCAAGCCAGCTCGAAACGTAGCGCAGCAGTTCTGTCAGGACGCTGCCCTGGCCGGATGCGATCGCAGCGGCGAGGGCGTCGATCTGCGCCACAAACTCGGCATGCGCCGCGCAGTGACTCTCGAAGTGGCGCCGGTCGATTCCGCGCGCCTTCATCATCTCTTCTTCGGTGCGGAAATGCAGGATGGCATAGCGGCCGAGGCCGTCCATGACGTGATCCAGCTCGGCCGCGGACAGGCTGCGTCCGGTCGCAAGACGTGCGCCGAGCTGATTGACCAGGCCGACCAGCTTGAAGTGCTGCTCGTCGACTTCACCGAGACCTGTTTCAAAATAGTCGGCCCATATGAATGGGCCGCCGGATGCGGCGTGTTCGGTGCTCATGTCTTTCCCGTTTGATAGGTGACTAGGCAACAGAGACGATGACGGCTCGCCCCTCCGTGCGCTCGAGGCGCAACAATTGCTCGATGATCGCGTCATCGATGACGAAGCCCTTGCTCAGCAGCAGGTAGCCGTCCGCGTGGATCAGGTCTCTGGCCAGCACCATGCCGGCCTTGAGCATTGCGGGGCGCAGGCGCTGCTCTGTGTTCGCCCGTTCGGCTTGCAAGAGTACGCCTACGCTGACGAAGGCATCGACCACGGAAGGGTCGTAGCGCTTGCCGCGGCTGGCGACGATGAAATCGAGGGCATCCTTCGGGCTGAGCGTGCGCCCGACCATGGTGCCGAGCTGCAGTGAATCGAAGGCGTTTGCCACTGCGAGGATGCGTGCAAGGTGCGGAATCGCCAGGCCGGCACTGCCATCAGGGTAGCCGGTGCCGTCGAAGTGTTCATGATGGGCGCGCACGATGGCAGCGGCTTCGCGCAGCGGCGAGATGCCCATCAGCAGGGTTTCAGCGCGGGTCGGATGCGTCATGACCACACTGCGCTCCTCCGCATGCAGCGTGCTGTATGGCTTGGAGAGGAGCTCGTCGGGCAGACCGATCTTTCCCATGTCGTGCAGCATGGACGCAAGCACCAGGGTTTGCTGCTCGGCATCGCTCACGCCCAGCTTGCGTGCGATATTGCGCGCGAGATCGGCGACGCGCCGCCCGTGTCCCTTGAGAATCGAACTGCGGGACTCGATCAGCTCGCAGAACACCCGTACCGTGCTGGTATAGGACTGGCGCAGGTCGCGATGCGCCTTGTCCGTGGCCGCGAGGGACTCGCTCAACGCCTTGGTGCGGGCCTGGACCCGCGCCTCGAGTTCGGCGTTGAATTGCCGCAATTGCTCGTTCTGTTCGGCGATGGTCTTCGTCATGCGCTCGTTCTCGAGCTTGAGAAACTTGTGCGCGAGGGCGTCGCGCACCAGCATCTTCAGTTCGTCATCCACCCACGGCTTGGAAACATAGCGATAGATCTGGCCGCGGTTGATCGCTTCGATCGTCGAGCTCATGTCGGCATAGCCGGTGAGCAGAATGCGGACGGTGTCGGGCCAACGCTCGCAGGAAGTGGTCAGCAACTGCGCACCGCTCATGCCGGGCATGCGCATGTCCGACAGAATGAGATCCACCGGTTCGGCGGCAAGCAGCTCGAGCGCTTCGTCGCCGCTCTCGGCGGTGAGCACCCGGTAACCCTGCGGCCGGAACAGTCGGCGCAGACTGGACAGAATGTTGGCCTCGTCGTCCACCAGCAGCAGGGTGGGCGGCGAAGGCGTATCGACTGCGGGGGCGGCGGGGGTCGTGGTCATGTGTTGATCCCGGTGTCGGCGGGCTTGAGGGTGTCGGGTGGCTGCAGTTCAGTGAGCGGCAGCTCGATGGTAAAGGTGCTGCCCTGCCCCGGCACGCTGGTGGCAAAGAGCCTGCCGTGGTGCTGACGGATAATGTCCTGCGCCAGCGACAGCCCGAGTCCGGTGCCCTTGCCTGCAGCCTTGGTGGTGAAGAACGGCGCAAAGATGCGGTTGAGGATGTCGGGCGGAATGCCGCTGCCGGTATCGGCAATGCGGATGAGCACCTTGTCGCCCTCGACCGCTGTCACGACGGTGATCGTGCCCTGGGTCTCGATGGCCTGCGCCGCGTTGGCAAGCAGGTTGAGGAAGACCTGGTTGATCATCGAGGGCACGCACCAGACTTCGGGCAGCTCACCGTATTCGCGGATGACCTCGGCCTTGTGCTTGATCTCGTAGCGCAGGATGTTGATGGTGGAGTCCAGCCCGCGATGGAGATCGGCAAACTGCCAATCCTGCTCGCCCACTCGCGAGAAATCCTTGAGGTCGCGAGCGATGCGCTGCACGCGGTCGAGCCCGTCGCGGCTCTCCGCGAACAGCGCCGGGAGGTCTTCGCGCAGGTAATCGATGTCGGCCGCGACATACTGCGCCTCGGCCGCCGCCAGCGCCTGCGCCGGATCGTCCGAGGCGGCCGCGGCATGGTAGGCCGCGATCAGGCCGAGCATATCGCCGACGTTGCGTTCGAGGGTGCCAAAGTTGGTACTTACGAAGCCGATCGGCGTTTTCAGTTCGTGCGCAACGCCGGCGGCGAGCTGGCCGATGGCGGCGAGCTTTTCCGACTGTACGAGCTGAACCTGGGCGCCTTCGAGCTGCTGGTTGAGGCGCACGGTTTCGGCGAGCTGTGCCTTCAGGACCGCTTCGTCCTGACGCCACTGGCTGATGTCGCGCACTGTGCCGAGGATGCGCGCGGGTTCGCCGTCTGCGTTGCGCTCGATAAGCTGCCCCCGGACCTGCATCCAGCGGTATGCGTAATTGGGGTCGCGCATGCGCAGGTCGCAGCAGAACGGCGTACCTTCGTCGCGGAAATGCGCACGCAGGTGCTGGCGCAGACGCCCAATGTCATCCGGATGAACATGATTGACGAAAGCTTCGCTATCATCGCCAAAGCCGCCATCGTCGTAGCCAAGCAAGGCGTTGAAACGGGGGCCATAGAACACCTTGCCGTCGCGGATGTTCCAGTCCCACACGCCGTCGCCACCGCACTCGAGGGCAAGCTGCCAGCACGCCCCGGAAGCATCGGCGCCAGTCGCCGACCAGCACGAGGGCAAGGGTGGCGAGAGCAATCTCGGAGGAGCGGAGGCGGCCATTATTCGTGTTTCCGCTTGATGGATATCAGGCGAAGATACCGGCAGCGCGAGCTAAAATCCAGACATAGGGCCTCACCTGAGATCAAGGAAGCTCAAGCGTGATAAAGGAACTGATGAATTCGGGCGGGGATCAGGGCGTCACGATCGACCCGGCACGTCTGTGCCCGGGGCTGTTCGTCCGGCTCGACATGGGCTGGATGGCGCACAACTTCATGTTCAATCAGTTCCGGATCACGACCGACGCGCAGGTGCGAGAGTTGCAGGCGCTGGGGCTGAGCGCGATTACGTTTTACCCGGCGCGAAGCACGGCGCGGCCGCTGGACCTTGCGGGCGGTGTGCCGTCCGGGGGGACGGAGGCAGGCGCGGGCCCGGCGGGGGAAGACATTTCTCACGCGGCGGGCGCCGAGGGCGCGGCGGGCGCGGCGGGCGCGGAGGAAGATCCGGGGGCAGGAAAAGGTCTGCCGCAAGTCGAGGACGGCTCCGGAGGGGCGGAAGAACAGGCTGCGCCGCGAGTGAGTGAGAAGGAGGTGCAGGCGCAGCGGCTGGCGGCTCGGCGGGCGGAAATTGCGCAGTGCGAGCGGCGCTATGCGGCGGCAGCTGCGGGGGTGAAGTCGGTGATGCGGGATGTCTTCCCGGCCGGCGACAAGGCGGTGAGCACCGCGCGCAAGCTGGTGGGTGATACGGTGGATGGGCTCGCCGAGACGGGCGAGATCGTGATCCACCTGATGAACGAGAAGCTGGCCGACGAAACTGCGTATTTCCACGTGCTCAACGTGATGGTGCTGTCCATCCTGCTTGGGCGCGAGCTCAAGCTGCCGCCGGAAATTCTGCTGGTGCTCGGCGAGGCGGCGCTGTTTCACGACATCGGCAAGCTGAAGGTGCCCGAATCCGTTCTGCGCAACGACAAGCGCAACCGCCACGAGGAAGACTTTTTCCGCCTGCACACCACCTATGGCCGCGAGATTGCACGCGACCTCGGCAGCTTGGCTGCTGCGGCCTGTGACGTGATCGAGTATCACCACGAACAGATGGACGGCAAGGGCTACCCCAAGGGGCTGAGCGGGCAGCACGTGCCGCTGCTGGCGCGACTGGTGGGCATCACCAACCATTACGACAACCTGTGCAATCCGCTGAGCCTCGATGCGGCCATGACGCCGGCCGAGGCGCTGACCCACATGTTCCGCAACGAGAGCGAAGCCTGGGACAAGGCCATGCTGCAGGCTTTCATCCGCCTGCTCGGGGTGTATCCGCCAGGATCGCTGGTACAGCTGTCGAACGGAAACATTGCGCTGGTGGTGGCTGTGAACCACGCCGACCTGCTGCGCCCCTCGGTGATGGTGTTCGACCCGTCCACACCGCGCGAGGACGCGCTGGTGGTGGACCTTATCGAACATGCAGATGTGGAGATCGACGTGGTGCTCAACCCACGCGAGCTCGATCGCGCCGCACTCGCCTATCTGTCACCACGGCGCAAGATGAGCTATTACCACAGCAAACGCACGCAGTAGGCACCAAGGCCTGGCGCTACCTGACGGGGTCGCCGTTGCGCAGGCAGGCGGCGATGGCAGTGGCGATGCCGTCGGCCATGCGCGCCTGTCGCACGGGGTCGCGCAACAGCAGTTCTTCATCCCGGTGCTTGATCACGCCCGCCTCGAACAGCAGCGCGGGCATGCTGGCGTGGCGCAGGACGGCGAGACCATCGTAGTAATGCACCGCATGGGCGGCATCGGCATAGGGGCGGCGACGCGCGTTCTTGTGCGTGGGGACGAAACCCAGCCGCTGCAGCCGCGCCCCTGCCACGCGCGCGCACAGCAGGCTGCGCGGCAGGTCGGGATTCTCGCGCGAGACGAATAGCGAGTGACCGGCGAACTCATCGTTGAAGTCGAGCGCCAGACCGTTCCACGTCCACGGCTGCAGCTCGTGCGCGGACACCGAGTCGTGATGGATGGAGATGAACAGCTCGGCACCTTCGGCCGCAGCTTGCGCGGGCCGGGCACGCAGGCTGGGGATCTCGCCGTCTGCGTTGATGACCCGCACCGTCAGCCCGCGCTCGCGCAGCGCGCTCACCAGTTGCCAGGCCAGATCGCGATTGAACTCGAACTCGCTGCGCCCCCTGGCACTGGTCGCCCCGCTGGCCGCGAGGGTGTGGCCGATATCGACCGCAACGGTCTGCGCCTGCGCCCCTGCCATGAACAGCGCAAAGATCAGGCCGGCACGGAAAAACGTCTGGAGCAAGATGAAAACCTCGGTGCGTGAAAGGCCGCAGTGTGTAACGCCAGCATCGTATACGCCATCCACGATAATCCTTATGCACAGCCGCCGCGAAGCCCGCGCGGGTTGTTGCGACGCAGCGCCCAACGCGGTAAAAAAAGCATTCAAAGAATCAAAGGGGTCAGAGTCGTTTGAAATTTCAAACGACTCTGACCCCTTTGATTGCAATCCGATATGGAGCCCTGCCATGAGCCGTAGCCTGCTGATTCGAAACGCCCTCCTCCTTGCCACCATGGACGATCAGCGTCGCGAGATCGGGAATGGCTGGGTGCTGATTCGTGGCAACCGGATCGAGGCGCTGGGCGAAGCCGGGGACGCGCCCGACACCGCGGACGAGATCATCGACGCCAGCGGTTGCGTGGTGACGCCGGGCCTGGTGAACACGCACCATCACATGTACCAGACCCTGACCCGTGCGGTGCCCGGTGCGCAGGATTGCGAACTGTTCGGCTGGCTCAAGCGCCTGTACCCGATCTGGGCGAGGCTCACACCGGCGATGATCCGGGTATCGACGCAGACGGCGATGACCGAGCTGATCATGTCCGGGTGCACGACCGCGTCGGACCACCTCTACATCTATCCGAACGGCTGCACGCTGGACGACTCGATCGAGGCCGCCGCGGAGATCGGCATGCGCTTTCATGCCTGCCGGGGTTCGATGAGCGTGGGTGAATCCAAGGGCGGCCTGCCGCCCGACCGCGTGGTGGAGCACGAATCCGCCATCCTGAAGGATTCCCAGCGTCTGATCGAAGCGTGGCACGACCCGGCGGACGGGGCCATGCTCAAGATCGCGCTGGCGCCATGTTCGCCGTTTTCGGTGTCGCAGGATCTGATGCGCGAATCCGCGGTCATGGCCCGCCACTACGGTGTTGGCCTGCACACCCACCTGGCCGAGACCGTGGGCGACGTGGCCTACAGCCGCGAGCGTTTTGGCCGCACCCCGGCACAGTACGCCGAAGACCTGGGCTGGACCGGTGAGGGCGTGTGGCATGCGCACTGTGTGTGCCTGGACGACCACGGCATCGACCTCTTCGCCCGCACCCGCACCGGGGTGGCGCACTGCCCTTCGTCCAACATGCGCCTGGGCTCCGGCATCGCTCCCATCCGCAAGATGATCGACGCCGGCGTGCCCGTGGGCCTGGGGGTGGATGGATCGGCCTCGAACGACGCCGGCCATCTGCTGCTGGAAGCACGCATGGCGATGCTGCTGGCGAGGGTGCGCGACACTGGCGACGGCAGCGGCGACCCCGCCGCACTGAGCGCGCGCCAGGCGCTGGAGCTTGCCACCCGCGGCGGTGCTGCAGCCCTCGGACGCCGTGACATCGGCCACCTCGCACCCGGCATGTGTGCCGACCTCGCGATCTTCGACGTCGCCGGCATCGCCCACGCCGGTGCCCTGCACGACCCCCTTGCCGCCCTGCTCTTTGCCGCGCCGGCCGGCGTCCGGCACAGCATCATCAACGGCCGCCAGGTCGTGCGCGACGGCGAATTGCTGACCGTCGATACACAGCGCCTGACCGAAATGCACAACCGCATGGCCCGGGTGCTGCTCGAAGACTAGGCGGGCCGACCGACGCACGCCGAGATCGATAGCCCCCGCAGGCATATAAACTAAACTTTTTATTCTTTTGAAGTCTTTCCGCAGTGCGGTAATTTAGCGCGATCAGAAATCCGTCGCGCAGAAGAACCGCACCATGCAGGTCCCCGAGACTTACCACGCCCTGATTGTCGGCCTCGTGCTGATCGCCCTGTTTGCCTGCTTCGCACGCGAGTGGCTCAAGCCCGACGTCGCGGTGATGGGCGCGGTGGCTTTGCTGATGGCGATCGGGCTGCTCGACCCCAAGCAGGTGCTCGGCGTGTTCAGCAACAGCGCCCCGATCACGATTGCCTGCCTGTTCATCATCAGCGGCGCGCTGAGCAAGACCGGCTGCGTGGACCGCATGGGTGAGTGGATCGGCTCGATGGCGGGAAACAGCGAGCGCCGTCTGCTGCTGGCGATGATCGCGGTGGGGCTGTTCGTGTCGCCCTTCATCAACAACACGCCGGTGGTGATGGTGATGATTCCGGCGGTGATCGCGATGGGCAGCCGTTACGGTGTGGCGCCATCCCGCCTGCTGATTCCGCTCTCGTACGCAACGATTCTGGGCGGCATGATCACCATGGTCGGCACCTCGACCAACATCCTGGTCGATGGTGTGGCGCGCAGCCACGGGCTGGCGCCCTTCCGCATGTTCGAGATCAGCCCGGCGGCAATCTTGCTGGCGCTGCTCGGCTGTGCCTTCATGCTGTGGTTTGCCCCGCGTCTGCTGCCGGTTCGCGAAACCCTGACGCAGCAGTTTACCGGCAGCGGCGACCGCCTGTTCATGACCGAACTCTTCGTACCCGAAGGCTCGCGCCTGGCCGGACGCACGCTCAAGGATGCGCGCCTGTCGAACGGCGTGATCAAGGTGCTCAACCTGTTTCGCGGCGACGAAGAGATCTCGTCGCCCTCGCCCGACACCACGCTGATGGTCGGCGACCGCGTCGTGGTTCACAGCCGCAGCAGCGCGATGATGGACCTGCGCAGCAGCACCGACCTGATCGGCCTGCAGGCACAGGGCGCAGACCCTCACGACCTCGAGACCCTGCGCCGGCGCGGCGTGGTGATGGTGGAGGCGATCGTGGGCCAGACCTCGCGCTATGTGCTGCGCCCGATTCGCGACCTTGACCTGGCCGCACGCTACGGCATTCACCTGATCGCCGTGCATCGCAAGAACGCGTCGATTGCCGACATTGGCGACGACTTCCAGCTGCAGTTCGGTGACGTGCTGCTGGTCGAAGGCACACCGGCCCAGATCAAGCGCTTCTGCGAGAACGGCGACCTGTTCGCGATTACCGACGGCAAGGCGCCGGTGAACAACCACCGCAAGGCGCCGATCGCACTCGCCACCATCGTCGGCGTGATGGCGCTTGCCGCCTTCAACGTGATGCCGATCGAAGGCCTGGCCATCATCGGTGCCGTGATCGTGGTGGCCACCGGCTGTCTGCGCGCAGACGAGGCCTACAAGTCGATCGAATGGCCGATTCTGGTGCTGATCTTCGGCATGCTGGCGATGAGCATCGCCATGCGCGACTCCGGACTGGACAAGCTGCTCGCGGGCAGCCTGGTCAATATCGGCGGCGACCTGCCGCCGTGGATGATGCTGTCGCTGGTGATCCTGATCACCTCGATCGCGACCGAGTTCATCAGCAATAACGCGGTGGCGGTGCTGTTTACACCCATCGTGATCGGCATCGCGGAGCATATCGGCGTCGATCCGCGGCCCTTCGTGGTGGGCGTGATGTTTGCAGCCAGCGCGAGCTTTGCCACCCCCATCGGCTATCAGACCAACACCCTGGTGTACAACGCCGGCAACTACCGCTTCACCGACTTCGCCCGGCTCGGCGTGCCGCTCAACCTCATCGTGTGGATCAGTGCGACGGTGCTGATTCCGCTCTTCTGGCCGCTGGCACGGGTCTGAGCCGGCGTTTCACGACATCCTGACTTAAGGCAGCAGACACCCTTCGTGTGCCCCTGCCGCCGCGCGCCTTGCCCTTCCGCCACGTCCCGCCACGCGCGGGGGCTGGAGCCGCAGTCGCACGCCGTACCCGCCCCTGCACCGTATCAGCGCTGATACACATTCGGTTTCAAGGCTGCGTTCGCCGCTCGTACGGGCCTCAGGCCGCGTTTGAATGCCATGAGAATGCGAATCACGGCCCCGTGCCCCCTGAGTCTGTAACAAACCTGTACAGATCACGCCTGTCCGCGCCGCGATTCTCACCCGAATTTTCGCAAAACCTCCATATATCTCAGCCACTTGAAGAGGATGGCACGAGAGCTGCTGATGATGAACCCGAGGTGGGACCTCTTGCCCCGCCCTCAAACGGCTCAGAGGAGGAAATCATGAAACTCAGTCTGCTATCAGGTGCAATCGCACTGGCGTTCGGATTTGCCACGCAGGCCATGGCCAACCCGACCAATACGGTCAATGAAGCAACTGACTCAAACACGCAGACGGCTACGGCGACGTCGACGCAAGGCGGCACCGGCCCACAGGCGAATGAGTACGCGACAGCGAAATGGGACAGCAGCACGTTCACGGACAGCAGCAACAACTCCGATAACAGCAACAACTCGGACAACAGCAATAACTCCGACAACAGCAATAACTCCGACAACAGCAACAATTCGGACAACAGCACCAATGGCATGGCGATGGCCAAGGACTACGGCAATGCGGCCGCGGTCAATGGCGCGACAGCCTCTTCGGCGATGACCGACTCCTTCAATACGACGAAGGCGATCGCGATGACGAAGCTCGACGGCATGGTCACCAAGATCCAGGTTCATGGCTTGGGCAACCACGCAATGAACATGGGTAGCGTCAATGGCGGCGACGGTGGCAAGGCTTACGGCGGCGACGGCGGCAGCGCGACTGGCGGCAATGCCAGGGGTGCCAACGGTGCCGACGGCGGCAAGGCCTATGGCGGCAATGGCGGTGATGGCGCCTCCGGCGGCAGTGCAACAGCGGGCAACGCCGACTCCGGCTACGTGAAAGGCGGCAGCGGTGGCGACGGCGGCCTGGCGAAGAACGCCACGGGCGGCAACGGTGGCGAAGCCTCGGCAACGACAGGTAACGCACGCGCAAACGACTCCGCGACAGGTGGCAACGCCATGGGCAAGGTCGGTGGCGCGACGGCATCCGGCGGCAAGGCCTATGCCAAGGACAGCGCCTCTTCGGGCAGCGCATCGGGTAGCGGCGGCAACGGCATGGCGTCCGACAAGAGCTATGCAGGCGGCGCAATGGCCGGCAGCAAGGCCGGCGGCAGCGGCGCCGATTCGGGCTCTGCAGACGCAGGAAGCTCCTGGGCCAAGGCTGCTGATGGCACCGCCCGGACACGTGGCGAGGGCAACGACCCGGCTGACGTAGCCAACCGTGCCACCTCGACCAGCGGTTCTGGCGGCACGTCCGGCGCAGCAACCTCGACCGGCGGCACGTCCGGCGCAGCGACCGCAAGCGGCGGTACCAGCACGCAAACCGCGACGGCCACGGCTGGTGCAGGCACGGCGACTGGCGGTGCAGCCACGTCCGGCGGCGCAACGGCCACGGCAGGCGCAGCAACCGCGACGGCGGGTACCAACACCTCGACCGGCGGTGCGGCGAGTTCGAGCGCCACGGCGACCTCGGGTAACAGCTCGGCCAACGGTGGCGCAGGCGGAATGGCCTCCAACACCGGCGGTGCTGGCGGTGACGGCGGTGCAGCCACCAGTGGCAGCGCGAGTGGCGGTGCAGCGACCGGCGGTGCTGGCGGTGCTGGCGGCTCCGGCCAGGGCGGTAGCGGTGGTGCTGGCGGTGCTGGCGGCACGGTGACCGCAGGTGCGGCAACCGGTGGTGCTGGCCAGGGCGGTAACGGCGGCGCTGGTGGTGCTGGCGGTGCGGTGACGGTGGATGCGGGACACTTCAACCTGTCCAACTCCATCAGCGGCAGCTTCACCAACGGTGCTGGCATCATCCTCAATTCCCAGAACACCGGGATTGGTTCGCTGGTGCAGCAGAGTGCCAACGTCCAGGCCAACCTGACCCTCAGGTAAGCCTGAAAACGATGCCGGGTGGCTCGTCCAGCACCCGGCATCCATGCACGATATGCAGCATAGGAGGCTGACCATGAGACCCCATCTGTCCATGATCGCCCTGGGCATTGCACTGGCTGTGACATGCAGCTCGCCTGCCTCGGTGCACGCAGAAGTATTCGTGCCGACCGTCACCGACGAGACGCGCAACGATTCGATCGGTCTTGGAAGCGCCCCCCTTGACGAGAGCGTGCTGGAGAACCAGCGGGGCGGCTCGGATCTGCATCTGAGCGAGATTCGCGCTGTTGGCAACGTCAGCGAGGTGGAATCGCACAACGTCATCACCGGCCACAACATTGTTTCGGACGGTGCGCTTGCAGGCGCATCCGGCATGCCGATGTTCATTCAGAACAGCGGTAATGGTGTGCTGATCCAGAACGCAGTCATCCTCAATGTCGAGGTGAAGTAAAGGAGCATGACGATGAAACGCATCGTGCTCCGTTCAGGCCTTTTGATCGTCGTGGCGATAGTGCAATCACTTGCCGCCACGACGGCCTTCTCCGACCAGCTGAGATTTCACGCTCCGATGGGCGGCCAGCTGACGGTGCCCACCGTCAGCCTGAAGGAAGCACGTTTTCTGTCGACCCTGCGCCAGCAGTACGACTTCAGTTGCGGCTCGGCGGCGGTCGCCACCCTCCTCACCCACCACTACGATCAATCGGTTGGCGAATCCAGAGTGTTCGAGGTCATGTACGAACACGGCAACCAGGAGAAGATCCGGCGTGAGGGGTTTTCGATGCTTGACATGAAGCGCTACCTCGATCATCTCGGCTATCGCGCCGAGGGGGTGGAGGCAACGCTCGATCAGCTGGCGTTGGCCTCCGTGCCCGCCATTGCACTGATACAGGAGAACGGTTACGCACACTTCGTTGTCATCAAGGGCGTGCGCGATGGCAAGGTGCTTCTGGGCGACCCGGCGCTCGGCACGCGCGTGATGAAGCGCCAGGCGTTCGAGAAAATATGGGTCAACAGCATCCTGCTGGTTGCACGTAACCGTGTCGGCATGGCCCGCTTCAACGACGAATCCGACTGGCGCGTGCAGCCAAGCGCGCCGATTGCACGCGGTCTCGACCGCAACATGGCAGACGTGCAGTTGCTTCGTCGCGGCCCCTGGGATTACTGAGGACACCGCGCCATGAAGAATTCAATGAACGGACGCACCTCGGCCCTGATCACGACGGTCGCCACGCTCACTGCCTTGTGCGCAAACCTTGCACAGGCGCTGGGCGAGGAAGAAGAGCTTTCTTCAGTAATGGCCGGCGACGGCGTCACCAGCATCATGGACGTGACGAGCGTTGCCACGCGACAGGGCTTTCATCCGGCAAACTGCAGCAGACACGAAGTTCCGCCGGCAGAGTTGCTGGCACTGGCCGACTGGCCGCTGGACGATACCCCCACCTGCACCCAGGGCCGCGCCGTCGCGCGCGCTGCGCCTGTCGTGGAGGCGACGATCCGCCCCGTCCGGGCAATGGCAGAGGTCGTTGAAGCGAGCATTCTCACCCCGCGTGAGGTGCTCGACCGCTACGGCGACACGCCCTTGCCCCTGGCTGCAGCGACGCCTGAGCAAGGGAAGCTGAACGCACGCAGCGGGCTGGCACGTGGCGATGAGGCTGGCAGAATCGCAGCCGTGCCGGCGCCGACCGCAGCAGGCTTGGCTCCCCCGCCCCCGGTGTCGGCGCCGGTCGCCGTCGCCTCGGTGGTGGAGGACAGGACCGCCGGCGAGCTGCCGGTCGCCATCCCACCGCTGATGAAAGCGGAGAAGGCTGATCGCACCATCCATCGCCCCTCACCCGAGACGCTGGTACTGCGTCGCGCGATCCGGCTTGCGGAGGCGCCGGCCGTTGATGAGAACCGGCTCGACAAGCTGCGTGGCGGCTTCGAGACACCGTCGGGGCTGAGGGTGTCGTTCGGCATCGAGCGCGCGGTGTATGTGAATGGCGTACTCAGCAGCGTGACCAGCGTCAATCTTGCCGATCTGGGCAACATGACCGGACGCGGACTGCCCGAAGGCAGCACACTGGCCGTGATCCAGAATGGTCCGAACAACGCGTTCATCGCCAGCGGCCTGAACAACAACGCGCTGGCCACGGTGATCCAGAACTCGCTCGACAATCAGAACATCCGCGCGGTGACCACGATCAATGCGTCGGTCAATAGCGTGGAGATGCTGCGCAGCGCGCAGATGAACAGCTCGATGCGCGACATGATGGTGCAGTCCCTGCTGCGCTGAAACGCGGCCGTCGCGCACACGGCACAAAGCAAAAAAGACAGGCAGTGCAGGGTGGCACTGCCTGTCCTTTTCTTTGCAGCCTGATCTAGAGCGTGATTGGCATGCGCAGGGTGAGTTGCAGATCGGGGGTGTCGTTGGTGACGCCGACACCGAGCGAGAGATTGACCGTATTGCCGGAGTTCAGGCGGTGGGAGTAGCCCAGCAGCAGGGTGCCGAGTTGCACCCGGACCGAACCCGGCGCGGTGCTGCCATTGATCTTGACCTTGCCCACCGACTGGTGGTCGTAGCCGATGCTGAAGGACGAACGGTCGTTGAGGGCAAGCCCCATGCCGAAGTTGAAGCCGATCACCCCGCCCGGCGCAACGTCGCCAACCAGGATGTCGCCGCCGTCGGTGTTTGCCTTCACGTTGCTGCGCTTGAAGCTGTGCTGATAGCTGATGCCGCCGAAGAACACTGCGGGATCGGAGGGAATCAGCACCGTCAGCCCCGGCGTGAGGGTATAGAAGCCGGAACCCGTGGGCAGCTCGCTTTGAAGGCCGGTGCCGCGTCCGCCAGGCAGCGTGTAGTTGGTCTTGACCTCGAAGGGGTCCTTGCCGGTGCGCGTCTTGAAGCGCAGCGAGGCGATGTAGTACGGGCTGTCGCCACCACCATCATTGAGCTGGTAACGACCGGTCAGTTCGACGTCGCCGATGCCGCTGCCGTCGGCGTCGAACACGCTGTCGACCGCAGTACCGGACGCAATCTCGCGGCTGATGCTGGTGTCGGAACGATAGACCCAGGGCAGCTTGGCCTCGAGCTCGAAGCGGTTGGTGATCCCGCGCCGGACGGTGAGCGCGGCGGTGAAGGTGTTGCGCTTGACCTCGCGCACGTCGATCAGGCCGATCAGGATGGCAGGAATCACGGTGTAGCCGACCAGCGCGATGCGGTTGCTGGACGAGTAGGCATACTGCAGCGACGGCTCGAGCACCCACTTCCCCGGCGCAGTGAGCACGCCGGGGGTCTCGAAGATCGGCGCGATCTCGCGCGACCGCGTGTCGCGTGACGGGTCGGGCGCCTGACCCACGGGCTGCTGCCCGCCGCGCTGGGCCATGGTCGCCGGGACGTTGGCCTCAGCAGCAGGCACGGTGTCCGGCCCACGCCCGCGAACCTCTTCAAACCCGAGCGATCGGCGCAACTCGGACAGCGCGGCTTCCTGACGGGCGAGATTGGCCTTGAGGGCGTCGATCTCCGCGTTCTGCTCGGTGATCTGCTGCTTCATCCGCAGCATGTCTGCGCCCCCTGCCTCCGTATCCGCGGCCGCGCCCAGTCCCGGCAGTGCTAACAGCATGATGCCTGCGAAGCCCTGCCCCAGGGCCAGGGCAATCCGTGTCGGCTTATTCTTCATGGTCTCCTCCCAGCAAAGTCGCGGTGCCCGTCACCGCCATCGGCTACACGATAATTTTCAGTCGATCGATCATCCGGTAGAGCGTGACGCGCGACACCCCGAGCTGTCGGGCGGTCGCGGACACATTGTTCTGGTAGCGCTTGAGACTGGTCTCGATCATTTCGCGCTCGACGGTGTTCCGCACCTCGTCCAGTGTGGGCTCCGGCGCCTCGGCCTCGGCCGCAGTGAGTCCGAGATCTGCGGCGCTGATGAAGCGGTTCTCGCTCATGATCATGGCGTGCTGCACGCGATTGATGAGCTCTCTCACGTTGCCCGGCCAGTCGTAGGCAGCCATCGCGTGAATGGCTTCGGTGCTGAAGCCCCTGACCTGGTGGCTGCGCAGGTCCTGGTTGCGGTCATAGATGACCTGGGCGAGCAGTTCGATGTCGTCCTTGCGCTCACGCAGCGCCGGCACCACCAGGTGCAGGACGTTGAGGCGATAGAACAGATCCTCGCGGAAACGGCCTTCGGCCACCGCCCGGTCGAGATCGACATGGGTCGCGGCAATCACGCGCACGTTCATCTTCAGGCGCTCGGTGCCGCCGACGCGCACGATGGTTTTTTCCTGCAGGAAGCGCAGCAGGCTGGCCTGGAGGTCGAGCGGGAGGTCGCCGATCTCGTCGAGGAAGAGCACGCCTCCGTTGGCGGCCTCGATGGTGCCGATCTTGCGCTGATGCGCGCCGGTGAAGGCCCCGCGCTCGTAGCCGAACAGTTCGGAGTGAATCAGGGACGCGGGAATCCCGCCGCAGTTCATCGCGACGAAGGGTTTGGAGGCGCGGGCCGAATGCCGATGAATGGCCGAAGCAACCAGCTCCTTTCCGGTGCCGGACTCCCCACCGATCAGGACGGGCGCATCGACTGCGACGATCTTGTCGATCTGCCGGTAGAGCTTGAGCATCTTGGCGCTGCGCCCGGTCATGCCGAAGCGACCTTCATCATCCTCCTGCGGCGTGACCTTTTCGAACAGGCTGGCCTTGCCGTGGGCATGGCCGAGCGTCATCCGCAGGCGATCGTGCTCGAGTGGAAGTGAGTGGAAATCGTTGAAATTGCGCCGGAGCAGCTGGGCAAGCACCTCGCTGTCGAGCAGGCTGCGATCGAGAACGGCAATCCACTCGACGTCGTAGCGTGACAACAGCCCCTCAAGCTCGCGCAAGGGCCAGGAGTCCGCCGCGTCGAACGCAACCAGACCGACTGAAAATTCGCCGCCCGTCAATAACTCGCGGGCACACGCCAGGGTTGGCGCAACTTCGAACGACCATCCCGACAACTGCAAACCATCAAGGGCCGCGCTTACCAAACCAGCACGATCCAGCAACAACCCTTTGCGTCGAGCCATAGGCCTCTGCCCCAGATCAGTCAAGTTCTGCGGGAAGACAGTCAAGTGTGCATATCAAGACGCTCGCTGTCACAAATGCGGCATCCCCGCATAGGGCAACGAGTGGAACCCTCCTCTGTCTCCATCCAACACCGGTGTTCAAGGTTTCTTGTGGTCTTTTGTACCGATGTCTGCGTTTACTTATAGCACCCAGATATTGCGCGCATCAACGTGATTATGTCCAACCGTTTGCACTCACGTGAGATCAAAGTAAACGTCTTAAAACCAATACTTTAATCACGTAATCAAACCACTAATTCATGGTATTGACAAAATGAAAAAATACGTATTTTTTACATTTTTTTAAAATGTCAAGGACCCTCTTGCCACACAAGCAAGGCTTTAATGACTCGTCAAAAACAGATTGAAAAAATGTATCTGCCACTTTAAGTAATAGAAAAGCGGATACGGCGTCCGCCATACCCGCTTACTCGTCAGCGTCCCGAGCAGTGTCCGCCCGATGCAGCTTGCCCGCTACCGAGCGCAATCGGTGGCGGTTCGACGCGTATGCCGCCGGTACTCATCGTATCCAGCGCCACAAGCGCGAGCACTGCAAGCCAGAACACCGCCGTGCCGGCACGAAAGAGTTTCTTGCTGTCCATGTCAGTCTCCTCAGGCAGCGACGCGCTTGCGGATGCGCACACCCAGAATCGACCCCGCAAAGGCCAGCGCAAACCACACCCAGCCATGCACGCTGGCCGAGGCGATGCCGCCGAGATAGGCGCCAACGTTGCAACCGAAGGCCATGCGCGAGCTGTAGCCCATCACCAGCCCCGCCACACAGGCGGCAAGCAGGCGCTTGCCCGAGGGCATGCTGAAACGGGCCGGGCCGTTCCAGCGCGATGCAGCAAGCGCACCGAAGATCAGGCCAAGGTTGGTGACCGAGGTCACGTCGGCCAGCACCGGCTCGGCCAGTCGCGCCGCATGCGGTGCGACACCCCAGAAGGGATCGCCCACCGGGGTCCAGCCGAACACGGAGACCAGCTTTGCACCCCAGATGCCGATGCCGTAGACGATGCCCCAGGGCTGGCCGGCGACCACCATGTGGATGAGGTAGAGCGCGGCAAGCAGCACCGCACCGATCCACCACCGACGCGCCCAGCCACTCGCAGCATTTGCGGACGATGACGCCGGCGCGGCAACAAAGCTCGCCACCGCCGAACGCGCAAGCTGCTGCACCTCGGCCGCCGGATTACCGTGCGCGGGATGACGGGCCGCGCGCCCGGCCAGCGCCGCGACCATGCCGCAGCCGATCACCGTGACCGCCAGCGCAGTCGGCCAGCCGTACTGCAGCAGATCGACGGCAGGCAGCCCACCGAGCTCAATCCAGCCCGGCTGGTGAGACGCCCCGACAAAACTGCCGATGGCGAAGGTGGGGAGCACGGCAAAGGACAGCGGCGCACCGGCCCCTGCCTTGTACAGCGTGCCGGAACCGCAGCCGTCTGCCAGTTGCATGGCCGCACCGAACAGGAAGGCGCCCAGCACCAGGCTGATGGTCAGCGGCGCAACGGCCCCCACCAGCTCGCCACCGCTGCCCGCGATCAGCGGCAGGGTCAGCACGGCCGCCAGCACCAGCAGCAACATCTGCGCCCACAGCCCCTGAGGATTGCGGTGCTCGATGAAATCACGCCACCCGGTGGTGAAACCGAAGCGCGCACCCTGCAGCACGGCGCCAAAGCCTATGCCAAGCAGGGTGAGCAGACCCTGACGGATGCCGGTAGCGAGCGTCACCGCCAGCACACCGCTCAGCCCGATCAGGACCAGTACAAAACGAGTAAACCAGCGCATTTCCCTGTCCGTATCAGTTGCTGAAGCTGCGCTTCACGTCCTGTACCAGCGCGGAAATGCGCGAGGGCTGGTTGTCCATCGGCAGTTCAGCCTTGCTCCATTCGACGATCGACTCCGGATAGAGCTTCACCTGCTTGTTGCCGGCAATCTCGGACATCACGAACCAGTTGGTCGCAGCCCAGTGCCCGGTGTTGCAGAAGGACACGGCAGGCGCATCGGCCGCACCGGAACGCTGCACCAGCGCCTTGAGCTCGCTGCCCGACTTCAGCGTGGTGCCGTCCTTGGGGAAGAACTGCGCATTGTCGAAGGACGACGCGCCCGGCAGCGTGCCGTAGCGAGCGGACGCATCGGCACGCGCTTCGCCGCCAAAGAACTTCTGCGGACGGGCGTCGACCAGCAGCGGAGCAGAGCCCGACTTGATCGCCGCAGCCAGTTCTTCGCGCGTCACGATCTGATCCTGATCGTAGCGATAGCTGAACTGGCTGGGGCTGACGGCTGCTGCTGCGGTTTCAAGCGCACCGCCGGCGGCCTTCCAGGCCTTGGAGCCGCCGTCGAGAATGGACAGGCGGGTCAGGCCGCCGACTTTCAGCGTCCAGTACACACGTGCTGCCGCGCCGAAATCGGTGTGATCAGTGCCGCCGTGAACGACCACGACATGGGTGTCGGCGCTCACGCCAGCGCTCTGCAGCAAGGTGCTCAGTGCTGCTTCGGTCGGCAGCTGACCAGGGTTCTCCTTCGGGCCACGGTACTTGCCGTAAGGCGTGTTCACCGCACCGGGGATGTGGCCGCTGGCGTAGTCCTTGTCGGCACGGATGTCGAGCACACGCACGCCGGGCCGGGAAACCAGTACCTTGAGCTCAGCGGGCGTCAGCAGCGGCGAAGGCGCCGCAGCCACGCTCGGTGCGGCGACGGTTGCAGCGGGGGCAACCGGGTTCGCTGCGGCAGGGGCAGCCACCAGCAGGCTGCCGGTGGCAAGGGCGAGAGAAACAACAAGGGTCTTGAGCATGACGATATCGATCCATGAAAATCAGACGGAAAACGCGCCATGACGCAAGGCTTAAACAGCCTGCGTGCCGTGGCGCGTTTTTGATGCATGGATCTTACGAAAGACGACCGCACAACTGAAGCACAGTGAGGGCAGCTGTATATAACCAATCGTTCTTTGAAAACCAAAGTGAAAACCAAAGGGGTCAGAGTCGTTTGAAAGTTTCAAACGACTCTGACCCCTTTGGTTTTTCTCCAACATCCGGATAGCATTCTCCATATATGCCAAATGAGAACCATGCGATGCCGAGAAAACCAAGACTCTCGATCCCGGGGGCACCACAGCATGTCATCCAGCGAGGTAACAATCGACAGGCCATCTTTGTTGTCGATGAGAATTATCACCAGTTCATCGAGATGCTCTCGCTCGCCGCGGACAAGCATGATTGCCAGATTCACGCCTATGTGCTGATGACCAACCACGTGCACTTGCTCGCCACCCCGAGCACCGAGGATGGGATCGGCAAGATGATGCAGTCCCTCGGTCGCCGCTACGTGCAGTACTTCAACCTCCGAAACACACGCACCGGCACCTTGTGGGAAGGACGCTACAGGGCGACCTTGATCGATACCGAGCAGTATCTCTTTGCGTGCATGCGCTATATCGAACTCAATCCGGTTCGTGCCGGGCTGGTGAAGCGGCCGGGCGAATATCGGTGGTCCAGCTTCAGGTGCAACGCATTTGGCGCCTTGGACAAGTTGGTCACGCACCACCCCCAGTATCTGTCACTGGCCAACGTTTCAGCCGCGCGCCAACGAGCCTATCGGGCAATGTTCGATGGGCAGATTGAAGACGCGTCGGCGGACGAGATTCGCCGGGCGACCAACAGCGCATGGGTGCTTGGCGGTGTCGAATTTGCCGAGACGGTTGTCTCCCGGCTCAATCGTCGGGTCACACCCGTGGGGCGAGGGGGTGACCGACGATCGCCGAGCTTTCAGAAACGGATCAAACGACTCTGACCCCTTTGAAGACCCCTTTGAAACGTACCCGCAGGGCGCAGTACTTGAATTCGGGGATCTTGCCGAAGGGGTCGAGGGCGGGCTGGGTAAGCAGGTTGGCGGCGGCTTCGACGTAGCAGAAGGCCATGAACACCGAGCCGCGCTGCACGCCTTCGTCGGCGCGGACTTCGAGTTCGATCTGGCCGCGACGGGTTTCGAGCTCGACGTGCTCGCCATGGCTGACGCCGGTTTTTGCCATGTCGTCCGGATGCATGCCGCACCAGGGCACGGGGTCGAGCGCGTCGAGCACCTCGGCGCGGCGCGTCATGCTGCCGGTGTGCCAGTGTTCGAGCACGCGACCGGTGATGAGCACCATGGGGTAGTCGGCATCCGGCAGTTCGGCTGCGGGCAGCGGCGTGACTGGGACGAAGCGGCCGAGGCCGTTGCGGGTGGGGAAGTCGGTCTGGAACAGCACCGGTTGCGACGGCGCCTCGACCGCGATTTTCGGCGCGACCACGGCGCCCTCGCCTTCGAGCGCCGCCCAGGTGATGCCGGCGTAGCTGGGCATGGCACGGGTGAGTTCGCCGAAGATCTCGGCCGGGCCGGCGTAATCCCAGGCCAGCCCCATGCGTTGCGCGATCTGCTGGATGATCCACCAGTCCTGCCGTGCCTCGCCGGGCAGTGGCAGTACCGGTTGCGACATCTGCACCAGACGGTCGGTGTTGGTGAAGCTGCCGGACTTTTCGTACAGGCTGGAGGCGGGCAGCACGACGTCGGCGAGCATTGCGGTTTCGGTGAGGAAGATGTCCTGCACGACGAGGTGTTCGAGCCCGGCCAGCGCGGCACGGGCGTGTTCGAGATCGGGGTCGGACATCGCCGGGTTCTCGCCCTCGACGTACATGCCACGGATGCGCCCGGCGCTGGCGGCGTCCATGATCTCGACCACGGTGAGACCGGGTTCTTCTGCCAGCTTCGCACCCCACAGGGATTCGAAGCGGGCGCGTACTTCGGGCTCGGCCACGCGCTGGTAGTCGGGGAACATCATCGGGATGAGGCCGGCGTCGGACGCACCCTGCACGTTGTTCTGCCCGCGCAGCGGATGCAGGCCGGTGCCGGGACGGCCGATCTGCCCGGTCATCAGCGCCAGCGCGATCAGGCAGCGCACGTTGTCGGTGCCGTGGGTGTGCTGCGACACGCCCATACCCCAGAAGATGATGCTGTTGGGGCCACGGGCGTAGGCGCGAGCCACTTCGCGCACGGTGTCGGCCTCGATGCCGGTGATCGGCGCCATGCGCTCGGGCGGGTACTGCAGTGCGGCTTCGCGGAAGGCATCAAAGCCTTCGGTGCGGGCGGCGATGAAGGCCGGATCGGTGAGCCCTTCTTCGATGATCACGCAGGCCGTCGACAGCAGCAGCGCCACATCGGCATCGGGGCGGAACTGCAGCGTGCGCCAGGCGTGGCGGGCGAGCGGGGTCTGGCGCGGGTCCATCATCACCAGCTTCGATCCGCGCTCTGCGGCGTTCTTGATGAAGCTCGCCGCCACCGGGTGGTTGGCCGCCGGGTTGGCGCCGATGACGATCATGAGATCGGCAAACTCGACGTCGCGCACCGGGTTGGATACGGCCCCGGAACCGATGCCTTCGAGCAGCGCCGCCACCGATGAGGCGTGACACAGCCGGGTGCAGTGGTCGACGTTGTGGGTGCCGAAGCCGGTGCGCACCAGCTTCTGGAACAGATAGGCTTCCTCGTTGCTGCCCTTGGCCGAGCCGAAGCCGGCCAGCGCGTGCGGGCCGTGCGCGCGCTTGATGCGAGCGAGCCCTGCGGCGGCGAAGTCGAGCGCTTCTTCCCAGCTGGCTTCGCGGAAGGCGGCGAGCGGGTTGGCGGGGTCGAGATTGACGCCCTTGGGGATGCCGGGTTTGCGGATCAACGGCACGGTGAGGCGCTCGCGGTTGCGGCTGTAGGTGAAACCGTAGCGGCCCTTGACGCACAGCCGGCCGGCGTTGGCAGGGCCGTCGCGACCTTCGGCAAAGACGATCTTCTGCGCGGCGCCCTCGCCCGCCACATGGTAGGTGAGCTGGCAGCCGACACCGCAGAACGGGCACAACGAATCGACCTTGCGCGTAGGGACGAAGCGCGGGGGCTTCGCCTCTGCCACAGCAGCGTTCTCGATGACCGTGGCCGGCAGCAGCGCCCCGGTCGGACAGGCCTGCACGCATTCGCCGCAGCCGACGCAGGTGGAGCTGCCCATGGCGACGTCGAGGTCGAACACGATCTTCGAGGCTTCGCCCCGGTGGGCGTAGCCGATGACGTCGTTGACCTGCTCTTCGCGGCAGGCGCGCACGCAGCGGTTGCACTGGATGCAGGCGGCCAGATTGACGGCGATGCCGGGGTGGCTGGTGTCGGTGGCGGGCTGTTCGCGCGGGGCAAAGCGGCTGGCGGTGACGCCGAGTCGGTCGCACCAGTGGGCAAGCTCGGAGTCGGCTTTCTCGGTTTCGGGTGCGACATCGGCACGCAGCAGCTCGAGCACCATGCGCTGAGAGGCACGGGCGCGCTCGCTTGCGGCCTTGACCTTCATGCCGGGTTTGGGTGCGCGGCAGCATGACGGGGCGAGCACGCGCTCGCCGTCGATCTCGACCACGCAGGCGCGGCAGTTGCCGTCGGCCCGCAGTCCGTCGGTGAAGCACAGGTGCGGGATGTCGACGCCGGCACGGCGGGCGGCGAGCAGGATGGTTTCGCCGGGGGCGGCTTCGATGATCCGGCCGTCGAGCTCGAAGGTGATGGTGTCGGTGGCGAGGGTCTCAGTGGTGAAGGTCGTCATGCTGCGCCCTCCCCTGCGCGCGCATCGGCTGGCGTGGCACCCACCTCATGCGGAAAATAGCGCAGCACCGAGCGCACCGGGTTGGGCGCGGCTTGGCCGAGGCCACAGATCGAGGCGTCCATCATCGCGCTGCCGAGTTCTTCGAGGAGCGGCGCATCCCACGTCTTCGCGGCCATCAGACCGGCAGCCTTGCCGGTGCCAACGCGGCACGGCGTGCATTGGCCGCAGGATTCGTGGGCGAAGAAGTGCATGGCGTTCTCGGCCAGCGCGCGTGCCTTGTCGTGCTGCGAGAACACGACGATGGCAGCCGAGCCGATGAAGCAGCCGTAGGGCGCGAGCGTGTCGAAGTCGAGCGGCACATCGGCCAGGCTCGCCGGCAGCATGCCGCCTGAGGCGCCGCCGGGAAAGTAGCCGTAGAGTTCGTGCCCTGGCGCCATGCCACCGCAGTGCTCGTCGATGAGCTGGCGCAGGGTGATGCCGGCATCGGTGACGATCACGCCGGGCTTGGCCACCCGACCGCTGACCGAGAAGCTGCGCAGGCCCTGACGACCGTTGCGACCGCGCTTTTCCAGCCAGTCGTAGCCCTGCACCAGGCTGGTGTCGACGATGTCGCGCACCCACCACAGGGTTTCCGGGTTGTGCACCAGCGTAGGACGTCCGAAGAGGCCCACTTCGGCCACATAGGGCGGGCGCAGCCGCGGCATGCCGCGTTTGCCTTCGATCGATTCGATCATCGCCGACTCTTCGCCGCAGATATAGGCGCCCGCGCCCCGGCGCACTTCGATCGGCGGCAGGTCGGGCCAGGCTGCGCGCACCTTGTCGAGTTCGGTGATGAGCATCTTGCGCACGGCGGGATATTCGTCGCGGATGTAGATCCAGATCGCGGCGATACCCACCACGCGCGCGGCTATCAGCATGCCTTCGATGAAACGGTGCGGGTCGCGCCCGAGGTAGTGGCGATCCTTGAAGGTGCCGGGCTCGCCCTCGTCGATATTGACCGCCATGTTGCGCGGCGCCGGCTGCGCCATCACCGTCCGCCATTTGCGCGCTGCCGGAAATCCCGCGCCGCCCAGTCCGCGCAGGATGGCGGTGTCGAGCACGCCGAGGACCTCGTCGACGTCGTGCTCGCCGCTGCGCATCGTTTCATAGAGGTGGTAGCCACCCGCTGCGCGGGAGGCGTCGAAATCGATGATGTCGGGCGCGAGCTCGGTGCGATCATTCGCTTCCACCACGGCCATTACCGTGTCCGCACTCGCCTGATGAACCGGGTTCTGCCCCACGACCGCCACCGGCGCGCAATCGCAGCGTCCGACACAGGGTACGCGCTGTATCCGCACATCGGCGCCAACCCGACCTTCAAGCTTCACAGCCAGTTCTTCGCCGCCGTGCATCGCGCAGGTCAGCGAATCGCACACCCGCACGGTGAGCGCAGCCGGCGCTGAATCGCCCTCGGCCACGACATCGAAGTGATGATAGAAGGTCGCAACCTCATACACCTCGGCCCGCGCCAGCTTCATCGCCTCGGCCAGTGCTGCGAGGTGGTCTGCGAACAGCGCTCCGTGCGCATCCTGCAGACGGTGCAGATACTCGATCAACCGGTCGCGCTGCGGCGTCTCGCCCGCAAGCGCAGCCTGTGCCGCAGCACGGGCGGATTCAGGGAGTGGCGGCCGATTGGGGCCGCGGCGTGATCCTGCATTGACGAGCATCGGCATCATTCCTTAGGAATTATCTACAGGAACATAAAATTCCCTTGGTGCAACAATACGAGATTATTGCTCACTTGAAAATAGCTCTTTGGAAGGAGAAGAAAAACCAAAGGGGTCAGAGTCGTTTGAAATTTTCAAACGACTCTGACCCCTTTGGTTTTTGCCTTTGGTTTTAGGGTTGTTTGTTCAATCAAGCACGCGCTCGACGAAGGCGGCGACGGCTTCGATGACGGCTTGGGGCTGGTCCTTGTGCGGTGAGTGCCGGCAATCGGCCAGTTTGACCAGATCGACATCGCCTGCACCTGCGGCAATACGGTCGATCTGTTCCATGGTGGCGTACTCGTCGTCTTCGCCCTGAATCGCAAGAATCGGCGCGGAGATGCCGGGCAGGATGTCCTCGATGTTCCAGTCGCGGAAAGCGGGGTGCAGCCAGATGTTCTGCCAGCTGCGGAACACCGCGTCGGCATCGTTGTGGTATCGGCCCAGCCGGGCAGGAAGGTCGGAGTTCTCCCACACGGCCTTGGCCTGGAGAATGCCTTCGATGGTGACGTCCTCGACGAAAACGTGGGGCGCCATCGCGATCACGCCCGCGAGGGGCACATCGGTTCCACCCGCGCACAGAAGCGCGATCGAGCCACCATCCGAATGGCCGAACAGGAAGGGGCGCTCAAGGCCGAGTTCGGCAATGAATGCGGGCAGCACGGCCAGCCCCTCTTCGTGCAGGTAGGTGACATCACGCTGCCGTGTGGCAGGGTCGGAGCGGCCATAGCCGACGCGTGAGAAGACGACCGCCTCGCAGCCGCTCGCATCGGCCACCTTCTGCGGAAAATCGCGCCACATCGACACCGAGCCCAGGCCTTCGTGCAGGAACACCATGGCAGGCGCGTTTTCGCGCGGATGTGCAGAAGGCAGGCGGACAAATTCGAGATGCTTGCCGAGAATGCTGACGGTCTTCACTTAAGTCTCCGGGTTATTCTTGCTTGACCCCGGATTATTGCGCATCCCCTGCCGGAAGAGACCTTTTTCAGTGGTTCACTGCGGCACGACGACCGATACGCTGACGCATCCCCGACAGCGCCACGCCACCGAGAATGAGCGCGAACCCGCCGATATGGAAAGCCTGCGGGATCTCGCCCAGCAGCGGCCAGGCAGCGAGCACTGCATACATCGGCACCAGGTAGAGCGAGATGCTTGCGCCGGCAGGGCCGCTCAGGCTGACCAGGCGGTCGTAGCACAGGTAGGCGCCGAGGCCGGGCACGAGGGCGAGGAATAGCAGTGCGAAGTAGAGTTCCCAGCGACCGAAATCGGGCGTTTGCAAGGCCACGCTCTCGAACAGGGCAAACGGGGCCAGCGCCACGATACCGCCGATCATCAGCGCGCCAAGGCGAACTTCGGCCGGCAGTTCAGGCAGGGGGCGACGCCGGGCCAGCACGGTGTAGCCAGCCCAACCGCACGCGGCGAGCACCACCCACAAATCGCCGCGACCGAAGGACAGACTGCCGAGCGCCTCGACGTCGCCGCGCGACAGGACAAGCAGGACACCCCAGATCGCGAGCGACATGCCGACCGCGCGTTGCGTACCCACCGGCACTCGCCACACGATGGCCTCGATCAGGGCCACGAGCGCGGGACAGGCGGAGATGATGAGCGCGACGTTGGTGGCGCTGGTATGCACCGCGCCGATGTATTGCGGGCCGACCGCGACGCCCATGCCGAGTGCACCGAGCAGCAGCACACGCGGGGCATTGGCCATCAGCACCTGACGCGAATGCCACAGGCGCGGCGCAATGAAGGGCAGCAGGATCGCAAGCGCCAGCACCCAGCGCCCAAAGGCAAGGAAGACGGGGGGAATGCCGACACTTTCCGCCCAGCGGGCGACCACCATGTTGGCGGCGAACAAGGCCGGCGCGATCAGCATCAGCGGGAGCGCGGCAAGCTTCGGGCCGGCAGCGTAACCCGAGCCAGCGCGGGCAATGGTTCCGGACATCTGTATTTCCTGAACGGTTCGTTCATCGGCCTGCCAGGATCGACACCACCCCGTGGTTGGGGGAAGGCCGAAAACGCAGACCACCTGGACGCCTTGTGGGCGAGTCCAAAGCGTACCGGTTCAGGAAAGGAATGAAATTTCTGCTTTTCGCCAGAAAGCAGAAAACCTTAGAACAGGATTTCCGCCAAATGCGATTTGGCGGAAAATTTGTCCTTGGTTACATCTAAAAAACTGAATAGTTCTGCGTTTCAAGCAAAAAACCCCGCAGCGACAGAGTGACGTGCCCGTTGCCCACGGGCGCAGTAACGCCTCAAGACTCAGCAAGCACCGTGCAATTGCGGCCCGCGGCTTTGGCCTGGCAGAGCGCCTTTTCGGCGCGATCGACCAGATGCCGGAAATCGGGATGGCCGTCATGTGCTGCAACACCAATGCTGGCCGTAACGCCGACGCTCTGCTCGTCGGTCAGCGGCGTCACGCTCGCCTCGATGCGGTGACGAACCTTCCCTGCAACGAAACACGCCTTAACGTGATCCACCTCGGCCAGCAGGATCAGAAACTCCTCGCCACCATAACGAAAGACGAGATCACTGGCCCGAACCTGCCCGATCAGCACGCCCCGCCACGTTCTGCAGCACCCTGTCGCCCGCGTCGTGCCAGAACCGGTCATTGACCTGCTTGAACAGGTTGATGTCGAGCAAGCGCACTCAGCACGCCACACCTTTGCGCCGGCTGAGCTCGATCTCGCGCTACATGATCGTGGGCAGGAAGCAGCGGTTGAACAGTTGCGTCAGCACATCGCGGCCCACCTCGAGATCGGTCAGGCGCCCAATCATGGAAGCGAGCAGAGAGCGGATCTGCTCGACTTCGCTCGTGACAGCCTTGATCAGCGCACGAACGCCATCGGGGACCGGCGCCACCTTTCCGGAACAAACGGCTTCGGGGAAAATTGCGTTGTCTACGCGGGCAACACACTCCGCGATCAGGGTCAGCTCCCGCGTATTGTCGAAAATCAGGGCGGCCTTGTGATTGCGCCACAACCCGAACACCGAACCGTTCAGGGACGTGCCCCTTCGAGCGACAGCCCCATTGCCATCGCGCGAAACAGGCGGCTTCCCCAGTCGAGCAATGCACTGGTCTGCCTTTCCCGCTCAAGCAGCAGATCGCCGCTGCCAGCCGGCGAAAAAGGACAGGGTCAGCAGCGACAGCAGTACGAGGCGATCGCGGTCAGCCCTGACCGCCTGCACTGCATCGTGCTTGTGACTGTTCCAGTATGCCAGCTTGCCGAGCTCGATTCCGATGTCGGTCACCATGCCGGTCATGTGCGAGGGGTACTGCTGAACGGCGAGGAAAGCGCCCGCAACCCGTTCAGCGCAAACCACCCCCCGTTCGTGGTAGAACTGCGCCTCACCCTGACAAGAAGTTTCTGCCCGATGTCCGATATCCCGCTGCGCGTGCTCTCCGTCATTCCGCCAATGACGCAGCTGAACACGCCCTACCCGTCCACTGCCTACCTCACCGGCTTCCTGCGCTCGCGCGGCGTCGATGCGGTGCAGGAGGACCTCGCGCTGGCGCTGGTGCTGAAACTGTTCTCGCGCGATGGGCTGAATGCGATCCGCACCCGTGCCGAGGCGCTGCCGGCGCGGCGTCGCAGCGAGAGCGTGGCGTGCTTTCTTGAGCACTTCGAGCGCTACCAGACAACCATCGAGCCGACACTGGCCTTTCTGCAGGGGCGCGACTCGACGCTTGCCCACCGTATCAGCAGCGGTGCGTTTCTGCCCGAAGGGCCGCGCTTCGACACGCTCGACGCCTATGTCGACCCGGACGGCGGCGACCCGCTGGGCTGGGCGTTCGGCGCACTCGGCGTGCATGACCGCGCCCGCCACCTGGCCACGCTCTATCTCAATGATCTGGCCGATGTGCTGCGCGAGGCGGTCGATCCGCGCTTCGAGTTCGTCCGCTACGCCGAGTCGCTGGCCCTGAGCCAGCCCACCTTCGAGCCACTGGCACAGGCACTGGCCGCGAAGCCCAACCTGGTCGACGACACCCTGCACGCGCTCACGCTCGACGCCCTGTCGCGCCACGCACCGCAGGTAGTGCTGGTGTCGGTGCCCTTCCCCGGCGCGGTGTATGCGGCCTTCCGCATCGCGCAGTCGGTCAAGGCGCACAACCCGGCCATCGTCACCGTGCTCGGCGGCGGCTATGTGAATACCGAACTGCGCGAGCTGGGCGAGCCACGCGTGTTCGACTATTTCGACTACGTCACCCTGGACGACGGCGAACGCCCGCTGCTGGCCCTGCTCGACCACCTGCGCGGCAAGCGTTCGCAGCAGCGCCTGGTGCGCACCTTCGTGCGCGACGCCGACAGCGGTGCGGTGCGCTACATCAACCTGGTCGAACCCGACGTGCCTTTCGCCGAAGTCGGCACGCCGACCTGGGATGGGCTGCCGCTCAACCGCTACCTGTCGCTGCTCGACATGCTCAACCCGATGCACAGGCTGTGGTCGGACGGGCGCTGGAACAAGCTCACCGTGGCTCACGGCTGCTACTGGAAGAAGTGCAGCTTCTGCGACGTCAGCCTGGATTACATCTCGCGCTACGACGGCGCATCGGCCGCCACCCTGGTCGACCGCATCGAAGCCATCATCGCCGAGACCGGGCAGACCGGTTTTCACTTCGTCGACGAAGCCGCGCCGCCCAAGGCCTTGCGTGCGCTCGCCGAAGAGCTGTTGCGGCGTGGCGTGTCGATCTCGTGGTGGGGCAATATCCGCTTCGAGAAATCCTTCACCCCCGAGCTGTGCCAGCTGCTGGCCGACAGCGGCTGCATCGCGATTTCAGGGGGGCTGGAAGTGGCCTCCGACCGCTTGCTCACGCTGATGAAGAAAGGCGTATCGGTCGATCAGGTGGCGCGCGTCACCCACGCCTTTGCCGAGGCCGGCGTGCTGGTGCATGCCTACCTGATGTACGGCTTTCCGACGCAGACGGTGCACGACACCGTGGATGCACTCGAATACGTGCGCCAGCTGTTCGAGGCGGGCTGCATCCAGTCCGGCTTTTTCCACCGCTTCGCCTGTACCGTGCATTCTCCGGTGGGCATGAACCCGGCAGAGTACGGCGTGCGCCTCGAGCCACTGCCGCCGGGCAACTTTGCCAAGAATGACATCGGCTTCATCGACCCCACCGGCGTCGACCACGATGCACTGGGCAAGGCGCTGAACAAGGCGCTGTACAACTACATGCACGGCATCGGGCTGGATACCGGGGTACGCCAGTGGTTTGACGACAAGGTGCCCAAAGCCCGCGTGCCGCGCAACTTCATCGAGCAGGCGCTGCAGAAGCGCTGAACGCGAACGGAAACGCGGGCGCATAGCCCACTGTAATGAATTCGCGCCCGGCGGCGACCAAATCCAATGACTCGACCCCTGAAGACTTCATGACCCAGGCTGCAAAACACCTCGTCCTTGCCGGTGGCGGGCATGTGCATCTGTCTGTGCTGGAGATGCTTGCTCAACGCAGACCTGCCGGCCTTGAGACCACGCTGATCACGCCCGCGCCCTTCCAGAACTATTCCGGCATGCTGCCGGGCTGGATTGCCGGGCACTACACGCTGGATGAGTGTCGCATCGACCTGCGCCCGCTGGCCGAGGCTGCCGGCGTGCGCCTGATCGTCGGACGCGTCACCGGCATGGACGCTGATCAGCACCGCCTGCACCTCGACGATGGCAGCACGATGGACTACAGCCTGCTCTCGCTCGACGTCGGCAGCGAGACCGACACCGCGGATCTCGCCGCGCTGGGCGAGCGCCTGCTCCCGGTGAAGCCGCTGGATGATTTCTTCGTGCAGTGGCCGCTGCTCATGGCCACCGCACTTGAGACGCCGGGCTTTCGCATTAGCGTGATCGGTGGCGGCGCAGCCGGGGTAGAAATCGCGCTCGCGGCAAGCCACAGATTGCGTGAGGCCGATAGCACGGCACGAATCGACCTGGTCATCTCGGAGACAGGGCTGCTTCCCGGCCATGCTGCGGGCGTCGTCAAGCGCGCACAGCAAAGTCTCAACAAGGCAGGCATCGGGATCCATCGCGCGCGTGCCCGCGCCAGCGAATCCGGACTGGTGCTTGCCGATGGCACGCAGTTTCCGGCCGACAAGGTGATTGCCACGACCGGCGCACGGCCACTGGGCTGGCTCGCGCACTGCGGCCTCAAGCTTGACGCGCGCGGCTACATCCTTGTGGATGCCCACCACCGCAGCCTGTCCCATGCCGACGTCTTTGCCGCGGGCGACACCTGTGCGCGCGCAGACGTACGCATGGCGCGTTCAGGCGTGCACGCGGTGCACGCGGGTCCGGTCCTCGCCCGCAACCTGCTGGCAACGATCGAAGGCGGCGACCTGCAAACCTACCAGCCGCGCCGTCGCTCCCTGTACCTGCTGGCCACCGGGCCCCGGCATGCGATCGCGTCCTGGGGTCGCTGGTCGGCCGAAGGCGCCTGGGTGTGGCGCTGGAAGGACCGCATCGACCGCCGCTTCATGAACCGCTTCGCCCTGCCCGGCAGCGCCATCAGCGCTGCCACGCCGGCCAGCGCCGAGCGCAAGTGCTAAGCATCCACCCCTGCAGACTCACCATTCGACCCAACATGTCCGAAGTCCTCCGCCTCGCCCTCGCACCCGCGATCGTGCGCAATGCGCTGCGCGTCGCCCTCGTTGTGGGCACCATCCTGAACCTGATCAATCAGGGCGCGCCTCTCATCTCGGGGGAGGCCGTATCCTGGTTTCATGTGTTCCTGAACTATCTGGTGCCCTACTGCGTGTCCAGTTACAGCGCGGCGAGCCACGAACAAGCGCGCAGACGCGCCCACTGATCTGCCAGCAACGAAGCAAAGAGAATCAAAGGGGTCAGAGTCGTTTGAAAATTTCAAACGACTCTGACCCCTTTGATTCTGACCCCTTTGATATTGTCCATTGGGCGCTCCGTAAGGATTTGCGCCGCTCGCGCGACGAAACGCAAACGATCCGTTTGTGGAGCCCCTCATGCAGTATCCCGCCTCGAACCCGCGCCAGCGCCAGCGCACCTGCGCCCTGCTTGCCGACAATCCGCTACAGCGCGCCAGCGCGACTGCCACCTCGCACAGGGGGAGCGCATGAGCGGCATGACCGAACTTCAGGGTGTCTTCTTCTGGTCCTTCCTGGTTGTCTTCGGACTGGTGATGTACTGGATCTCGCCGCGCGCACGGGACGAGGCCGGCTTCTTTCACGGTGCCGACGATGCCGGCAGGCCGGCTTCGCAATGGGCGCTGATGATGAGCGTGTTCATCAGCTGGATCTTTGCCAAGTCGGTCACCAATGCCGCGAACCTGGGCGCGGCCTACGGCATTGTCGGCGGGCTGGCCTATGCCGCTTACTGGCTGTCGATCCCGGTGGCCGGCTGGATCATCTACCGCCTGCGCACCCGCGAAGGGGCGACCGGCATGGTGTCCTTCCTGATCGCAAAGTACGGACGCGGCGCGGCGCTGGCGTTTTCGGCCGCCATCCTGGTGCGGCTGTTCAACGAAGTGTGGAGCAACACCGCCGTGGTTGGCGGCTACTACGGTGAATCGGGCTCGGGCGCCTTCATCGCCGCAGCGCTGCTGTTCACTGCGTCGGTGCTGTTCTACAGCCTGAAAGGCGGGTTGCGCAGTTCGATCTTCACCGACGTCATCCAGACGGTGGTGTTCGTGCTCTTTCTCGGCCTGACGCTGCTGTGGGTCGTGCCGACCCACGGGCCGGTGGCCCTGCTCACCGAAGGCGAGTTTGCGCTCGGTTCGGGCGTCGACCTGCTGCTGGTGGCGGTGCTGCAGGTGCTGTCCTACCCCTTCCATGACCCGGTGCTGACCGACCGCGCCTTTGTCACCCGCGAGAAAACCATGCTGCGCGCCTTCATCGTGGCCGGCGTGCTCGGCTTTGTCGCCATCGTGGCCTTCAGCCTGGTGGGCGTGCATGCGCGCCTCGAAGGCATGCCGGTGAGCGGCAACGTGCCGGCGGATGTGGCGCGGGTGCTCGGCGTGGCGGGCTTCTTCGCGATGGCAGTGGTGATGATCTCGTCGGCAGCATCGACGCTGGACTCCACCTTCACCTCGCTCGCGCGCTCGGTCGCGCATGATCTGCCGCTGCTGGCCGGACGCGCGAAATTGCTGCGACCGGTGCTGGCGGGGACGATTGCGATGGTGGTGTTTGCGCTGATCGGCAACCTGCCGATGATCGCCGGCACCGACATCCTGAAAGCCACCACGATCAGCGGCACCATGGTGATCGGTTTGGCGCCGGTGTTCCTGTTTTCGCGCTGGGTGGGCTATTCGCCGCTGTCCTTCCACCTCAGCTTCTGGACCGGCATGATCCTTGGCACCTTGCTGGCGGTCGGTGCAATTCCGCCGGGCTGGGCGATTGGCGACGGCAAGTACGCGCTGCTGCTGGGTACCAACCTCTATGGTCTGGGGCTGTGCATGACCGGCTTCCTGCTGCCGCTGGCTTTCGGCCGTCGCCCGGCGCGCGGCTGCGAAGGCGCGACCTGAGGCGCCACACCAGCATGCCGGATACGCCTGCCCCGCCCAGCGCAGACGACAGCGCAACGCCACGGCTGTCGATCATCGTCCCGGTGCTGAACGAGGCGATGCAGGCGTATGCGCAACTGCGCCTGCTCGCGCCCTTGCGCCGCTGCGGGGTGGAGGTGATCGCAGTCGATGGCGGCAGTACCGACGACACCCTGGCAGTCGCCCGTCGACACGCCGGGCGCGCGATCACGGTACCGGGGCCACCGGCCCGGCAGTTCAACGTCGCTGCCGCGTTCGCCAGCGCCGAGGTGCTGCTGCTGACCGGGGCCGGCATCGTGCTGCCCGCCTTCGCCGACCAGCTGATCGACCAGGCCATGCAGGACGACGCCTGCGAGTGGGGACGCATCGACCTGCGCATCAGCGGCACACCTTGGCGACGCCTGCTGGCCAGCCTGCCCGATGCCATCACCGGTCGCCATGCCGAACGCGAAGTCGCGGCGCCGCTGTTTGTCAGTCGCAGGGCCTTCATGGCCGTGGGCGGGATTCCAGCCGACGCGTGCCCCCCGCTGGCGGCGCTCGCGAACCGGCTCCGCGAGGCCGGCTTCAAGGCCACGAGGGTACGCAAACCCGCACGCGTACGGCGCTCAGCGCAGGCCTCTCCGCCAATGCTACAGTGGCTGGGGAAGCACATCAGAGAATAGCGCGCATGAGTCTGTTCGACTATTTCAAACCTCGACGCAAGGTGGCGGACGACAGGTCGGCCCAGATGCTGGCCAGCCTGCTGGTCATGGCCTGGGTTGTCGAGGCGCGGGACCCGTACACCGGCGGCCACCTGTGGCGCGTGTCGCGCTATTCGGCCCTGCTCGCGGAGGCGGCCGGCATCAGCGGCGGGGCGCTGGCGCGCATCGAGATTGGCGGCTTTCTGCACGACCTGGGAAAGATCGGCATTCCGGACGCCATCCTGCGCAAGGCGGACAAGCTCACCGACGACGAATACGCCGTCATCAGGACCCATCCCGACGTCGGCGCACGCATGCTCGCCGGCCATCCGCTGGCAGCCCTGGTGCGCCCTGCCGTACTGCATCATCACGAGACCCCGGATGGCCACGGCTATCCGCACAGACTAGCGGGCGACGCGATCCCACTGGATGGCCGTCTCGTCGGCGTCTGCGACGCCTTCGATGCCATGACCAGCAGCCGCCCGTATCGCAAGAGCATGCCGATTGCGCAGGCGCTGGACATCATCCGCAGCCGCCTCGGCACCCAGTTCGATCGGGACCTCGGCGCGCAATTCATCACCCTCGGCGAAGCCGGCCTGCTCGACCACATCGCCGGGCACAGCGACGAAGGCATTCCGCTGCAGAACTGCGTGATGTGCGGCCCCACCCTCGTGGTGAGGCGGGAGGCACAGGCGGGGGAAGAGGTGTACTGCCGCTCCTGCGGCGGCGAGTACCACCTAGAGCAAGGTGACGGCGGTCGGCCGCACGCGGTGCCGACCGGGCGCAAGGGCAATCCCGCGGCGCTTGAGCCCGAGGCCGACACCGATCTCATCTCACGCGTAATTCAAAGCGCAGCCGCGCGCGCACCGGTCGAGGATATGATATCGGCAAATCGCTGAGCAGCACCTGAAAGACACTCGCCAACCCCAGGCACGAAGAGGAGACCATGAAAACAGTCAGACTGGATGGCGTCAAAGCCTGCATCTTCGATGCTTATGGGACCCTGTTCGACGTCTCCAGTGTCGCCCGCGGGGCCGAGACCGCGCTCGGCAACAAGGCGCAGGACGTGCTTGAGCTGTGGCGTGCAAAGCAGCTCCAGTACACCTGGCTGCGCAGTCTCGCCGGTCACCATGCGGACTTCTGGCAGGTTACCGGGGAAGCGCTCAGCTTTGCGTTGTCGAGCTTCAATCTGGACCGCCCCGATCTCAAGGTCCAGCTCATGGCCTGCTACATGAGCATCCCGGCCTACCCGGAAGTGAGCGAAACCCTGCAACGGCTCAAGACCGGCGGCATGAAACTCGCGATCCTGTCCAATGGCTCGCCCGCCATGCTGTCGGCAGCGGTTCACCATGCGGGCCTGAGCGCATTCTTCGACGCAGTCATATCGGTCGAGGAAGTCGGGGTGTATAAGCCGCACCCGAGCGTCTACGCCTTGCCCGAAAGGCATCTCGGCGTTGGCGCCGATCGCAGCTGTTTCGTCTCGTCCAGCAGCTGGGACGCGTTTTCAGCGAAGGCTTCCGGCTGTCGGGTGATGTGGTGCAACCGTTTCAGGCAGCCCCCGGAGTGCCTGCCATCGACGCCCGACGGCATGATCGGGGATCTCTCAGCGCTCCCGGAAATCGTGCTTGCGCCCTGAGTTCTGCCGAACCCTGACCCGGATGTAAGGTCACAGCGTCCTTATTCGACTACACGTGCACAGGGCGATCACGCGAACGGTCGCCGCAATTCACGATACAAGGACATCCATGCACGCCACCCTGCCCCTGCTCCAGGCCACCGCCTTCCCCGCTCTGCGCCGCGACCGCCTGACCACGCTGCAGGTCAATCTGGGCTATCGCTGCAACCAGACCTGTCTGCACTGCCATGTCAATGCCGGCCCCAACCGTACCGAGATGATGGACGCCGAGAATCTCGCGCTCGTCACCCAGGTGATCGAGGCCCGCGGCATCGAGACCATCGACCTCACCGGCGGCGCACCCGAACTGCATCCGGCGTTCCGCGAAGTGGTCCGTTCGGCGCGGGCACAGGGCGTGAAGGTGATCGATCGCTGCAACCTGACCATCCTGTTTGAACCCGGTCAGGAAGATCTCGGCCAGTTCCTCGCCGAGCAGCAGGTGGAGGTGGTTGCCTCCCTGCCCTGCTATTCGCTGGAGAACGTCGACAAGCAACGCGGCAAGGGAACCTTTGACAAGAGCATCGCCGCCCTGCAGGCGCTCAATGCGCAGGGCTACGGCAAACCCGGCACCGGGCTGGTGCTGAACCTTGTCTACAACCCCCAGGGCCCGTCACTGCCCCCCGACCAGGTCAGGCTGCAGGCCGACTACAAGCGCGAGCTGTTCGAGCACTTCGGCATCGTCTTCAATGAGCTCTATGCGCTGGCCAACATGCCGATTCAGCGCTTCGGCTCGATGCTGATCTCGAAGGGGCAGTTCAACACCTACATGAAGCTGCTGAAGACGAACTACAAACACGACAACCTTGCCGGCGTGATGTGTCGCAGTCTGGTCAGTGTCGACTGGCAGGGCTATCTGTACGACTGCGATTTCAATCAGCAACTGGGTCTCGCCCTGCCCGGCACCTCGATGCCCGTTCGTCCGCATCTGCGCGACCTGCTCAAGACCAACCCCGCCGGCGATCCGGTGCGGGTGGCGGACCACTGCTATGGCTGCACCGCCGGCCAGGGCAGCAGTTGTGGCGGCGCACTCCAGGCCTGATGACGATGAAGAAGATCGCTCTCGTCCTCGCCGCGGCGCTGCTGGTCGTGCTGTTCTTCGTGTTCGACCTGCAGCAGCTGCTCACGCTGGACGGGCTCAAGGCCGGCATGGACCGCCTGACCGCGCAGCGCGACGCGTCGCCGCTCCTGCTCGGGCTGGCGTATCTGGGCATCTACATCGTGGTCACCGCGCTGTCGCTGCCCGGTGCGGTCATCATGACGCTGGCCGGCGGGGCGCTCTTCGGTTTGCTGTGGGGCATGGTGCTGGTGTCCTTTGCATCGACGATCGGCGCCACGCTGGCGTTTCTCGCCTCGCGCTACGTGTTGCGCGAGACTGTGCAGGCGCGCTTTGGCGACCGTCTCAAGGCGCTCAACGAGGGGGTGCGCAAGGATGGCGCCTTCTACCTGTTCACCCTGCGTCTGGTGCCGGTGTTCCCGTTCTTCCTGATCAACCTGCTGATGGGGCTGACACCGATCCGTGCCGCCACCTTCTACTGGGTGAGCCAGCTCGGCATGCTCGCGGGCACGCTGGTGTATGTGAACGCCGGTACCCAGCTCGCCCGCATCGACGGTCTTGGCGGCATTGTGTCGCCCGGCCTGCTGGCCTCGTTCGCGCTGCTTGGCGTGTTTCCGCTGCTTGCCCGGGCGGCGCTCGGCTGGGTGGGGCGTTACCAGGCATGGCGTCACGGCTGACAGTGGCATGCAAACGTTGAAACCGACCCGCATCATCATCTTTGCCAAGGCGCCCGTCGCAGGCTACGCCAAGACCCGGCTCATCCCCACGCTCGGCGCCGACGGAGCAGCGCGGCTTGCGCAGCGCATGCTGACCCACACCGTCGACAACGCGCTGCGCGCCGGACTCGGACCGGTGGAACTGTGTGCGGCCCCCTCGGCCGCAGATCCGGCCTGGCACGAACTGAACCTGCCACCCAAGCTGCAATGGTCCGGGCAGGGCGAGGGCGATCTTGGGGCCAGAATGGCACGTGCGGCGTCGCGCGGGCTCGACGCCGGCCTGCCGGTGCTGCTGATCGGAACCGACTGTCCGGCGCTCGACAGCGATGTGCTTCGCACTGCAGCGCAAGCGCTGACCGATCATGACGCGGCCATCACCCCGACCGCCGACGGCGGCTATGCCTTGCTCGGGCTGAACCGCTTTCACGCCTCGCTGTTCGACAACATGCACTGGAGTGTGCCCACGGTCGCCACCGAAACCCTCGACCGCATCGGGCGCATCGGCTGGCGCGTCGCCCGGCTCCCGGAACAGCACGACATTGACGAAGCACAGGATCTGGAATGGCTGCCGTCGGGCTGGTACGGTAGCGTGCACAGAGTCCCCGCCACGAACTGATTCGCCTGCCGTGAGTCTTATTCGCGTCAGTCCCGGCTGGTAAGCTTGCGGAATTCGACGATCAGGCCGTTTGCCCGTCGCCCCGTCACCCTGTGCCGGGGCTTTTGCAAGCCCGCATCACGCATCGCGCACACTGCACTGGAGCACCCGACATGAAGCGAAACATCCCCTGGATTCTGCTGGCGCTGGCCACCGCGGTGCAGGCGGCCACCCCGGCACCTGCGCCCATCACGCTGCAGCCGGACGAGACACAGGCGGAGGCAGCGGCGGTCAGCGCCAGACTGCTCAGCCGCTACCATTACGAAGCGGTTCCGCTTGACGACCGCATGTCGGAGAAGATCTTCGACCGCTACCTGAAGTCGCTCGACCCCGAACGGGTGTTTTTCCTGCAGGCTGACATCGACCAGTTCTCTGTCGCCCGCACCCTGCTCGACGATGCCATCGCCGGACAGCAGCTCGACATGCCCTTCACCATCTACACGCGCTATGTGGAACGCGTGCAGGAAAGGCTGGGCCTGGCGCGCAAGCTGCTGGAGAAGGGTTTCGACTTCGAGCTCGACGAACAGTACCGCTACGTGCGTACCGATCTGCCCTGGGCCGCTACCCAGGCCGAGATCGACGACATCTGGCGCAAACGGGTGAAGAACGACTGGCTGCGCCTGAAGCTCGCCGACAAGGACGAGAAGGAGATCCGTGCCACGCTCGACAGGCGGTACGAAACCGCCCTCGCCCGCTCCTTGCGCGCGAAGAGCAGCGACGTCTTTCAGGTCTTCATGAACGCCTATGCCGCGTCGATCGAACCGCACACCAGTTACCTCGGACCGCGCGCTTCCGAGGACTTCGCCATCTCGATGAAGCTGTCGCTGGTGGGTATCGGCGCCGTGCTGCAGGAGCGTGACGACTACGTCACCATCCGCGAACTGGTGGCAGGCGGGCCGGCCAGCCGCTCAGAGCGCCTTGCGGTCGGCGACCGCATCGCCGGCGTCGCCCAGGGCGAGAACGCCCCCTTCGTGGACGTGGTGGGCTGGCGGGTGGACGATGTGGTGGGCATGATCCGCGGCGAAAAGGGCACGACGGTCGTGCTCGACATTCTCCCCGCCGACGCCGGCCCGGACGCCGAGCACAAGCAGGTGGTCATGGTGCGCGACACCATCACCCTCGAGAAGCAGGCGGCAAGCAAGACCATCCTCGACGTCGGCAACACAGATGCCAGGAAGCGCGTCGGCGTGATCACGCTGCCGACCTTCTATCAGGACGTCGGCGCGCGGCGCAATGGTGACGACAACTACCGCAGCGCGAGCCGCGACGTGGCCCGGCTGCTGTCCGAACTGAAAGCCGAATCGGTCGATGCGGTGCTGCTTGACCTGCGCAACAACGGTGGCGGCTCGCTCGACGAAGCCATCGCCCTGACCGGTCTCTTCATCCACACCGGCCCGGTGGTTCAGCAGCGCAACGCGCAGGGGCAGATCCGCGTCGAGAGCGACATGATCCCCGGCCAGGCCTGGGATGGCCCGCTTGGCGTGCTCATCAACCGCGCGTCTGCGTCGGCCTCCGAGATCTTCGCCGCTGCGGTGCAGGATTATGGCCGCGGCCTGATCATCGGCGAGCAGAGCTTCGGCAAGGGCACGGTGCAGACCCTGCTCGATCTCGATGAAATGGCCGCCAGCAGGACGCCCACGTATGGCGAGCTGAAGATGACGGTCGCCCAGTTCTTCCGCGTCTCCGGCGGCACCACGCAGCTGAAGGGCGTCACCCCGGATATCGCCCTGCCCTCGCTGGCAGACAAGGAGAACTTTGGCGAGTCGAGCTACGACAACGCCTTGCCATGGACGCAGGTGCAGCCCGCCACCTTCACCCCGGAAGGCCAGTTCGAGGAATTGCTGCCGGCGCTGACGCTGCGTCACGCAGCCCGGGTGACGAGCGACATCGGTTACCGCAATCTTGAGGAAGACGTCGCCGAACTGAACACCCTGCGCAAGCGCAACGAGATCTCGCTCAACGAGGTCGAGCGTCGTCGCGAACGAAGCATGCAGGAGGCGCGCCTCAAGGCCAGGGAGCTGGCACGCGCAGCGGCAGCCGGCGACAGCGGTGAAGCCGCCCCGGCCGCCATTGCGGCGCTTCGCGACGACGGCCTGATCGCCGGAGAGCGGAGCCTGCGCGCCGAACTGGACGCCGAAAAGTCGGGCAAGAACCGGCGCGACGTCCTGCTCGACGAGGCCAGCGCCATCCTGGGTGACATGGTCGAGCTGCTGCAATCGGAAACCGGACTGGCTTCTCGCAATCCGCCCGCAAGCGGCGCCCGCGTCAACTAGGCTGCCGCAGACGCCCAGCCGGAAGGGATGAGCCGGTTACTGGCTATCGCCTTTCGGCTGTGGCGGTGCGTCCATCCATTTCTCAAACCCGGCCACCGGCATCGGCCGGGCGACGTACCAGCCTTGCAGGCTGGCGTTTTCGAGCGTTTCCACGAAGCGAGCCTGGTTTGCCAGCTCCACACCCTCGGAAACGACGCTTGCATCAATGGGCTGCGCGATGGAGAAGAACGGCCGGGCGGTTTGCACAACCGCTCTTCACGCCCGCACCGCTGCCCGCATGCACTGAGTACCGAACGCCAGCAGATGATCATCGAGCGACGCAAGAGCCGACAGCCATACCATCAAATTTAGCCAGGATCTGGGCGTCGGGCACAGCACGGTGGGGCGTATCCTGTGCCGCGCAGGGCTCAACCGGCTGGCGAACCTTGAGCCGGCCAAGCCGGTGCAGCAGCACTATGAGTACCCGACTCCTGGCGGCCTGTTGCACCTGGACATCAAGAAACATGGGCGCTTTCGTCGCCCTGGGCACCGTGTAACCTGCGATCGTCGGCAAGACTCGCCGGGAGCCGGTTGGGAGTACGTCCATGTGGCAATCGACGATCATTCGCGTATCGCCTTCAGCACCATCTGCCCAGACGAGAGCGGGCGCAGCGCCTGCATCGCTCTGCTTCTGGCGGTGCGCTATTACGCCAGCCTTGGCGTTCGTTTCCAGCGCGTACTGACCGGAAACGGTGCGTGCTACAAGTCCCGAATGTTCAAGCGATCATGCCGGCGCCTGCGACTCAGGCACCTGCGCACCAAGCGATACACGCCGCGCACCAACGGGAAAGCGGAGCGCTTCATTCAGACCGCCCTGCGCGAGTGGGCCTACGCCCGACCCTACGAATCCTCAGACCAGCGCGCGGCCCATTTGCTCTTCTGGTTGCATCACTACAACTGGCACAGACCGCACGCCGGATTGAAATATCTACCGCCGATCAGCCGACTGCCGATTACGAACAACCTGGTGGGCTTACACACCTAGGCAGAAAACTGTGCGCTCCCTCGACCCCCACGACGAAAAATCACCGCCTTCACAGGAAGTGAAGTGTCCCGTGGGACACAAATGGGACAGCGAGCTTATAGATAAGCCGGTATCTCAGGATATGTCACGGTATGCCCCCGAAGACGCAGGCGTAAAAAAACCGCCTGAGAGGCGGTTTTTCCACAACATTTCCGTGATGGCGGAGACGAAGGGATTCGAACCCTTGAGACAGGTTTTGCCCGTCTGCTCCCTTAGCAGGGGAGTGCCTTCGACCTCTCGGCCACGTCTCCATCACGAAGGCGGGACTATATAGACTCCCTGCCTCGCGGTCAATTTCAGTTCACGATATTTTTCGATCACGCCACGGAATCGGGTTCGAAGGCCTTGTGCAGCACGCGCACAGCCAGTTCGAGGTACTTCTCCTCGATCGCGACCGGGATTCTGATCTCGGACGTCGCGATCATCTGGATATTGATGCCCTCCTCGGCCAGCGCACGGAACATCTTCGATGCCACGCCCGGATGCGAGCGCATGCCTACGCCGACGACGGAGACCTTGCACATGGTCTTGACAGCCAAAATCGCTGCCGCGCCGACATGCGACCGCACACCTTCGAGCAGGGCCAAGGCCTTGTCGAGGTCGGCGCGACCGACCGTGAAGGAGAGGTCGGTGCAACCGTCCTTGCCGACGTTCTGGATGATCATGACCACGTCGATGTTGGCCTCGGCAACCGGACCGAGTATCTGGTACGCAATACCCGGCTTGTCGGGCAGGCCCACGACCATGCCTTGCGCAAGATCCTTGCGAATGGACGCTTCATCGATACTCAGGATGCGCGCGCGGGTGTGGGCACTATCGGTCTGGATCTTTACCTGGCCGCCGGTGTAACTCTTCGCCCTGATGCCGATCTGCTGCAGCGCCATGCAAAAATGCCAATCGTGACCTGCTCGCCGGTCGACATGACCACGTCGAGTTTACGCGGTTCCGGATTCAAAGAACCGCCTTGGACAGCGCGATCAACCGGTTGGTCTCACCGCTCATTGCCGACACGGTAACCACCACCTGGCGCCCCTGTTTACAGAACTTCGCCACCCTGCGTGCAACACTCCCGATGCGCTCAGGCCTACCCATCGACGTGCTGCCATACTTCTGGACTATCAGGACCATCTTCGTACCCAAGTACCTGTCGGGAAAGGGCTTGACTCTACTCGATGCCTGTCGTTTTGCAGAACTGCAACAAATCCGGGGGTTTGTACTCTTATGGATTGTGGTTAACCCCGATTCGTGATTTATCACCGTTGTATATTTGGTTGGGCTTGATCTATACTCTGGCCATCCTACAACTTAAGTTGTAGGAATCACATACAGACAAATTCAGTCTCAATATATGTCTGACAACTCGACAAAGGACAAAGTCATGAAAAACTCCGACACCCTTGATGTACGCGAAATCCGCCGCAAGCTCGGCCTCAACCAGTCCCAGTTCTGGTCCAAGATCGGTGTCACGCAGAGTGGCGGTTCCCGCTACGAGAGCGGCCGCAACATTCCGCGCCCGGTTCAGGCCCTGCTTCGCCTGGTTCACGTCGAACAGATCGACATCAACAAGGTCAAGCGCGACGACGTGGATGTGGCCGAGTACCTGAAGGCCAGCAACCCGGAGCTGTACAAGACCCTGAAGAAGGAAGCCAAGGCCAAGCGCAAGGCTGGCTAATGGTGGGGAGTGCCGCCCGCAAGCCGGGCGCATGCATGAATCAGGGGCTGACGCGAACCGTCAGCCCTTTTTCCTTGATGCGAGCAGCGATCTCTTCGAGTTCATCGAGCCTCAGCGCCGAAAGGTGGGATGCCTCGGGCTGCCTCGACTCGCGCGCGATGCCGTATAGAAGCACCCCCTGCAGATTTTCGATGCCTGCCGCCGTCAGCACCTCGAGATAGGCGTCGATGTCATGCCGGGACGGCAGTTCGCCGTCCCAGCGGAACATGCAGGTCTGAACCCAGGTCGGACAGCGCGCGGCACACAGCGCCAGGTGGCGGGAAATGGCCTCGGGCTCGAGACGCACACCGTTGATGCGCTCGATTGCGTCAACATCGCCCCCATCGACCTTGAACCAGACCTCACCGTTCGCCGCTGCGAGCAGACTCACCCCCTCCTGCACCCGCGCCTGCGCCATCAGGCTGCCATTGGTGATCAGACGAACGGGAACGCCAGCCCCCAGTCCGAACTCATCATGCAGGCGTGCCACCAGCGCGACCGCTTCGGGGAACACCGCCGCACTGGTCGGCTCGCCGTTTCCCGAAAACGCGATGTCACGGATCTCACGCAGCCCCTCGGGCGCATTGTGCTCGAGCCAGTCGCCGTGCACCAGTGCGTTGAGGAAGCCGCGCAGCTCCGACTCGAGTTGCGCGAGATCGATCTCCGGCGCCTTGCCACGCACCAGGTTCGGCACCTGACAGTAGGCGCAGTGCCAGTTACAGGCGTTGTTGGGATTCAGGTTGATCCCGATTGAAACCCCGCCCGCACGCCGGGACAGCACCGGATAGACATAGGTCAGTCCGGCGAGCTCACGGTCATGATTGTGGATGGTCAGGATCTGCGAGGTCGAAATCATTTTGGGCTCAGTAAGTTGCGTTCGCACGGACAGCGGGAGCGGATTCAGGCAAATGCTATAATCCGCCGCCTTTCAAGCGAGGTTAACCATGCGCATCACCCGTCGTCTCGAATTCGACGCTGGACACCGGATTCCGGATCACGCCAGCCAGTGCCGGCATCTGCACGGTCATCGCTACGCGCTGGAGGTGACGCTGTCAGGTAACATCATCGACGCCGCAGGACAGGCGGTCAACGGCATGGTGATGGACTTCGCCGACGTCAAGAAAGTTGCCAACGAAATGATCGTCGACCGCTGGGACCATGCATTTCTGGTGTACCGCGATGATACCCAGGTGGCCGCGTTCCTCGCCTCGATGCCGGGACACAAGACCGTCACCCTCGATGTGGTGCCGACAGCCGAGAACCTTGCGGCCGAGGCCTTCCGCGTTCTGGACGGTGCCTATCAGGACGTCTACGGAAACCAGCTCCAGCTCGAACGCGTAAGGCTGTACGAAACGCCGAACTGCTGGGCAGACGCGGTACGCGGCGAGCGCTGAGCCGAAACACGGGCGGTGCAGCGAACTTGCTGCACTCAACAGCGGAAAAGCAAACGGGCGGATGGTTTCCGCCCGTTTGCCTTGTGTCGTGTCAGATTGCGTAGCGTCGCAGCCGCATGGAGAAGTCCTGCAGTTGCTGGATGCCGCTCTGCTCGGCGCGCTCGATCCAGTCGTGCAACTGCTTGAGCAGTTGCTCGTGTGTCGCGGTGGAACGCGCCCAGATTGCGGCCAGCTCCTCACGCATGGACACCACGGTGGCGAGGGCCTTGCTGTCGCCGATCACCTCCGCAAGCTGTGCCTTCTGCACTTCGCCCAGGTGCCGCTCTTCACCCGACAGGACCCAGCGCCGCATGGCGCGGGCGTCGAACTTGCCTGCATGGCTTTTCTTGAGACGCTCGATTTCCTCGCTGCAGGTGTGCTTGAGCGACTGCATGTAGCGCGTCATCACGTCATAACGGTGGGTGATGATGGCCTGCAGGGTGTCGAGATCGGGCTGAGGCTTGGCGTCGCTGAACTTCGGCATCGGAATGACCTTCTTGGCCTTGGCCAGGCCCAGGATCTCAAGAATGCGGATGTACATCCAGCCGATATCGAACTCGTACCACTTCGCCGACAGCTTGGCCGAGGTGGCGAAGCTGTGGTGGTTGTTGTGCAACTCTTCGCCGCCGATCAGGATGCCCCAGGGCACGAGATTGGTCGATGCGTCGGTGCAGTCAAAGTTGCGGTAACCGATGTAATGCCCCAAGCCATTGACGACGCCGGCGGCCCAGATCGGGATCCACATCATCTGCACGGCCCAGATCGTCAGACCAATTGCGCCGAAGGCCACCACGTCGATGAACAGCATCAGCGACACCCCGACCACGGAGCGGCGATAGACGTTGCGCTCAAGCCAGTCGTTGGGCGTGCCGTGGCCGTAGCGTGCAAGGGTTTCCTTGTTGTCGGCCTCGATCCGGTACAGTTCGGCGCCCTCCAGCAACACCTTGCGGATGCCGCGTGTCTGCGGGCTGTGCGGGTCTTCGGGCGTCTCGCATTTGGCGTGGTGCTTGCGATGCACCGCAGCCCACTCACCCGTGACCATGCCGGTGGTCAGCCACAGCCAGAAGCGAAAGAAATGGCTTGGCAACGGGCTCAGCTCAAGCGCGCGGTGAGCCTGATGGCGATGCAGATAAATGGTGACTGACGCAATGGTGATGTGGGTCATCACCAGCGCGACAACGACATAGCCCCACCAGGGAAGCTCGAAAAGCCCGGAATACATTCCTTAGAAATCCTTATACAAGAGAAACCTGTGCACCCGCGACACTACACGAGCCACAGCAAACCACCAAACAGTGGCCTTGCCGGCATTCAGACCGGCTCTGTAAACCCTTCGACAGCGGGCGCGGGAGAAAGTGGCGGGAGCAGACGCACTTCTCGCTGCGGATACGGGATACCAATGCCCGCAGCCTTGAATCGGCGCCACACTTCCATGTTGATCTCGGAGGTAATGGCCAGCGTACCCTCCTGCGGGTCTGCAATCCAGCACCCCAGCCGCAGGTTGATGCCATTGTCGCCGAAACCCGTCAGAAAGGCCTTCGGTGCCGGATCGGCAAGCACCCGCGGCTGCGTACCCGCCACGGCAACGAGAATCGCCAGCGCCTGATCGAGATCCGCATCGTAGCTCACCTGAAACACGAGCGGCAGCGCCACCTGGGTATCGCTGAACGTTTCATTCTGCACCACCGAGCTCACCAGCACTTCGTTCGGCACGATGGATTCGATGCCATTCGGCGCCCTGATCACGGTATAGCGGGTGGTGATCTCCTTGACCACGCCCCGCTCGGCGCCAACCGAGATCAGGTTGCCGATACGCAATGAACGATCGACCAGGATGATGAAACCCGATACGTAGTTTGCAGCGATCTTCTGCATGCCGAAACCGAGGCCGACACCAAGCGCGCCGCCGAACACCGACAAGGTGGTGAGGTTGATGCCGACCATCGGCAAGGCCACCAGAAACGCGACCAGGATCAGCAGTGCGCGCATCACCCGCGTCAGCACCAGGCGGACACTGGCATCGAGCCCCGTCGCGCCGGCCAGCCGGCGCTCGAGCACGCCAGCCAGCCACATGGCGACGAGCAAGGTGAGCAAGACCATCGTCAGACCCTTCATCAGGGTCCAGGCCGACAGCTTCTGCCCGCCAAGGGTAATGGACATCGAGTCCAGCCCTTCGATGACCTCGGGCAGCCAGCCCAGAATGTAGAGCGCAACCACGCTCCAGGCCAGGGCCGAGACAAACCTCTCCAACGCGCCCAGCCAGCTCGTGCGGCCGACTGCCTGCCGCAGGGCAAACACGACGAAACGGATCACCGCCAGCGAGGTCAGCAAGGGCACGGCCAGGTCGAGCAGATGGACGGGCTGATAGCGCGCAAGCACTGCCCGCGCAACGACGACCAGCAACAAGGCGGTCAGGGGAAACAGCACGCGCTTGGCGCCATGCTGCCCGAAGCGCCGCGCGGAGTTGAGCGGCTCGGGATCGAGCTGCAGCAGACGGCGATCCCAGGCCCGCTGAATGAACCATCCCACGACAAGCGCACAGACGATGACGGCGAGCTGGCGCAGCATGGCGGCCTGGCCGAGGCCCGACCAGGCTCGCGCAATATTGTCGGCCAGGGCGACCAGATTCGGACCTTGCTGCATGCTCACGGTTTCCAGGGCAGGCGCCGGACGGGCGTCGCTTCGGCGCGATGGCGCCGCCAGTTGTTGCGGTAACTGCGTGCCAGCGGGCAATGCGCACGCATCACCAGCAGATTCTCCGCGTTCCGGTTGTTGGCCGACCAGGTGAAATTGTATGAACCGGTCACCACAGTGCAGCCCGGCCCTTCGGCATCGGCAATCACGACCTTGTTATGCGCTGCGCGATAGCGGGTCTCGAAGGCGACCGGCACCCCACCCGCGAGCAGGCGTGGCACGGCATTCCCGCGCTCGCGCCGGTTCATGCCGGCGTCGGCGAGCACCTCAACGCGAACACCACGTTTATGGGCGGCCACCAGCGCATCGGCAAACGTGCGGCTGGTAAAGGCATAGGCCTGTACCAGCACGCTGTGGCGCGCCTTCCTCACCACGTCGAGCAATAGCTTCTCCGGATCGTCCCAGGGCGCGAAGGCGAGTTCGATCTCGCCCTGCGCGCGAAAGGTCTGCGAAGCGGATGCGCTGCCTGCCAGCGCTACGAGCAGAAACACCTGGAACACCGCCAGCGCCACGCGCCGCCAGCCATCAGTCATCGGCAGCGCCGGGCACTGAAGACTGGCGCTCGAGCACCGCGGCAAAGAAGCCGTCGGTATTGTGCTCGTGCGGCGACAGGCGCAGACGTTCGCCGGTGGCCAGGGTCACGCCCTGACGCTCGAGCACTTCCTGGGCGGACACGGCCTTGAACGCCGGGTTTGCAGCCAGGAAAGCGTCGACCACGGCGTCGTTTTCTTCGGCGAGCAGGCTGCAGGTTGCATACACCAGGCGGCCGCCGGGGCGCACGAGCCGGGCCGCTGCGGCGAGAATGGAGCCCTGCTTGACGACCATTTCATCCACCGACTCGGGCGTCTGGCGCCACTTCAGGTCGGGATTGCGGCGCAGGGTGCCCAGCCCGCTGCAGGGTGCATCCACCAGCACGCGGTCGGCCTTGCCTGCCAGGCGCTTTACCTTGGCATCGTTCTCGTGCGCGATGAGCACCGGATGGACGTTGGAAAGCCCCGAACGCGCCATCCTCGGCTTGAGCTTGGCCAGACGCTTCTCGGACACATCGAAGGCATACAGGCGCCCGGTCGAACGCATCATCGCGCCCAGCTGCAGGGTCTTGCCGCCAGCGCCGGCGCAGAAATCCACCACCAGCTCACTGCGCTTGGGCTGCACCAGCAAACCAAGGAGCTGGCTGCCTTCGTCCTGAACCTCGAAGCCACCTTCGAGAAACAGCGGGTACTTCTGCAACGCAGGCTTGCCCGCAAGCCGGATACCTTGCGGCGACATCGTGCAGGCTTCCGCGGCGAAACCATCCTCGTTCAGCTTCGCGAGCACGGCATCGCGGTCGGCCTTGAGCACATTCACCCGCAGGTCGAGCGGCGCCGGCCTGTTCAGGCTGTAGGCAAGCTGCAGCACCGCTGCTTCGTCGTGACTGGCGAGCAGGCGCTCGGTCAGCCAGTCGGGGAGGTCGGCGCGCTCGGCAACCGTACCCTCGTCCAGCGTGGCCGACTTGATGGACTCGATCCAGTCCCGCTCCGTGGCTGACGCAAGGCCTTCGAACTGACGCATCGGCCAGCCTTCGCCACGAGCCAGCCAGGCCAGCAGCAGCTGACGCGGTGTGGCAGTGGCGCCGGCGATACGACGCAGCCAGCGCAGGCGGCGCACGATGCCATAGACGGTCTCGGCGATGAAGCCGCGATCGCGGTGACCGAGATCGCGATTCTCGCGGAAATGCCGCGACAGAACCGCATCGGCGGGGTGTTCGAAAGACAGCACGGTGCCGAGCACCTGTGTGGTCTGAATGATGAGACCGCGCGAGATGGCCTCGGCTGCCTTGACTGTTTTCTGCATGATATCCGTTCAGTTCGTATAAAGATTGGCCAACGGTTCTGTCGGCGCTTCTTCCTTGAGTTCAATACTGTCGACCGCAGCTGCGGTCTCGCTCGCCTTTCCGTCCGGCGGTGCAAGCCTGAGCTGCACGGCTTGCTGGTCGAGCACTTCGCCCTTGTCGTCCACCATCCTGATGCGCACCGGCAACATGCCGTAATTGCGCGCCAGCCAGATGTCTATGGTCAATACGCCGGTCTGCGCCTGCGCCCTGACGCGCAAGGTTTCGAGCCGCCCGATGGGCAGGCTCAGCCCTTCGTCCCCGACTGCCTCGAGCAGTGCAGGCGTGGCTTCCTTGTTGCTGACCACCATGATCTCACGCGGCAGCCCTGCGGTACCGACGATACCGATCTGGTGCCACAGACTGAGCACATCCTGATCGCCGGTCTGCAAGGCTGCGTTGCGACGCTCCCGCTCTCCGCGCCGGATGCTCACCTTCGCATTGTCCCAGTCGAACAGGGCACTTTCCAGTTTCTTGCCCTTCTGCGCAACGGTGAACTGATTTGGCCTGAGCCCCTCCGGCCCCAGTTCGCCTTCGCTCTTCTGCACGTAGTGAAAACCGTGGAGCAAGGCCGCCAGCCCGGTCGTTTCGAGCGTGACCTGCATGCGGTAACTCGTATCGTCATGAAACCAGTCATGACGGGCTTCACCCACCTGCAGGCCGGCCGAGCCCAGATAGACGCGATATACGATGGCACCGTGTGCGGGCCAGCCGTCGAGCGCGAACGACTCACCCAAGTCGGGCGCAGCGGACTCGGCTTCAGGTGCAGCTTCGGCTTCGGCGAGTTCAAGCGGAGGCTCCAGCGCCCCAGGCGCCGCTGCCTGCTCAAACAGCGGCTCGGGCGCTGCATCGCTGATCACGTCGGTCGGCGGGGACGACGCAGCAATCGGTGCGAAGGCAGGCGGCGCCTGCTTGCGCGCCGGCGGGGCTGCAGGCGCTGCCGCAGCCACCACCGCGGGAGCTGTCGTCACCGGCACCGCGACCGTTCGCAGCGCTGCACTGAGCGTCTGCGCCGTTTCGGGCTCACCGTCAGCCCAGTGCCAGCCTTCGCCCGCGAGCAGCGTGCCATGGGCCAGCACAGACAGACCCAGCGCCGCGATGAGGCCTCGATCGATCATGATCCGGCCGTCCTCAGCCTGCCACCTGCTCGACTGCGGGCACTGCGCTCGGGGCCACGGCGAAGTCCGCATCGGCAACACTGACGCGGGCATCGGCACCCAGTGCAATCCGTCCCTCGACAAACCAGCGCACGGCCTGCGGATAGATTCGATGCTCCTGTTCGAGCACGCGCGCAGAAAGTGTTGCCTCGTCGTCGCCGGCGTGCACCGGCACGACGGCCTGTATCACGATCGGTCCACAATCAAGCGTCGCCGTCACGAAATGAACGGTCGCGCCATGCACCCTCACCCCGGTTTCAAGCGCCCGGCGATGCGTGTGCAGCCCCGGAAAGGACGGCAGCAGTGACGGATGAATGTTGATCAGGCGCCCCTCGTAATGACGAACGAAGTCATCCGTGAGCACCCGCATGAACCCTGCCAGCACCACCAGATCGGGCTGATGCGCGTCGATTGCGGCAGCCAGCGCGGTGTCGAAGCCGGCGCGGTCGGCATAGGCCTTGTGGTCGATTGCCACGGTGGCAATGCCGCGCGCAGCGGCAAAGGCAAGCCCCGCCGCATCGGGCCGGTTACTGATCACGGCTGCAATGCGGGCACCCGGTATGGCGGCCCGCACAATGGCTTCCATGTTGCTGCCGCGACCGGAAACTAGAATAACGATGGACTTCATGATCCTCGAAGGGGATGGCGGTGTATTCAATACACCGGCAGGAATACTGCAGTTGCAAGGTTCTGGACCACTCGGGTGACAGTACGTTCGGTCTTTTCCTCGACCACGTCGGAAAGCGCTTCGAGCAGACCGATCACACGGCCGAAATCGCGCTCGAAACTGAGATTGGTGACGTCCCCCATCTCATTCGACAACAGCAGCAGATGACCATCCGCGCCGGTTGCGTTGCCCAGTTTCCAGGCTGCAATCTCGACATTGCGGGCCGCATTGTAGAGGTGCTGGGCGTCAAGATCATCCAGAAGATAAAACTCCTCACGATCGCCGAAGGCCGACTGCACCATGCTGGCCAGTCCGACAATGTACGCCTGAACCCGGTCGCCGCGATAAGCGGGGTGCAGGGCAACCGTCAGCGCATCGAGATCGCGCCGGTAACCGAGCGACTCCAGACGCCAGCCGTGCGGCTCGTCGAAGATATGCGAAACCGCCGCCTCGATGCTGCGGGCATCGGACTTTCGCCATTCACGCGGATTGCGCTTGTAAAGCTTCTCCGCCAGGCGCCGCAGACTGATGAAAATACGCTGCTGATGCGCTTCGGCGAAGCGATTGAAGTCCGTTTTCACCAGATGCTGCGCAGCAAAGCCCGGCAAGCGCCCGGGCTTCGGCCCCGTACCGGGCGACGAACAGGCCATCAGGCCGGCGGCCGCCATGACCAGCAGCAGACAACGCCAGCGCTTGCGCTCAGCAGCCATTCACCCTCCAGCCGGGGTTCGCACCCCGGGTCGTATTGAATAGTTTCGGAGCAAATCATACCGGATCGGGGACGCTCGCACGCCAAACCCCGCGTGCTGGCTGATGGCCGCACGCCCCGTATAATCCCCGATCCAACCCCGCTCGTTGCAGCCACCCTGTCCGCACATGCCCTCAATACATCGCCTTTCAGACCTCCTCGTCAACCAGATCGCTGCCGGCGAGGTGGTGGATCGCCCGGCCTCAGTGCTCAAGGAGGTTCTCGAAAACGCAGTCGATGCAGGCTCGCGTGCCATCGAGGTGCAACTCGAACAGGGCGGCGTGCGCCGCATCCGGGTCAGCGACGACGGCTGCGGCATCCAGCAGGACGAACTCGCGCTCGCGCTCGAGCGTCACGCCACCAGCAAGATCGCCAGTCTCGACGATCTCGAGCGGGTTGGCACCATGGGTTTTCGTGGCGAAGCGCTGGCGGCGATCTCGGCCGTTGCGCGCACCACCATCACCAGCCGCGCCGAGGGCGCCGGACATGCGTGGCGTATCGACGGCGACAGTGGTGAACTCACGCCGGCGGCACTCAACCAGGGCACGGTAGTCGAGGTCGCCGACCTGTATTACAACACCCCGGCGCGGCGCAAGTTTCTCAAGAGCGAAGGCACCGAGTACGCGCATTGCGACGAGATGTTCCGTCGCGTCGCCCTCGCCCGCCCGGACGTCGGCCTGCAGCTTTCGCATAACGGCCGGGTGGTGCACCGCCTGCCACCGGGCGAGCCGATTCGTCGCGTCGGCACCCTGATGGGTGACGACTTTCTCGAGCACGCGCGCGAGGTGCGCGCCGAGGGCAGCATTCTTTCACTGGGTGGCTTTGCCTCCCTGCCCGCCTATTCGCGCAGCAGCCGCGACGCCCAGTACTTTTTCGTCAATGGCCGCTACGTGCGGGACAAGCTGCTGACGCACGCGGTGCGTCAGGCCTACACCGACATCCTGCACGGCAGCCGCCATCCGGCCTATGTGCTGTTTCTCGAACTCGACCCTGCGGGCGTGGATGTCAACGTCCACCCGGCCAAGATCGAGGTCCGCTTCCGCGATTCGCGGGCAGTCCATCAGTTCGTGTTTCATGCCGTCAGCCGGGCGCTGGCCGAATCCGGCGCCGGACGGGCGCTCGACGAACCGCTTTACGCCGAAACCTCCGTCCCTGCGCAATCGGTGCAACCCGCGGCGCACTCGACCGCGCAGACACCAAGCCCCTACGGCAGGCCGCCGGAAAGCGCCTGGAACCGCCCCCCGGTGCAGGGGCAACTGGCAATGGACTCGGCCAGCCGGGCCTACTTCGACTTTGCAGCGAGCGCACGGCCCGCACCTGCAGGCGCGGGCGCAGATGCGCCCCGGCCATCATCCGCGCCCGTCGCGCCGCCGCCCCTGCCATCGGGCGACAATGGCGCGCCGCTGGGCTATGCGCTGGCGCAGCTGCACGGGGTCTATATCCTGGCCCAGAACGCAAATGGCCTGATCCTCGTCGACATGCACGCCGCCCACGAACGCATCCTGTACGAAAAACTCAAGACCGTGCTCGACGGCACGCCGGCGGTACAGCGCCTGCTCATTCCCGCCGTATTTTCCGTCAGCGCGAAGGACATGGCCGCAGCCGACGAGTGCGCCGACGTCCTGTCGCGCATGGGATTCGAGATCGCCCCCGCGGGGCCGCAGGAGCTTGCGGTTCGCAGCGTGCCGGCGCTGCTGGCAAACGCGCCGGTGGCCGAACTCCTGAGAAAGCTGCTGGAAGAACTGCGCGAATTCCCCGCATCCGACGTGGTCACGGCGCGGCGCAACGAGCTCCTCGCCACCATGGCCTGCCACGGCGCGGTGCGCGCCAACCGCCACCTGACGCTACCGGAAATGAACGCCCTGCTGCGCGACATGGAGGCAACCGAGCGCGCCGATCAGTGCAACCACGGCCGCCCGACCTGGACCCAGCTGACGATGTCCGACCTCGACCGCTTCTTCATGCGCGGGCAGTGAGGGCACGCCACCACGCTGCGGCCCGCCACCCCGCTGTCAGGCGCGATACAGGACGATGCCCGCCACGACCGCAATGACCGTTGCCCAGCCGAGGCGGTCGATGTAGCGCTGGAGCATGACCTCCATCCGTTGCCCGCCCCAGGCCATCAGCCCGGCCACCATGAAGAAGCGCAAGCCGCGCCCCACCAGCGAGGCCAGGGTGAAGGGAATCAGGGCCATGGAGAGCGCACCGGCGGCAATCGTGAACACCTTGTACGGAATCGGCGAAAAGCCAGCGACGAAGACCGCCCAGAAGCCCCATTCGTGGAACCACTCGACTGCGGTCGAGTAGCTCGACCAGTAGCGACTGGCGCGCAACCAGGGCTCAATCATTTCGAAGGCGTAGCTGCCGATCACGTAGCCCAGCAACCCGCCTGCCACCGATGCGAGCGTGGTGATGAGCGCAAACCACAGTGCCCGCCGGGGATTGGCGAGACTCATCGGCGCCAGCATCACGTCGGGCGGAATGGGAAAGAACGACGACTCCGCAAAACTGAGGCCGCCCAGAAACCACGGCGCACGGCGGTGGCGCGCCCATTGCATGGCGCGCTGATATAGCGGCGAAAATATCTTCACGAAAAGTCCTCGAAATCCGGCGACGCAGCACGGGCCGTAAACGGCCGCCATGATAGCTGGTTGGCAAGAAACTTATTGCACTGGATGCCGCGGCGCAGCAATCAAGGCCGGCGCTCCGGGCGCTCTTCGCTGCGGGACGCATTGCCGGCTTCCCTGCGACCTTCCCCGCCTTCGTCCCGTTTGCGCGCGGAATCGCTCTCGGCGCCACGCCGGCGCTCGCCCTCCTGCGCCTCCCGGCCGCCCCGCTGATCACGACGCAATGCCCGCTCGGACGCCAGATCGCGCCGAGCGCTGCCAGCATCCCGTGCCGGATCCCGATGCAAGGGTCGGACCGTCGGCATCCCCGGCAGATGCGGAAACGGCCGCGGCGGCACCACGATGTATCGCTTTCCGGCCGGTTCGCCGTCGTCGTCACAGGGCTCCCGGTAGCGCGCCTCGCACTCGGCTTTCAATTGCGCGCGCTCAAGCTCGCGCGCCTGCTCCGCCGCCTCCGCGTCGAGACGCAACTGGCGTTCGGCTTCGAGTTCGCGCTCCAGCCGATCCAGGCGCGTTTCCGGTGGCGGCGGGGGTGGCACAGGCGGCAGAACAGGCGCCGGCACCACCGTCAGCCGGCCCCGGCCTCCGACCGGCTCCGCGTCCACACCCGGCGGCGGCATGTTGCCGTAGTTGATGCGGCCTTCGCGGTCCTTCCAGCGAAACACCTCGGCGTCGTCCGCGCACACCGAAAATGCAATCAGAATCCCTGTACCGAGCACCAGCCAATTGCGGTTCATTACCCTCTCCGCGCCATGCCTGCCATTCCCTGCACTGCAGGAGCCTCCAGCTTACTGCAGCAGGCGTCCTGGCCGGCGCACAAAGCGCAACAAGGGATTGCAGCCCCCCTTCAGGATCATCAGATAAACCACGCGGCATTGCACAATATGGCTTTCCTGTAGAGAATCAATCCCTTCCACCTTTCGTGTCTTGCCATAACCGGCTGGGCAGTTCAGATCATGTCGAAGCCGTCAGCCCCCCTCTCGCTCAAGCTGGTCCTGATTGTTCCCTACGTCGTGCTGGTGATTGCACTTGCGGTCGCGGTGGGCTCGCTGTCGTATTCGGCCGGGAACCGGGCCGTGTCGACGGTCTCGGAGCACCTGCTGCTCGAAACCGTGGGACGCATTGCGCAGGCAGTGGACCGTCACATCGTCGGATCGGGCGCGGTGCTCGAGTCAGCCTTCCCGGACGGCATGGCAGCGCCGGAGAAGATCGAATCGGATTTCCATGAGCTCCGGACGCGCTTCTGGATTGCGACCTCACTGCATATCGACCCTAACAACTACGTCTATTACGGCAACGAATCCGGGCAGGGGCTGGGCCTGTACCGGCACTCCCTGCAGGACGCCGAACTGCGGATGAAGATCAATGCCGACGAACACCGGGCAATCTATCGCTTCACCGGTATCGACGGCCCTTTGAATTTCGAACGGCGCGAAACGAAGCTCTTCGACCCCCGCTCCCGCCCCTGGTATCAGGACGGCAAACGGGTCACAGGTCATACTTGGACCTCGGTATACATTGATTTCGGCACGCGGGAACTGCTCGCCACACGGGCGCGCAGAGTGCTGTCGAGCGCAGGCGCTTTCGAAGGCGTGGTCGCGACCGACATTTCCCTGCGCGCGCTGAACGACTTCGTTGGCCGGCTCAAGGTGTCTCCCAACGGCATCGCCTTCATCATCGAGCAGGACGGCAACCTGATCGCGTCCTCGGCGAGCCCCAACATCCGGGAGTTGCCCGATGGCAGCAGCGCCCGTCTGAAGGCGCGCGAAAGCTCGCATCCGCTGCTCAGATCAGCCTACCGCCTGGTGCAGGAGCGCCTGGCCACCCCCGATGCCACCTCGCTGCCAAGAGTACTGACCTTTGTCACCGAAGAAGGCGAGGAAATCCATGTCGCCTTCGACCGCATCCAGGACAAGGCCGGCCTGAACTGGATTACCGTCGTCGCCATGCCGACCAGCGACTTCATGTCCGGGGTGACCGAGAACGCAACCCGCACGGTCATGCTGGCGGCCGCGGCGGTCGTGATCGCCATCGTCATCGGACTGCGCATCCTCGGCTGGGTTGCGGGTGATCTGAGGCGCATTGGCGAGGCCGTGCGCAAGGTGGGCGAAGGCGAGCTCGACGCACCGGTCGGTGTGGCGCGAAACGACGAGATCGGCGCCCTGGCGCGCAGCTTCGAGGCCATGCAGACCCGCTTGCGCACGGACAAGCTCACCGGACTCGCCAACCGCGACGCCTTCATGCAAAAACTCAACAAGCGGGTTGAGCTGGCTCGCAGCGATCGCCGCGCTGCGAAGCTGGGTGTGCTGTTCATCGATCTCAACCGCTTCAAGCAGATCAACGACCAGTATGGACACGACGCCGGCGATCTGGCTTTGCAGGAGATCGCCGAGCGCCTGCGGACCAACGTCCGCGGAGGTGACCTCGTCGCCCGTTACGCCGGTGACGAGTTCGTCATCCTGCTCGACCAGGTAGCGAGCCGCGAAGCCGTGGGCCACATCCGCCGCCAGATCGAGGAGGTTCTGCGTCAGCCCCTGTGCTGCATCGAAGCTGAGAGCACGGTCGAGATCAGTGTCGGCGGTGCGATCGGAGAAGCCCTGTATCCGGACGATGGCCTCGATGCGCAAAGCCTGCTCAAGAGCGCGGACCGGGCCATGTACGTGCATAAATTTGCCGACCGCGCTGAACGGGGAGATGCGCCGGCTTGAAACCCCGGCTTATCCCCACCGGGCGTAGACAAGATGCGTGACAAGCTGTGGACAAGTGCCTCAAGTATCTGACGATGAAGATCAAATTCGCACTGCTGCGAAATCGGGCAGTGGCGGATGGGCATCCACCCGCGCTGCGCCAGTGGCACCGCTGCCTGCATGGACTTTCGTGCGCATCCGGGCGCACCGGGGCAGTGCAACGCACCAGAAAAGTGCATTCGGATGCGAATATCCAGATGTCAAAGCCCCATCGCGGCCCTCCACCCCCCGGACCACCACGTCCCCCCGCAAGAATGCGCCTGAGAGCCTCCGTCAGGCCGGATGCAACACGCGGCACGCAATTTGCTATTCTCCCGCAAAGCACGCCGTTGGGCGCTGCGCAGCGGCCTCGCCGGTCGATGAAGTCGATTCCGGCGCTTCACAACCGCTACCAGCCGCAACGGCAAGCCGGCCGGATTCACCCGGCCGCAATCCAACACCCGAATGACCGCTCACCGGAGAAACACATGTCCAAGCCGCGCGCCCTTGTTGCCCTCACCCTGTTGCTCACAGCCGGCGCTGCCGTTGCACACCCCGGCCACGAAGCCATGAGCTTTGCCAGTGGGCTCAGTCACCCGCTCGGCGGGTTCGACCACCTTCTGGCGATGCTGGCAGTGGGCCTTTTCGCAGCACGCCAGCAGGGCGTCGCGCGCTGGGCGCTGCCTGCAGGATTCGTCGCCGCCATGCTGGGAGGCGCTGCGCTGAGCACAAGCGGAATCGAACTGCCGGCTGTCGAGGCCGGCATCGCGACGTCGGTACTCGTCTTCGGCCTGCTGATCGCTTTTGCGGCACGCCTGCCACTGGCGGCGGCCATGCCGCTGATCTCCGTGTTCGCCCTGTTTCACGGCCATGCACACCACGCGGAGATGGGCAGCAACACGCTCCTGACCTACACGGCCGGTTTCACGCTGGCCTCTGCAGCCCTGCATGGCGTCGGCTACCTCGCAGCCCGCCACCTCCCCGACTCGCGGTTTGGCAAATACGCTCAGCGCGCAATCGGCATGACGATCGCCGGTGCCGGCGTGCTGCTGATCGGCGCCTGAGCGACATGGATCAGGGCAAGTCCCTGATCCTGAGAAACGACGGAAAACGGGGCAGCCCCTTGCCCGTCAGCTCGCGGTAGCGGTAGGTCACCAGCGTGCCGGGTGGCGGTGGCTCGCGGCGCTGGGCATCGGTGAAGCCGGTTCCAATCCGGAACCGGCGACCGTCCGGCGCCTCGACCAGCAGCGCACCAAGCATGCCTGTGTATTTCCCCTTGCCCTGAACGTGGGCGATCACCCTCGCCTCGTCGTCCAGCCAGGGCACGTATTTCAGGATGGCATCGGTGCGCCCGGCCACCCGCAGCGCATCTGCCCGGTGCAGCATCAAACCCTCGCCCCCCGCCCGCACAACCCGCTCGAACTCGCGCTGCAAGGCCTCACGGTCGGCAACGCGGCGCTGTGCGACGCGTTGCAGCCAGGGCCGGCCCGCACCGCTTACGATGCGCGCCATGGCGTCGATGCGCTCGGTGAAGGTGCCACCATGGGCGGGCAGATCGAAGACCATGTACTTCACCTGCCGCCATGCCGCATCGTCGGGCTCCTGAGTGCGCACCGCACCCACGAGTTGTTCGAAGCGGCCACGGCCGACCCAGAGTTCGCCATCGAGCGGCTCCGGCGGCAGGCCGGCAACAAACCACGCTGGCGCAGCCACCGGGTTTCCGCTGCGAAACAGCAGCTGCTGCCCATTCCACAGCGCACGCACGCCGTCCAGTTTCTCGCTCACCCAGTACCCGGCCGGATCGACATCCGCGTGATAGCGCCCTGCGAGCATCAGCGGAGGCAGTTGCGCCCATGCGGGGCAGGACAGCGCGAGCAGCGCAAGAGTCAGAACACGGGCAATCGCCTGCCCGGCAGGCACGGGGCGTCTCCTTGTTCGCATTGCGGGGATTCTCCGGAAAGGATACGATTATGCCATTCTCATTTTTCGAACGCATCTCCGGGAACCTGACCCCACGCCAACTTCCGCCAGGCACTCCGATCCGGATACCCCAAAGCGCCACGGCACGAGGATAATGCGAGGCCATCTCCCAGTCCTGACCCCGATGCCGCACACCGACCTCCCACCCGCCCTGCTTCTGCTCGGCCCGACCGCAAGCGGGAAGACCGCCAGCGCGCTGGCCCTGGCGCACGCGTTGCCGGTCGAGATCATCAGCGTGGATTCGGCCCTGGTGTACCGCGACATGGACATCGGCACGGCCAAGCCGACGGCGGCAGAACAGGCGGTCTGCCCCCACCATCTGATCGACATCATCACGCCGGAAGAGGCCTACTCGGCGGCGAGCTTTCGCGACGACGCGCTGCGCCTGATGGCCGAAATCACCGCTCGCGGGCGAATTCCGGTGCTTGCCGGCGGCACCATGCTGTACTTCAAGGCATTGCGCGACGGCCTGTCGGCACTTCCGCAGGCCGACGCCGGGCTGCGCCGGCAGATCGACGATGACGCCATGCGTCTCGGCTGGCCTGCGATGCACGCGGAACTCGCGCGCCTCGACCCCGAGGCTGCAGGCAGGCTCGAGCCCGGCGACTCGCAGCGCATCCAGCGCGCACTCGAGATCGTTCGTGTCACCGGAAGACCGCTGGCCGAAAGCTACGCCCGCCGCGAAATGACACCCCCGCCCTTTCGCCTGCTGCCAATCGCGCTTGCGCCCTCGGACCGCAAGGTGCTGCACGACCGTATCGCAGATCGATTCGTGCAGATGCTGGATGGCGGACTCATCGACGAGCTTGCGCAACTGCGCCAGCGCTACACCCTGAATACGTCCATGCCCTCGATGCGCTGCGTCGGCTACCGCCAGGCATTGGCCTATCTCGACGGCGAAGACGATCTTGAAACACTCCGCTTCAAGGGCATTGCCGCAACCCGTCAGCTCGCCAAGCGCCAACTCACCTGGCAGCGCCAGTTCCGCGACACCTGGCCGGAACTGGTCGAACTCGACTGCCTGCGTGCCGATCTCGCCACCGCGGTGCGCGACACTGCGCTCGAACGCCTCGAACCCTGAAACAAACCCGGAAACCAGACCCAATGGACCAACAGATCATCAGCGACGTACGCCAGTGGCTCGACGACGTCGTCATCGGACTCAACCTCTGCCCGTTCGCGGCCAAACCCCGTGCCGAAGACCGCGTGCGCATCTGCGTAAGCCACGCCACCACCGACGAAGCACTGCTCGACGACATGCAGGCCGAACTCGAGCGCCTCTCGGACACCCCCGCCAGCGAACTCGAGACCACGGTCCTTGCGATCCCGGACATGCTGTCCGACTTCGAGGACTACAACCAGTTTCTGGACCTGGTCGATCTGTGGCTGCAGCAGTTCGGCTGGGAAGGCGAACTCCAGGTCGCGAGCTTTCACCCCGACTACCAGTTTGCCGACACCGAAGCGGACGACGCCGGCAACCTCACCAACCGCTCGCCGTGGCCGCTGCTGCACATGATCCGCGAAGAAAGCCTGGAGCACGCCCTGGCGCACTTTCCCGACCCGGAAGGCATTCCCGAGCGCAATGTGCTGCGCATGGAGCAGCTGAGCGAGGACGAGCGGAAGCGGCTGTTCCCCTATCTTTTCGGCTGACCCGGCAGCAGGACCACGCAGCTGCCACCAAGGCGATCGTGCAGGAACTGGCGATCGCGATCGAAGATGGCCCAGATCAGACCGACGCCACCGATCAGCACCGACGGCCACGCCAGTGCATAGCGCAGCCAGCTGCGCGCTGCGCTGAGCGGCTGGCCGCTGACCGAATCCACGACCTTGAGCCGCCAGGTCTGCATGGCCAGGGTCTGCCCCTGGCGGTGCCAGTACCAGACGAAATAGAAGCCCAGCACCAGGAACACGTGAATCCACGCCAGCCAGCCCGGCGGCGCAACCTCGAAGATCATGCCGATCAGCAGGTTGGGCACCATGAAGGTCAGCGCCAGCACCCCGAGCAGCAGCATCGTTTCGTACAGCATGCTCGCCAGCCGGCGGCGCAGGCCGGCCAGTTCAACCACGGTGGGCGAGCGCCCGGGTGCTGCGGCCTGAGCTCCGGCCGCCGGTGTCTTGTTGCCTTTACGACTCATTGAAATATATCTACCTGTCCTTGAAGCGCCGCACCGGGTCGGCGTGGCGCAGGCGTCACCGCTTCGGGGCGGCGTCCTTCAGGGGGCAGATTCTGATAGCGTTCCCACTCCGCGTGCAAATTACTGCGTCGATCAGGCGGCAGTTTCTGCATGGCACGGTACTGCATCCGCGCGCGGCTGCGCTCGTCCGGGTTGAGTCGCGCCCAGTCCCGCATCCGCACCTGGATACGCGCCTGCTCGTCCGCCGACAGACGATCGTAACGGTCGCAGATGCCCAGCCATTTGCGCCGGCTGACCGGCGTCATCCCGTCCCAGTCTGCCTCAAGGGGCGCAAGTACCTCATGCTGTCGCGCATCGAGCTCGGCCCACGCCGGTGCGGCCAGCGGCAGAACGCCCGCCGACGCCACCGCACTGCACAGCAGGCACGCGATCAGGATGAGGAATCTTGCTGCAGCCATGCGGGAAAATCCGAATCAAGATATGCGTCGATGGGGAGTTCGTCCGTCAGCAGCGCCGCGTCGACCTCTTCGAGTTCGAGCAGCATGGACGTCGTCGTCCAGTGGTCACCCGCAAAAACGAGCACGACAACCGCCACCAGTGCCACCGACTGACGCAGCACCGGACGCAAGGACCACGCGGCCCGCATCGTCGCCAGCAGCCTGGCGGTCACGCCGCGCCGCGGGCGATGCGCCTCGAGCGCGCGCAGTCGCGCTGCCCTGAGGCGCTCAGCGACCCGCTCGTCGGTGTAATGGGCAGCAACCGAAAGACTGCCGACAATGCGCCGTGCGACCGCTTCGTCGCTCAACCTGTCGCCCCCTGGGCGCTGATGCTGATCGGTCATGGCATGAGCCCCTTTGCGCTGAGGGCCGCGGCAAGCGTCTGGGTGGCACGCGAGCAGTGCGTCTTCACACTGCCCTCGGAACATCCCATGGCCGCGGCCGTTTCGGCGATATTCATTTCCTCCCAGTAACGCATCAGGAACGCCTCCCGTTGACGATTCGGCAGCCGGGCGATCTCGCGCTCGATCTGGACAAGCACATGGCGACGCTCGAACAGACCATGAGGCGTTTCATGCTCTGCCCCGTCGCGCTCGTCGGCCACGCTCTCGAGCGGGTCGCCTTCGTCCTCGTTTGCGCCCTTGAGCACGGACAGCGGCGACACCCAGAAGCGGCGCACCTTGAGTCGCCTGTGCGCATCGAGAATCACGTTCTGCAGGATGCGCTGAAACAGCATCGGAAACTCGTCGGCCGGGCGCTCACCGTAGCGCAGCGACAGTTTCAGCATCGCATCCTGCACCGCATCGAGCGCGGCGTCGTCATCGCGCAGGGACCAGACAGCCTGCTTGAACGCACGTTTTTCAACGCTTTCAAGAAACGCGGAGAGTTCGGTGCGGGTGGCCAGCTGGGAATCCTTGAAAGAAGCGCCTATTGGACCGGCATTTACAGCCTTGACCAAACTCCCTCGGAGCGGGTACTGTTATCCGTTTCTTCAAACGAATTACAGGGCGACTTTGCGATGGTGCTGACTGGAGCGGAAATTGTAATCAGGTGCCTGCAGGAAGAAAAGGTCGAATACGTATTCGGCTATCCAGGCGGCGCCGTGCTGTACATCTATGACGCACTTTTCCAGCAGGAAGAGGTTCGCCACATTCTCGTACGCCACGAACAGGCCGCTGTCCATGCCGCTGACGGCTTTGCACGCAGCACGCAAAACGTGGGGGTTGCACTGGTGACCTCGGGCCCGGGCGCGACCAATGCCGTTACCGGCATCGCCACCGCCTTCTGCGATTCGATTCCGATGGTGATCATTTCCGGACAGGTACCGACGGCAGCGATCGGCCAGGACGCCTTCCAGGAAGTCGACACCGTGGGCATCACCCGCCCCTGCGTGAAGCACAACTTCCTGGTGCGCGACGTCAAGGACATCGCCACGACCATCAAGAAGGCTTTCTATCTGGCACAAAGCGGCCGTCCCGGCCCGGTGCTGGTCGACATTCCCAAGGACATCACGATCGCCAAGTGCGAATTCGAGTATCCGAAGGAAATCTCGATGCGCTCCTACAACCCGGTGGTCAAGGGCCACCAGGGTCAGATCAAGAAAGCCGTGCAGTTGCTGCTCGAAGCCAAGCGTCCGATGATCTACGCCGGCGGCGGCGTGGTGCTGTCCGACGCGGCCGAGCAACTGACCAAGCTCACCCGCATGCTGGGCTATCCGATCACCACCACCCTGATGGGTCTGGGCGGCTACCCCGCAAGCGATCGCCAGTACCTCGGCATGCCCGGCATGCACGGCACCTACGAAGCCAACATGTCGATGCACTACTCCGACGTGCTGCTGGCAGTCGGCTCGCGCTTCGACGACCGCGTGATTGGCGATCCGGCCAACTTCGCCGAAGAGCCGCGCAAGATCATCCACATCGACATCGACCCGTCGTCGATCTCGAAGCGCGTGCGCGTGGATGTGCCGATCGTGGGCGACGTCCGCGAAGTGCTCGACGAAATGATCCGCCAGCTCGAAGCCGGCGCCGCCCGCCCCGACATCAGCGCGTGGTGGAAGCAGGTCGAGGAATGGCGCAGCCGCAACTGCATGGTGTACAAGAACTCCGACACCATCATCAAGCCGCAGTTCGTGGTGCAGAAGCTGTGGGAAGTGACCGGCGGCGATGCCTTCGTCACCTCCGACGTCGGCCAGCACCAGATGTGGGCGGCGCAGTATTACCGCTTCGACAAGCCGCGCCGCTGGCTCAACTCCGGTGGCCTGGGCACGATGGGTGTCGGCATGCCCTATGCCATGGGCGCCCAGCTTGCCCACCCCGATGCGCAGGTTGCCTGCATCACCGGCGAGGCCTCCATCCAGATGAACATCCAGGAGCTGTCGACCTGCAAGCAGTTCCGGCTGCCAATCAAGATCTGCAACCTGAACAACCGCTACCTCGGCATGGTTCGCCAGTGGCAGCAGCTGTTCCACGGTCAGCGCTACTCCGAGTCGTACATGGATTCGCTGCCCGATTTCGCCAAGCTGGCAGAGTCCTATGGTCATGTGGGTTTCCGCATCGACAAGCCCTCCGACGTCGAAGGCGCGCTGCGTGAAGCTTTCACCACGCACAAGAAAGATCTCGTGTTCCTCGACTTCCAGGTCGATCAGACGGAAAACGTGTATCCGATGGTTCAGGGCGGCAAGGGTCTCACCGAGATGATCCTGTCTGCCGAAGACCTGTGATCCGCGCCACCGTCCAGTCAATCATCTGAATCCAGGACCGAAATCATCATGCGTCACGTTATTTCCCTGCTGATCGAAAACGAATCCGGTGCGCTGTCACGCGTGTCCGGCCTTTTCTCCGCGCGCGGCTACAACATCGAATCCCTGACCGTGGCGCCCACGGAAGATGCGTCGATGTCGCGCATGACCATCGTCACCATCGGCTCGGAAGAAATCATCGAGCAGATCACCAAGCAGCTCAACAAGCTGGTCGAAGTGGTCAAGGTGGTGGACATCTCTGAAGCCGCGCATATCGAGCGCGAGCTGATGCTGATCAAGGTCCGTGCTACCGGCAAGGACCGAGAGGAGATGAAGCGCACCGCTGACATCTTCCGCGCTCGCATCATCGATGTCACCGACGCGTCATACGTGATCGAGCTCACGGGCAATCAGTCCAAGCTCGACGCCTTTACCAAGGCCATCGATCCGGCGCTGATCCTCGAAACCGTGCGCTCCGGCGTCTGCGGTATCGGGCGCGGCGACCGTGTTTTGAAGCTCTGACCCCTCCCATCCGTTTTGCGCCCGGCCGACCTGCCCTTATGATGTCGGCCGCAGGCGATTACTGCCCTTGATATCTGAAAGGAAAACCATGAAAGTTTATTACGACAAGGACGCCGACCTCTCCCTCATCAAGGGCAAGAAGGTCACCATCGTCGGCTACGGCTCGCAGGGCCACGCCCACGCCCAGAACCTGAACGACTCCGGCGTCAAGGTCACCGTTGCAGTACGCAAGGGCGGCCCGTCGTGGGACAAGGCCAAGGCCGCAGGCCTCAAGGTCGAAGAAATCGGCAAGGCGGTCAAGGCCGCTGACGTCGTCATGATCCTGTTGCCGGACGAGAACATCCCCTCCGTGTACAAGGAAGAAGTCGAGCCCAACATCAAGAAGGGCGGCGTGCTGGCCTTTGCCCACGGCTTCAACGTGCATTACAACCAGGTCGTGCCGCGTGAAGACCTCGACGTGATCATGGTCGCCCCCAAGGGCCCCGGTCACACCGTGCGTTCCGAGTACCTGCGCGGAGGCGGCGTGCCGTCGCTGATCGCCGTGTATCAGGACAAGTCCGGCAAGGCCAAGGACATCGCGCTGTCGTACGCTGCTGCCAACGGCGGCACCAAGGGCGGCGTGATCGAGACCAACTTCAAGGAAGAGACGGAGACCGACCTCTTCGGCGAACAGGCCGTGCTGTGCGGCGGTGCAGTCGAGCTGGTCAAGATGGGTTTCGAAACCCTGACCGAAGCCGGCTACGCCCCCGAGATGGCCTACTTCGAGTGCCTGCACGAGCTCAAGCTGATCGTCGACCTGATGTACGAGGGCGGCATTGCCAACATGAACTACTCCATCTCCAACAACGCGGAGTATGGCGAGTACGTGACCGGCCCCGAGGTGATCAACGAGCAGTCGCGCGCCGCCATGCGCAACGCCCTGAAGCGCATCCAGACCGGTGAATACGCCAAGATGTTCATCCAGGAAGGCAAGACCAACTACCCGAGCATGACCGCGCGTCGTCGCCTCAATGCAGAGCACGCGATCGAGCAGGTCGGTGGTCAGCTGCGCGACATGATGCCGTGGATCAAGGCCAAGGCCCTGGTCGACAAGTCGAAGAACTAAGACGTCTTCGTCACGGTTCAGAAGGCCGGAAGCGCAATGCGCTTCCGGCCTTTTCTTTTTGTTCGCTGCAGCAACGAATCGATACATCTGCTGAGCCCAGCTTAAGCTTGGCTTCATGCTGGCGGGTTTAAATGCATTCCGTCGCCCCAGCCGGGGCGCTTCTATCGATAAAGGAAGCCAGTATGAAAAAGCTCTTTGCCGCCGCCATCATCGCCGCCACCGCCACGACCGCCTTCGCCGGCCCGACCTGCAACGCGCCGGAAGAGAAGTGGATGAAGGAAGCAGACTTCAAGGCCAAGGTTGAAGCTCAGGGTTACCAGATCAAGACCTTCAAGGTTTCGAAGGGCAAGTGCTACGAAATCTACGGCTACGACAAGGCCGGCAAAAAGGTCGAAATCTACTTCGACCCGGTCACCGCCGACATTCTCGAAACCAAGTCCTGATTGCCGTATTCACTGTAGCTACTAACCATACCGGATCGACCTTGAAATGCGTCGATCCGGACTGCAACGAGGACTGCTGACATGAGCGCTTCAGAAGCCGCCACCTCTATTCGCGTATGGGACCGCTTTGTCCGCGTGTTCCACTGGAGCCTCGTGCTGTGCATCCTCACCAACTACTTCATCATCGATGACGGTGAGCTCATCCACCAGTGGATTGGCTATACCGCGAGTGGACTGGTTGTTGCACGGATAGTCTGGGGCTTCGTCGGCAGTCGCCATGCACGGTTCTCTGATTTCTTCCCGACCCCCGCCCGGCTGAAGCAACATGTCAGCCGCGTCGTCGCGGGCGAGCCTGATTTTCATCCCGGACACAACCCGCTGGGCGCGCTGATGATGCTGGCGCTCATCACGCTGGTACTGGCGCTGGGTGCCACGGGCTTCATGCAGACGCTCGACGCCTTCTGGGGTGAAGAATGGCTGCAGGAACTGCACGAAATACTTGGCTCAACACTGATCGGCTTTGCCGTGCTGCATGCTGCCGCAGCGATTATCATGAGCCGTATTGAAGGCATCAATCTCGTTGGCGCCATGATCACGGGCGTGAAGACCCGCAGCGGAAAACCCTAAACGACTTGAGACTCCCGCCGGATAGCCTGATACATGCGCCTGCTGCTACTGGAAGACGACATCACACTGGGTGAAGGCCTAAAGGACTTTCTGCGCAGCGAAGGGCATGTGGTCGAATGGTTCATGTCAATTTCGGAAACAAGGGGCTTGGCACAGGAGGCCTTTGATCTGCTGCTGGTCGACTGGAACCTGCCCGACGGCTCGGGCACCGACTGGATCGCCAGCTTGCGCAGACACGGCAACACAACGCCTGCTGTGGTCCTGACTGCCCGCGACCGTCTCAGTGACCGTATTCAAGGGCTCGACAGCGGTGCAGATGACTACATGGTCAAACCGTTCGCACCGGAAGAGCTTGCTGCCCGGGTGCGTGCAATGGGGCGCCGCCTGAGCGGCGTATCCAACCACCTGCGCAAGTTCGGCGACGTGGAAATCGACCTGACAGCACGCGCGGTCCGGGTTGACGGAAAGCCCGCACAGATCACTGCCCGGGAATGGGCCCTGATCGAGGCGCTCGTGCTCCGCTGTGGACGAATCGTCTCGAAGAACGACCTCGAAGCGCTGGTCAGTGGTTTTGACGGAGAGGTCATGAGCAATGCCCTTGAAGTGCACGTGAGCCACCTGCGCCGCAAGCTCGGGAAGGATCTGATCGAAACCGTCCGCGGCATGGGTTATCGCATTCCCGCATGAAAACCCCCACATCGATTCGAAGCAGACTCTCGACCAGCGTCGTACTGATCGCGCTGGTCTGGAGCGTAGCGGTCACTGCTGCAGTATGGACTGTCGTCCGTCACGAAATCGACGAACTACAGGACAGCGCCCTGGATGAGTCAGCGCAGATCATATTTGGGTTACTTTCGCGCCACCTGCAGCGCACGCCCCTCAGCGATGAGCAGACAACAATGCCGGCTCCGACGCATGTCGAGCACCTGATCTGGCAGGTAGTGGACATGAACGGTCGAAGCGTGATGCGCTCTCATGACGCGCCTGAACGACCTCTGCTCGACACCCGAACACCCGGACTTTCCAATGCAGGCGACGCATGGCGGGTCGTCACCATGGAGATTCCTGGCGCTGAAAACCTCGTTCTGCATGTCGCGCAGGATGCAGGAGAGCGCAGGGAGATCGGTTTCGAAGCCGCCCAATACACAGCCCAGTTCGCCTTGGGCATTAGCTTGATATGCGTTTTGTGGTTGAGGTGGCGGCTCAAACGCGAACTTATCCCTGTGGCTGAGTTGTCGGATGCCGTGCGTACATTCGACCCGCTCGACCAGCGCGCGGCCTTGCCTGCGGTAACGCGTGTCGAGCTTGAGCCGATGCACCACGCCATTACCGCGCTCAGTGGCCGCCTGATTCAGCGCATCGCCAATGAGAAGGCATTTTCGGCTCACGCCGCGCATGCGCTGCGCACCCCTCTGGCCGGACTGGACGCACAACTGGCTGTCGCCTTGCGCGAGAGTCCGGCTGAACTTCGTCCACGCCTGTTGCGCACACGCGCCGCCGCAAATCGACTGCAGCGCGTTGTTACCGCCTTGCTCGCCCTGTTTCGCAGCGGCTCCGAGCCTGTCATGCAGTCATTTTGCATGCACGACCTCGTGACCCACCTGACTTTCGATGGATTGACGACAACAACAGACGGCGTTGACTGCATTCGGGCAGATCCCGACCTGATCGCCGCTGCCTTGATGAACCTGCTCGACAACGCGACCCGCCACCATGCCGACAGCGCACGCATCACCGTCCGCGAGGAAAACGGCATCATCATGCGGGTGAGCGACAACGGCAGTGGCATCCCACCGGCGAAGCGAGCCATGCTGCAGCAGGCGATCAGCGCCCAGACCTACTCAGAACATACAGGGCTGGGCCTGATGCTGGCCGACCTTGTGGCACGGGCGCACGGCGGCACACTGACCCTGTGCGATGAAGCAGCAGGGTGCTCGATCGAACTCTCGCTGCCGTATGGCAGCGTTGACAGCGGACACAGCTAAAGCAGGCAGCCGTCGAAACTCAGGTCTCGGACTTTCGCGGTTCGGGATGGGTGAATGCGTGGGCTCCGGGCACCGCACGCTGAATGGCGAGCTCGATTTCGTCGAGCGTGTCGTGTGTGCGCACAATATTCCAATCTCTGGGCACCAGCACATCCACGTACACGAAACTCGCGGCACCAGCCCGACGCGTGCGCAGGTCTGCGTACTCCACACCACGCTCCGCAAACCCGCGCAGCACACCCTCGATCGTTTCGATCATCTCGCCCGGCAGTGCGGCATCCATCAGACCATGCGCTGAACTGCGAATCAGCCCCCAGCCCTCACTCAGAATATGCAGCCCCACCAGAATGGCCACGATCGCATCGAGCCACAGCCATCCCGTGGTGCTCGCGAGGATCAGCCCAACGACGACACCTGCCGAAGTCCACACGTCCGTCATCAGGTGCCTGGAACTGCCCTCGAGTGCAATCGAGCGCAGTCGCACGGCAGCACGACCCAGTGAAATGGCCACACCGAGGTTGAGCAGGCTGCTCAAGATCGAGAAAGCAAGGCCGACGCCGATCGACTCGAGCGGCATGGGGGAAAACAGGCGCTCCACAGCTGACCAGATGATCGCACCCGCGGCACCGAAGATCAGCACACCCTCGAAACCAGCCGAAAAGTACTCGGCCTTGCCGTGCCCCAATGGATGGTCTTCGTCCGGTGGGCATTTTGCGATCGTAATCATCCACAGCGCAAAACTCGCACCAGCGAGGTTGACGAAGGACTCCATGGCGTCCGACAGCAGACCGATTGATCCCGTTGTCCACCAGGCGAGGGTCTTGAGCAGAATGGTGACCACCGCGGCCGCGGTGGCCAACCAGAAATAATGACGCGCTTCCATGTTCTTGAACGGGGACATCGACGAATTCCGGACTGTCAAAAGCGACAAGGGCTGTGTAGCACGCTAAGCGTGAATTGGAGATGAACAATCCGCTGACACCTGCCTGCGCGCAACAGCGCATGATCAAGCACGCATCCGCTACGTTCAGATACACCCAAGTTTATCGGAGACCGGGCAGAAGGTGCCCGATAGGCTAGAATCTGGCATTCTCTCAAGTCAGCTTTTCAAGTGGACCACACTGACCGCATGCCTCTGATCACACCCGAGAAGCGCCGCCGCGGCATTTACATCCTGCCCAACCTGTTTACCACTGCGGCGCTGTTTGCCGGATTTTTCGCCATCGTGCAGGCGATGAACCAGCGCTTCGAGGTTGCCGCCGTTGCAATCTTCATTGCCATGGTGCTCGATGGACTCGACGGCCGCATTGCTCGCCTCACCCATACGCAGAGCGAGTTCGGCGCCGAATACGATTCGCTGTCAGACATGGTCTCCTTTGGCGCGGCCCCTGCCCTCGTGGTGTACGAGTGGGCTCTCAAGGACATGGGCAAGCTTGGCTGGATCGCAGCCTTCATCTACTGCGCCGGTGCCGCGCTGCGTCTGGCGCGTTTCAACACCAACATTGAAGTGGTCGACAAGCGCTACTTCCAGGGTCTGCCCAGCCCGGCTGCGGCAGCGCTGGTTGCGGGACTGGTCTGGGTGGTCATCGACAACGGTATTGCGGGCAGCGATGTGCGCTGGTACGCCTGCATCCTGACGATGTTTGCCGGCATCTCCATGGTCAGCAATGTGCTGTTCTGGAGCGGCAAGAGCATCAACCTGCGCAAGAGCGTGCCCTTCATCGTACTCATCGCGCTGGTGCTCGCGTTCGCGCTGGTCTCAAGCTATCCGCCGGGCGTTCTCTTCGGCCTCTTTGTCATCTATGCGCTGTCGGGCTACGTCATGTACGTGCTGCGCTGGCGCAAGCGCCGGCAGCGTCCGGACGCCAGACCCGTCGCCGAGGAGCCCCGGGCAGCCGATACGCCGCCGGAATGACGCGGTTCTAACTGCGCTGTTCAGGCGCTTTCACAAACTTTTCACACTTCCTTGAGCTTCCGGCGACACCACCGAGATCATGATCCGTGGTCCATGTCTCCGGAGCTCCGAATGCAGCCCGCGCGGTCCCGTCTTCCCAGCAACGCCCAGTTCAACCGCTTCCTGCTGCTGTCATGGCTGATCTGTCTGGCGCAGGTGCTGCTGTTCCAGACCGCGCGTGAGTTCTCCGAACCCGCCGTGGCCGGCTGGAGTCTGGCGACGACGCTGAGCTACGCCGCGTTCTACCTCCTGCCCACCGCGCTGCTTGGCCATCTCGGCCTGCGGGTGCTGAGATCGATACCTGGCCTGAAGTCCGCTGCGGCATTGATGGCCGTGCTGGCCGTGGGCCTGGCCGGCCTCACCCAGACCCTGCTGTTTGCCGACCGCATGATCTATGGCATGTACGGCTTCCATATCAATGGCTTTGTGATTGACCTTGTGTCCACGCCGGGTGGGATTGCATCGCTCGGCGCCAGTCGCAGCACGGAACTGACGGCGACCGCCATCGTTGTCGCGCTCATCCTCGCCCAGGCAGGCGCCTATCTGCTTGCGCTGCGTGCGCACACAGGCGCCACCCCGGCGCGCAGCGGACGCTGGCGCTGGGTTCTCGCCGCCTTCCTCGCGCTCACGCTCGGCGAGCGGATTGCCTATGGATTCAGTGCCGTGCTGCACTACGAACCGGTGCTCTTCGCCAGCGAACGCTACCCGCTCTACCAGCCCATGACCTTCGACAAGTTCGCCCGCAAGATGGGGATCGAGGCGGAAGCGGCCGAGAGCAATGGCGTGCGCATCCGGAGCGGCTCGCTGAGTTACCCGCGCAAACCGCTCGAAACCGTTGCGCCCGCCGCACCGCTCAATATCGTGTGGCTGGTTGCGGAGTCGCTGCGCTTCGACATGCTCGACCCGAAGATCATGCCCAGGACGTGGCAGTTCTCGAACGAGGCACTGCGTCTGGAGAAGCATTTCAGCGGCGGAAACATGACACAGATGGGTGTGTTCTCGATGTTCTACGGGCTGTACGGAAACAACTGGTTCCCCATGCTTGCCGCCCGCCGCGCGCCGGTGCTGATGGACGTGATGCAGCAACAGAACTATCAGTTCAGCCTTCACACCAGCCAGCGCTTCACCTATCCCGCCTTCGACAAGACCGTCTTCGCCAACATGCGCGCGGAAGACCTCCACCCCATCGAGAACGGCGCACCGGCCTGGCAGCGCGACGTCCAGAACATCGACAACATGCTCGGATTCATTGATGGTCGGGACAAGGCCCGGCCCTTCATGACCTACATGTTCTTCGAGTCGACGCATGCCAACTACGACTTCCCGGAACGGGCCGTGATCGCAAGTCCGTATCTCGAGGACTTCAACTACATCACCACCAACCTGTCGGAGCAGATCGGCGCGATCAAGAACCGCTACATCAACGCTGCGCATCACGTGGACGCCCAGATCGGTCGCGTGATCGAGCACCTGAAGGCGCAGGGCCTGCTCGAGCATACCGTGGTGATCGTGCTCGGCGACCACGGTGAAGAGTTCATGGAGCGCAAGCGCTGGGGCCACAGTGCGGAGTTCAACCGCTTCCAGACCGGCACCCCCGGCGTCATATACGTACCGGGCGCCGCGCCGCGCGTCATGACGGGCATCAGCAGCCACCTCGACATTCCGGCCACCCTGCTGCCCCTGCTCGGCGTGAGCAACCCGCCCGAGGACTACTCCAACGGCCACAACCTGCTCGCGAGCGACTTCCACCGCGATTACGCCGTCGCCGCCGACTGGAACCGGATCGCCTACATCGGTGACGACTACAAGGTCACCTTCCCGATCAATGCGGTGGGCGCTGCGCGCAATGAGATCACCGACGGTGACGACAACCCGCTCGCCGACGGCGATGCCGCACGAATGGCGATCCGCAAGCCGATGGTCGAAATCATGGATACACTCACACGTTTCACGCGTGCGCCCGGCTGAGGCGCATCATTGAGGCATGACCATGCGGCTGCTACTGATCGAGGACAATCGTGACATCCTCGCCAACCTTGCGGACTACCTCACGCTCAAGGGCTACGAGGTGGACTGCGCCCAGGACGGACTGACCGGACTGCATCTTGCCGCCGTCAATCACTACGAGCTCATCGTGCTCGACGTGATGCTGCCCGGAATGGATGGTTTCACCCTGTGCCAGCGTCTGCGCGAGAGCGAGCGCAGCGACACGCCGGTCATCATGCTCACGGCACGGGATGCGCTCGACGACCGCCTGACCGGCTTTCGCGCCGGTGCCGACGACTACCTGACCAAGCCCTTCGCGCTGTCAGAGCTGGCCGCCCGCATCGAGGCAGTCCTCAAGCGCAGCCGCGGCGGCGGCAGACGGCTGCTGAAGGTCGCCGACCTCAGCTACGACCTCGACACCCTCGAAGTCACCCGTGGCGGCCAGCTGCTCCACCTGGGGCCGATCGGCCTCAAGCTGCTCGCAGTGCTGATGCAGAAGAGCCCCGCGGTCGTACGCCGCGAAGTGCTCGAAACCGCGCTCTGGGGCGATGAGCCCCCCGACAGCGACAGCCTGCGCAGCCACATTCATGCCCTGCGCCAGCAACTCGACAAACCCTTCCCCTCTCCCCTGCTGCAGACTGTTCATGGGGTGGGCTTCCGTCTCGCTGCACTCGCAGGCGATGGCTGAGAGAAGCCTTTCCGGGCGTATCGTCACGGCGTTTACGCTGATGACGACGGTCGTCGCCGGCCTGTTCGCGCTGGCCATCGTGATCTTCATCAACCAGGCTGAGGTACAGCTTGTGGCAGAAGGCCTGAACCGCCAGCTCGATGTCATCACCTCCACCGTCAGCGAAGGTGAGAAGCCCTATCTGGGGCCGGAGCTGACGCTGTACCGCGCGCCCTCGGCAGACGACGCGACCCTGCCCGACTGGCTGCGCAACCTGACGCCCGGCTTCAGCGAGATCGAACACGACGACGTAGACTGGCATGTGCTGACCCGCGACGAGGCCGGGAAGCGGTTCATCCTGGTGCTCGACCAGGTTGAGTTCGAAGAGCGTGAAAACCGCCTTTACATCGCGGCCGTCTCGGGCTTCGCGCTGAGCCTGCTGGCCGCATTCATCATCGGCACGCTGACCGCAGGCAAGGTCATCGCCCCGGTCATCCGCCTGTCTGGCCAGGTGCGACATCGCGACCAGTTGCTGTCGCTGGCGCCACCACTTGCAACCGACTATCCGGCGGACGAGGTGGGACAACTGGCGGCGGCCTTCGACGACACCCTGAACCAGCTGCGCGAAGCGCTCGACCGTGAGCGCCTGTTCACCAGCGATGTCAGCCACGAACTGCGCACACCGCTGATGGTAATCGCCAGTTCCTGCGAACTGCTGCTCGAAACCCTGCCCCACGACGCACGCGAACGGACGCAGATCGAACGCATCCAGCATGCCAGCGAGGAGATGCGCGAGCTCGTCGAAACCTTCATGTGGCTCGCCCGCGGCGAGCAGGCCAAACGTCAGCCGGCGTCGATGAACACGCTGCAACACATCGCCGAAGAGCAGTTCCGACGCTGGAGCCCGGACGCCGAGCAGCGCAGGCTTGGTCTGCGGCTGACGGTCGAGGCACCGGACGACACGCTCTACCCAACACCGATGCTGCGCGCCGTGATCGCCAACCTGCTGCGCAACGCCCTGCATTACACCGACAAGGGCGACGTGCAGCTGGTGCTGCAAGGCAGGCGCTTCAAGGTCATCGACAGCGGCGCCGGCATCCCGATTGCGGAACGGCTGAGCGTCTTCCGCCCCTTCGTCCGCGGCGGAAGCAGTCGCGGAGACGGTATCGGCATCGGGCTCTCCCTGGTTCAGCGCATCTGCGCACAGCAGGGGTGGAAGATCGAGCTCTCGGATGCCGCCGGTGGCGGTTGCGTGTTCGAAGTCGACCTGGGGTGAAACCGGCCGGTTGAACGTCACTTCACGATAATTTGACACCTGTACGACGGCGGGGTCACAGCAGCCTCGCCAGACTGCGCACTTTGAATCACTGCGGAGTCAGCTCGTGCACACGTCCAGCCAATCGCCTACCCGTCTGCCCTTCTCGGAGAAATACGACCTCCGCCACGCAAGGGCCTACTTCGAGAAGCATCAGGATGGCCTCGCACGCCGTCTCTCAAACTATCGCGACATCCAGATTGCCCGCCAGGCCCTGCACCTGGCCGGAGACCCGACCCTGGTGCTGGATCTGCCCTGCGGTGCAGGACGGTTCTGGCCACTGCTCGCGGAGCAGCCCAACCGGGTGATCCTCGCTGCGGACAACTCGGCGGACATGCTCTCCATCGCCACCCAGTCCCAGTCGCCAGAAATCGTTCGGCGGGTGAAGACCTTCCAGACTTCGGCGTTTGACATCGACCTTCCCGATCGTGCCGTTGACAGCATTTTCTGCATGCGCCTGATGCACCACATCGGCGAACACGAACACCGACTGGAGATGCTGCGGGAGTTTCACCGCGTCACCCGCGACACGGTCATCCTGTCCATGTGGGTGGACGGCAACTACAAGGCATGGAAGCGTGCACGGCTTGAGCACAGGCGCGACCGCAGGGAAAACCGCGGTCCCCAGAACCGTTTCGTGATCCCGGCAAAGCAGATTGAGAGCGAGTTTCGCAGCAACGGTTTCGAGATTCTTGGCCACTACGACTTTCTGCCGATGTATGCTATGTGGCGGACCTATGTACTGCGCAGGATCGATAGATGAACAGACTCGCACCCTCACTGTCTGCCACAACCGCTAAGCAGGACGACTTCGAGCACTGGTGGACACTGCCGGGCGAATGGGTGGAAACACCCAATGAGAGGCGTGACGGCTGGAGTGGGGTGATTCGCGCCCTCACCGATCACACCCTGTGTTACGTCAAGCGCCAGCGCAATCACCTGTGCCGCACCCTGAGCCACCCGCTGGGCTGGCCGACGGCGAGCAGGGAAGCCCACTTTCTCGACGCGGTGCGCAACCTCGGCTTGCGCGTGCCGGAAACGGTCTACCACGGCGTGCGCAAGTATTCGCGCGGAACCGAAGCCGTTCTCGCCACCCGTGCGCTCGATGGTTTTACCGCGCTGTCCGAGCACACCGGCTTGAGCGCAGCACAACGCGAGACCCTGGCAACCGAGCTCGGCCGGGTGCTCGGCGTGCTTCACCGTGCGCGTTTTCAGCACGGTTGCCTTTACGACAAGCATGTGATGGTGCGCTGGCAGGGCGAGCAACCCGACGTCGCCCTGCTCGACCTCGAGAAAATGCGCCGCCGCTTCAGCGCGGACGCTGCGGCCAAGCGCGACCTCGACCAGTTGAAACGTCATCAGTCGATCCTGACCCCGGCGCAGTGGGACATGATGCTCGAATCGCACCGACAGGCACTGCGCGAAAATACCGACGTTTGAGCTTTTCTTCACAGCAGCAGCACACTTCGCCAACACCCGGCAGCCCAAACTCCCTGACACCATCATCACTCAGGGAGTTGCAACATGCACAGTCTCACCGCCGGGTACCGCGGACGCTTCAAGTACGACAGCCGGACCGCGACCGCCTACCAGCAGGTGGATCCGGACAAGCATCAGGCTGAAATGCGCCTGGTGGACAAGGTGCTGTCCATGGTTCCCCCTGCACACCGCGTTCTGGATTTGCCATGTGGCGGCGGCCGTCTGAGCCTGCATGTGAGCCAGCGCGGCTATCAGGTGACCGCAGCGGACCTGTCGGATGCCATGATCGCCATCGCGGGCAGCACGCTGCACGCACACGGACTGACACACGGTGTCGACAAGCAGGACATCGAGCACACCACCTACCCCGACCGGGCCTTCGATACGGTGTTCTCCTTCCGCCTCTTCCATCACTTCCCCAACGCCGACATTCGCCAGCGTGCGGTCAGCGAGCTGTGCCGGATCTCGGGCAGGTATGTGGCGATGTCCTATTTCAGTCCCTGGTCCGTCACCTCGATCAAGCGCCGCATCCGCGTACTGCGCGGCGGACGCCCGTCGGAGAAGCACTCAACTTCGCTGCGCGAGGTCGAAGCGTACTTCGCACGCGCCGGCTTTCGACTGGTGCGGGACTTCGCCCGCAGCCCCTTCATTCACACACTGCATCTCGCGCTATTCGAGCGCATCGAAGCCTGAGCACCGACGGCACCGTTCGCAGCGCACGGCCCGGGGAGCGGCGCTCATCCGGCGGGCAGGCTCAGGACCGCGCGCAGCCCGCCGCCGGGCGATGCTTCGAGCACGACGGACCCGCCGTACAGGCGGGCGAGATCATTCACGATGCCCAGACCAAGGCCGGACCCCGGCACCAGCTCGTCGGTGCGCACGCCACGCTCGAACACCGCCTCCCTGACCTCCGGCGCCAGACCGGGACCGTCGTCGTCGATACTGACGACGAGCCCCTGCCCGCTCACCGACACCTTGACGTCGACCCGTGATGCGGCCCATTTGCACGCGTTGTCGAGCAGATTGCCGAGCATTTCCTGCAGATCCTGTTCCTCGCCACGGAACACCGCATCGCCTGCCGCACCACGCCACTCGACCGACAGCACCCGATCCGGATGCAGGCGCTGCATGACCCTGAGCAGCGCCTCGAGCGCCCGTCGCAAGGGGGTGCGCACCCCGGGCACCTGCACCGCAGCAGCGGCGCGGGCGCGGGCGAGGTGGTAATCCACCTGGCGACGTGCGGCACCGACCTGTTCAGCAACGAGGCGTGCAAGGGCGCTGTCCTCCGCTGCCGCCGCATTCGCAAGAATGGCCAACGGGGTCTTGACCGCATGCGCGAGGTTGCCCGCCTGCGTGCGCGCACGCATGACCACCTCTGCGTCGCGCCCCAGCACCGCATTGAATTCATCGACCAGCGGACGCACCTCATCCGGGAACCGCCCCTCCAGCGCGCGGCTGCGCCCGTCCCGAACGTCGGCGAGACCGCGGCGCAGACGCCGCAGCGGTGCCAGGCCTGCCCACACCTGAATGAAGACCGCCGCAGCCAGACCGGCGGCCAGAATGCACAAGGCCAGCACGAGCAGGCCGACGAATTCGCGCACCGGGCCTTCCATCGTCTGCTCATCGACCGCCACGATGAGGCGCAGGGGCAGACCGGGGTGGTCCGCCAGCCTGACCACACGCTCCATCATGACCAGCGTGGCGCCGTCCGGACCGCCGATGCGGTGGATGTGCACCTGGCCGTCATCAAGGCGGTCGGCCGGCACGGTGAGCACCGTGTCCCACAGCGAGCGTGAGCGCAGGTGTCCGATACCGTGGGCGCCCTCCCCGTCGACCTGCCAGTAGAGTCCAGAGTACGGCTTCTGCAGGCGCGGATCGCTCAACGCAGACAGGAGCCTGGGACGCAGATCCTCGCCGAACTCGACATTGGCGGTGAGCTGGTCGAGCTGAACCCGCAACTCTGCATGCAGACGGGCAGCAACATGCTCGCGGAAGAGATCAGCGAGAAAGAAACCCGACAGCGTGAGCGCTGCCAGGATCCATACAAGGCTGCCGGCAAGCAGCCGGAACCGCAGCGAACCGACACGCGGCAGCGCCTGTTTCATTCCGGCGTCACGAGCCGATAGCCCAGTCCGCGAACGGTCTCGATCAGGCCGGCCGGCAGCTTCTTGCGCAGCCGCCCGATGAACACTTCGATGGTGTTGGAGTCGCGGTCGTAGTCCTGCGCATAGATGTGCTCATTCAGATCGGTGCGCGACACGACCTCACCCTGGTGATGCATCAGATAGGCAAGCACCCTGAACTCATGACTCGTCAGGCTCACCGGCTGACCGTTCAGGCTGACCCTGCCGGCACGCGTATCGAGTACAACCGGACCGCACGCAAGGCTCGCGCTCGCATGCCCGCCCGCCCGCCGGATCAGGGCCCGCATCCGGGCGAGCAGCTCTTCCATGTGAAACGGCTTGGTCAGGTAATCGTCAGCGCCCGCATCGATGCCAGCCACCTTCTCGTGCCAGCCATCGCGCGCGGTCAGGATCAGCACCGGTACGGTCATCCCGTCTGCGCGCCACTTGCCCAGCACGGTGAGCCCGTCCATGCGCGGCAGGCCGAGATCGAGAATAACCGCATCGAAGGTTTCCACGGCCCCGAGAAAGTGCGCATCCTCACCGTTGTCAGCCGTGACAACCGCATAGCCCGCCGCATCGAGCGCCTGCTTAAGCTGCCCGGCGAGCGTCGGCTCGTCTTCCACCACGAGAATGCGCATCAGTGCCGCTCCTCCTTGCTTCGCTCGTCGCCGGTCCTGCGTCCGCGCACCGACAGTACGCTGCCGTCTTTCGCATCGACGAGCAACCTGGCCATGCTGCCGTCGTCACGCAGCAGCTTCAGTTCGTACAACCAGCGCCCATCGTCCCGCTCAAGCTCGATCTCGATGATCTGCCCCGGATGCGACTGCTCCACGCGCTCGATGATGTCGCGCAGCGGGATAACCTCCCCGGCCTCGAGCGCACGCCGCGCCCGGTCATGGTCGTGCGCATCGGAAGCCCGTGCCGGCATGCTGACAGCGGCTGAGCACAGCACTGCCATGGAAAGCAGGGGGGCAAGAAGGCGTGCAGCAAAGGAACGCATTACGACGGACTCCTTTCGGGGGCGAGGCTTGAATGATAACGACACGGCAGTTGCGAGGCCTGCATCCATGGCTCTCACTTATAGCCGTGGCCGACTGAACCCGCGATGAACGTCCGCTTCAGGATGCATTCAGCCGCCGGCGCCCATCATGGCGCCATCTTCCCAGTCACGCTCACCGGAGGCAGACATGCCCGGCAATCGCTTCAATCTTTCCATCCTTGTTCTTGCACTCGCCGTTCCCGCACTTGCCGCGGCGGGTCCGCGCGACGAACTCCTCAACCGCTACAGGGCCGAGGCGCGCACGGCCGATGCAAGCTTCAGCGCATTCTCCGCTGCGCGTGGCGAGGCGCTCTATCGCGACCGCCATGACGGTGGCAAACCGGACACCCCAGCGTGCACATCGTGCCATGCCAAGGACCCGCGCAAGCCCGGCCAGACCCAGACCGGAAAGCGCATCGACCCTGTCGCGGTATCGGTCAGCCCGGATCGCTATACCGATCCGGCAAAGGTCGAGAAATGGTTCAGGCGCAACTGCAACGAAGTCCTTGGCCGCGAGTGCACTGCGCTCGAAAAAGGTGACTGGCTCACCTGGATGATCAGCCAGTAATCCGCAGGAGACCATCATGAACATTCCCGTCCGCCCCCTCGTATCCGCCTCACTCATTCTTGCCGTCAGCGCCTTCGTCCTCACGGGTGCGGTTGCCGACGGCGGGCACTACTTCCCGCCGGTCGCAGACAAGACCACTGCAGACGAATGCGGCAGCTGCCATCTCGCATTCCCGCCCTCCATGCTGCCTGCAGCATCGTGGCGCAAGCTGATGGGTCAGCTCGACCAGCATTTCGGCGACGACGCGAGCGTCGACGCTGCAAGCGCCGACATCATCACCCGCTATCTGACCGCCAATGCGGGCGACAGCAGCGGGCTTCGCTTCAGCGGCAAACTGCTGCGCGACCTCGCCCCCGGCGCAGCTCCGCTGCGCATCACCGACCTCCCGCGCTGGAAGCGCGAGCACCGCAAGATCCGCGCGGCCGAGTGGGCCGACCCGAAGGTTAAATCGAAAGCCAACTGCGCCGCCTGCCACGAGGGCGCTGCCCGCGGCTACTTCGATGACGACTGATCGCCTCCGGTCATGACGCTTCGTTCTCCAGGACAATACCCATGAAACGCGTTCTGCTCCCCTTCCTCTGCACCGTCACACTCGCGTGGTTCGGCGCCTTGCTCGTCGAAGCGGCGCCAGCCGGTACCGCGCTGCCCTGGGCGTTCCGGCAGCAGGCGCTTTATCTCACAGGCCTGTGGTCCTTCGCGCTCATGTCGCTGATCATGGTGCTGGCAACGCGCCCTGCCTGGCTTGAAGCACCGCTGGGCGGCATGGACCGCATCTATCGTATCCACAAATGGGCAGGCATCCTCGCCGTGCTCTTCGCCGCTGCGCACTGGCTGATCGAGATGGCGGACGACGTGATCAAGGCCGTCTTCGGCCGCGCAGGCCGGATCCCCGGAAACCACGACGGCGGCTTTCTCGCCATGATGCAGGATGTCGGCGAGGACCTCGGCGAGTGGGCCATCTATGCCTTGCTGGCCATGCTGCTCATCACCCTGTGGCGCAAGTTTCCCTACCATCTGTGGCGTTACCTGCATCACGTGATGCCGGTGCTCTACCTGATGCTGGCAATCCATGTCGCCTTTCTTGCACCCACGGTGTGGTGGTCGCAACCGGTCGGGTGGATGCTCGCAGTGCTCATCACGATGGGCGTTGCGGCGAGCGTGGTGTCGCTGACAGGGCGCATCGGCAGACGCCGGCGCGTCGCCGGTACCATCGAGTCGGTGCATGCCACGGCTGATGGCATCTGCGAAATCGACTGCCTGCTGGACCCGCAATGGAAAGGTCATCGCGCCGGACAGTTTGCATTCGTGACCTTCGATGCCATCGAGGGCGCCCACCCCTTCACCATCGCCAGCGCCGACCGTGGCGATCATCATGTCCATTTCAAGATCAAGGCGCTGGGCGACTACACCCGTGGTCTGGAGCGAAAGCTACGGGCCGGACAGTCGGTTCAGGTCGAAGGCCCTTACGGCCGCTTCGACTTCCGCCGCGCGTCACGCAAGGCAGCGCAGATCTGGATTGCGGGTGGCATTGGCATCACGCCTTTCATCGCCTGGCTCGAATCGCTGCAGAACATGTCCGACAGTGCGCCCGAAGTCGACCTCTACTACAGCACCCGATGCCGTGACGACGATCCCTTCGTCAGCCGTCTGGAATCGCTGTGCGCGGGCCTCGCATCGGTCAGGCTGCATGTCGTCAGCACCGACCGCGACCCGGTGCTGAACGCCGAATGGCTGCAGCGGCAGCACGGCGCGGCAAAGCACACCGAGCTCTGGTTCTGCGGTCCGCGCGCATTCGGAGATGCCCTGCGCACGGGCATCTCCCGCCTCGGGATGCGAGGTGTACGTTTTCATCAGGAAGCATTCGAGATGCGCTGACAAGGCCGAAACCGCGTGGGCGGGCGCGATCGAAGGCGATGATCGCACCCGCCCATGCGCTGCGACTTGCCATGACGCAAATCGCTGCCTTATAGTGCGGCACATGAAACCCGAACGCGACCTCCTCTCCCTGTCGCTTCGCCTCCTGCCGGCGGGTGTGCTGCTGCACGCCCGACTGCTGCGCCCCGCGCGCTGAATACATTCCCCCCTCCCTTCGTGCCACACCCCACTGCCCGCGCACCCATGCAGGCAGTCGAGCCGTATACGCAATCAGACCTTAGCCGGAGCCGACCATGAAAGACGCCTTGATCATTTTCGATACCACCTTGCGCGATGGCGAACAAAGCCCGGGCGCGTCGATGACCCGCGACGAAAAGCTGCGCATTGCCCGGCAACTCGAGCGCATGCGGGTTGACGTGATCGAGGCCGGCTTTGCTGCGGCCTCGAACGGTGACTTCGAAGCCGTGCGTACCATTGCCGAGGCGATCAAGGAATCCACCGTGTGCTCGCTGGCACGCGCCAACGAGAACGATATCCGCCGCTCGGGCGAAGCCATCCGCCCCGCCGCCCGCGGCCGCATCCATACCTTCATCGCCACCAGTCCGATCCACATGGAGAAGAAGCTGCGCATGACGCCGGACCAGGTGGTGGAGCAGGCGGTGAAGGCGATCGGCTGGGCGCGCGAATATACCGACGACGTCGAATTCTCTGCCGAAGACGCAGGCCGTTCGGACATCGACTTCCTGGTGCGGATCTTCGACGCGGTGATCAAGGCCGGCGCAAAGACCATCAACGTGCCCGACACCGTCGGCTACAACGTCCCCGAGCAATACGCCGCCACCATCCGCACGCTGATCGAGCGCGTGCCGAACTCGGACAAGGTGATCTGGTCGGTGCACTGCCACAACGACCTCGGCCTTGCGGTATCCAACTCACTGGCTGCAGTGATGGCCGGTGCGCGTCAGGTGGAATGCACCATCAACGGCCTCGGCGAGCGTGCAGGCAACGCCTCGCTCGAAGAAATCGTCATGGCCGTGCGTACCCGGGCCGACGTGTTTCCGGTCGAGTCCCGCATCGACACCACCCAGATCGTGCCCGCGTCGCGCCTGGTGTCGCAGATCACCGGCTACCCGGTGCAGCCGAACAAGGCCATCGTCGGCGCAAACGCCTTCGCGCACGAATCCGGCATTCACCAGGACGGCGTGCTCAAGCACCGCGAAACCTATGAGATCATGCGCGCCGAAGATGTGGGCTGGGGCGCAAACAAGCTCGTGCTCGGCAAGCACTCGGGGCGCAACGCCTTCCGCGCCCGCCTGCTGGAACTCGGTATCGAGATTGGCTCCGAAGAGCAGCTCAACCTCGCCTTTGCCCGCTTCAAGGAACTGGCGGACAAGAAGCATGAGATCTTCGACCAGGATCTGCACGCACTCGCCAGCGACGAGGCGATCACCCCCGAGTTCGAGCACTACCGCCTGGTATCCACCCGCTTCCACTCCGAGACGGGCGAGACGCCGCTGGCCGAGATCACCCTGACCGCAGGCGGCCGTGAAACCCACAGCAAGTCGAGCGGCTCAGGCCCGGTCGACGCCGCCTTCAAGGCGATCGAATCGGTGGCAGCCAGCGGCACCGAACTGCTGCTGTACTCGGTGAACGCCATCACCACCGGCACCGATGCCCAGGGCGAAGTGACCGTGCGTCTCGCGCGCGACGGGCGCATCGTCAATGGACAGGGCTCAGACACCGACATCATCGTCGCCTCGGCGAAAGCCTATCTGAACGCGCTCAACAAACTGCACGCCGGCAGCGAGAAGCTCAATCCGCAGGTATGAGCCAGGCCCGCGCCAGTTGCAGGCTCAGTCCTGCGGCTGGCGCGACGGCGCCGTGTTGCGTGCGTAGAACATGGTGCTGAGAAACAGCACGATGGACAGCGCCACCTCGATATAGGCCAGCGTGCCGCTGAGCCCGGCATCGTTGGTACGCAGCACGCCCTCGGTGAGGTAGAGCAGCACCAGCATCGACATCCACTGGTAGGTATAACGCTTGCCACGCAGGATGCCGAATACGGCAAGCATCAGCGGCAGGACCTTGAGCATCATCCACGAACCGCCCGGACGCAGGGGCGCGAGCCACACCTCCCACAGCACGCACAGTACGATCAGCGACAGCAGCGCCACGCTCGATATCAACGACAGCAGACGTGGGCTCATCGCGCACCTCCCAGCTTCAATGCAATCTCCGCAAGGCGACGCCCCTGAGCCTGCGCCAGCACGATTTCCTCCTCACTCAGCTGCGACAACCCGTCCGCACCGGCGACGTGGGTGACACCGTAGGGCGTCCCTCCGCTGCGCGTCGCGTTGAGCGCGGGCTCAGTGTAAGGCAGCCCCACCAGCACCATGCCGTGATGCATCAGCGGCAGCATCATGGACAGCAGCGTGGATTCCTGGCCGCCGTGCTGGCTCGCGCTCGATGAGAACACGCAGGCGGGCTTGCCGGCGAGCGTGCCATTGACCCATGCGCCCGCAAGGCCATCCACGAAATACTTTACCGGCGCCGCCATGTTGCCGAAGCGGGTCGGACTGCCGAGCGCCAGCCCGATGCACTCTTCGAGATCGCACGCCTCGACATAGGGCGGGCCGTCGGCGGGAATGTCCGCCTCCACCGCCTCACACACGGCCGACACCTTGGGCACCGTGCGCACACGCGCTGCAACGCCGGGAACCTGATGGATACCACGGACGATCTGCTCGGCCAGCGCGCGAACCGAGCCGCGGTGGCTGTAATACAGCACGAGGATTTCCTGCATGACGAACCGAAGTGGATAGAATGCGCGGATTATACCTGCCCTCCCTGCCGGCCCCGTCCGCTCAATCCACATGTCGCTGCAGTCACTCCGCGATTTCGCCGAGCTCTTCTCGGCGCGCTTCAATGCGACCCGCTGCCCGCAGGTTGCAAGCAGCCTGGCCTTCACCACCCTGCTTGCCCTGGTGCCGCTGATCACGGTCACGCTTTCGGTGTTCAGCAACCTGCCGGGCATGGATCAGCTGGGCATCTCGCTCAAGATCTTCCTGCTCGAGAACCTGCTGCCAGACCGTGCAGGCAAGATCATCACCACCTACGCGATCCAGTTTTCGCAGAAGGCCGCCCGCATGACGCTGATCGGCACCGGCCTGCTCGCGGTGACGGCGCTGATGCTGCTGGCCACGATCGAGCGCGTGTTCAACCACATCTGGGGCGTGCGCAAACCGCGCCCGATGCTGCTGCGAATCACCGTCTACTGGTTCATGCTCACCCTCGGCCCAGCCATTCTGGGCGGCAGCGTCTTCGCCACCGGTTACCTGGTCAGCTCTTCAATGGAGTGGTCCGCCCATCTGCCCTGGATCAGCGAGCTCGCGGCACGCACGCTGCCACCGCTGCTGCTGGGGGCCCTGTTCAGCTTTCTCTACTACGCGGTACCCAATCACCCGATCCGCCCGCTGCACGCAATTACCGGAGGGGTTTCGGCTGCGGTCGTATTCTTCCTGATGCAGCGGGCCTTCGGCATGTTCCTCGCCCAGTTCCCCACCTACACGCTGATCTACGGGGCGTTTGCCGTGCTGCCGATCTTTCTGGTGTGGCTCTACCTGTCGTGGATCGTGATCCTGCTTGGCGCCCTGGTGACGGCCACCCTGCCCGCCTTTCTGGAGCGACGCCTGCACTCCCCCTGCTTTCCCGGCAGCGAGGCCTGGGCTGCGGTCAGCGTGCTGCTCGAACTCGCCCGCGCCCAGCAGGACGGCCGGACGACACCGTTTACCCAGCTCCGCGCACACACCGGACTCTCCGAACCCGAGGCCGAGACCTTGCTCGGAAAACTTGGCGAAACCGGATGGACGACACGCGCCGAAAGTGGCGAATGGGTGCTGACCCAGGCGCCAGAGCGCATTCCGCTTAGCGAGGTCATCCGCCGCTTTGCCCTCGACGATCTCGCCTGGCAGGCTGCGTCGGAAGGCAGCGTCTCGGCCCTTGCACAGCGCCTCGGGCGCAGCATGCGGATGGAAGGCGAAACCATTGCCAGCCTGCTCCAGTCACCGCAGACCGGTGCGCCGGACTGAGTGGCGCACAAGGCCAGCGCGCCACTCAGATCGGATAGGGGTCGATTTCATAGCGGAAGAGCTCGATGCTGGCCGTCTGCATATCCAGCCCGAGCACCCGCCCCTGCGCGACATAAAGGTGCTCGCCGTCGTTGACCAGCGCAAAACGTCGCGACACATAGGTCCCGGCCGGCGCCACCAGTGCCTGGTGCTGCCTGACGGCCGCCAGGGGGGGCAGCATCAGCGCCGGCGTCATCTTGCGCACATCGCTGCCACGGAAGCCCACCTGAACCGCACTGAAGCCCTGGGAGATCACCTGCAGGCCGAGCTCGACCTGATCCGGGTTGTCGCTGCGAATCCAGCGCACCACGCAGACTGACCAGCCCAGCGTGGATTCGCGACGCAGTGCCAGCAGCATGCCCGCCGACAGCGCGGAATCGACGCCACCCACGCACAGGATGGCATACCCCCCGGGGCTCTCGTTGAACACCATCCACTCCGCCACCTCGGTGCCGGTGCCACGACCGATATCCCAGATCGCCTTCAGACCGGCACAGACCTGCACCGAGTACTGATGCTTGCGCCGAGGCTGCGCCCGCTGCGGCGGTGTGGCCCAGCGGTCGCGCAGACGACGCAGCAGCGAAAGCACCTCGACCGGCGTCAGCCCCTCGGGGAGACCGGACGTTTCCGGATCGAGCAGTTCACCGTCGCGCTCGAGCCCGACGACCTCGGCCTCGAGAACCCGCTCCTCCAGCCACGCAACCTGCTGACTGATGCGGCGGCAGATCCCCTGCGGACTGAAGTAGATGATGTCGCGCCCACCCTGCGGTTTGTGCCGCACGATCGGTATCGGCGGATTGTCCTGCGCCAGGTCGATCCAGTAGGACGTGGTTTCCGGCTGCAGCGGCTCGGTCGACAGGTCTGCGTCGCACGCTGCCGTATCGAGATAATCGAAGAGCCATTGCAATTCACGCGCAGTGAGGCTTTCGGGCTGGCTCACGGAAATGGTCATCACACGCCGGTACTGCACGCACAGTGCAGCCATCCCCGCGTCAGCACCTGCGCCACCCGCCAGCTGTTCGCGCATGCCGGCTGCAAGCCACAACACATGTGCATGCTGCCACAAGCCGAACGGCACCACCGCGCCAGCCATGTTGCCAACAATGCAGGCCTCGCCGATGAGTTCGAGCGCCTGCGCACTCAGATCGACCAGCTCCTGCCTGCGCGCCCACAACCAGCGCCGCTGCAGTTCCGCCGCCAGACCCCGGTAGTGATCGGAGATGGCGAGCAGGCTGTCGATCAGCGCCATTGCGGTGCGGTGGATCTCCCGGCTCAGCGGCAGGCTCGCAGTGAGCAGGCGTGGCCGGAAACGTCCACAGATGTCCTTTGCGCGTACCCGCAGCAGCCCGAGCAATTCCTCGCGCTGCGCCACCGTGAGCGCGCTGTCGCCCGCCGCGGGTTCGTGGTGCCGCAGGGCAGCGAGGTCCGCAACCGGGTCGTCATCTGGCTCGCCGTTCAGCCAGGTCAGCGCGGCTTCGTGGGTTGCGGAGAGTTGATCGGGCTCTGACATCGACTGTCGCTATGGATTAAGTGGCTTACCATTCTATTCAACTTTGGAACGGCGCACCGCCCTGTAACTCAGGGCGAGCACATTGCCGTCGCACATGAGTCCGGCAAACCCTGAAAAATACACAAGCACCTTGCCGAAAAACCCTATGTGCCCTACAATCGTGCGCTTTTCGTCTCTACCGATCTCAGGATACTCAGATGGTCGTCATTCGCCTTGCCCGTGGTGGCGCCAAAAAGCGCCCGTTCTACAACATCGTTGCTGCCGATTCGCGTAACCGTCGTGACGGCCGCTTTATCGAGCGCGTCGGTTTCTACAATCCGGTTGCTTCCGGCGCCGAAAACGCGCTGGTCATCAATACCGAGCGCCTGGCCTACTGGGAGCAAAACGGCGCCCAGCTTTCCCCGACGGTTGCCCGTCTGGTGAAGCAGTCCGCCAAGGCTGCCTGATTTTCAGGACGCTTCAAGCATGATCGTACTGGGGCGCATTGTCGCCCCTTTCGGCGTTCAGGGCTGGCTCAAGATCCACCCTTTCGGTGATGATCCGCTCACGTGGCGGAACATGCCGAACTGGTGGGTTTCGAACGATCCCGACGCCCCTGCAGAAACATGGTCGCAGCGCGAATTGCGCGGCTGCCGTGCCCATGGCAAGGGCCTGGTTGCGACGCTCGAAGGCGTACCCGACCGCAACGCCGCAGAAGCCATCGAAGGCTGGTACATCGGCGCGCCCCGCGAGGCCCTGCCGAAGCCTGCTGCCGATGAATACTACTGGGGCGACCTGGTCGGACTGGAAGTGAGCAATGAAGCCGGCGAGGCCCTGGGCACCGTCAGCGGACTGATCTCTACCGGTGCCCACGACGTGCTGCAGATTCAGGACGGAGACAACGAACGGCTCGTGCCCTTTGTTGCCGCCTATGTCCTCGATGTAGACCTGGCAGGCCGGAAAATCCGGGTTGCCTGGGAAAAAGATTGGTGATTCAGGCATACGGCGATCCGCGCCGCTATGACGTGATCACCCTGTTCCCGGAAATGTTCGCAGCCCTCACCGGCAGCGGCATTACCCGTCGGGCGCTGGACCGCGATCTTTACCGGATCGCCTTTCACAGCCCGCGCGATTTCGCCACCGACGCGCATCGCACGGTGGACGACAGGCCTTATGGCGGCGGCCCGGGAATGGTCATGATGCCCTCTCCTCTGGAGCAGAGCATCGCACAGGCCCGGCAGCAGCAGCGGGACGCGGTGGGCAGTGCCGGACCGGTGATCTATCTGTCACCGCAAGGCCGCACGCTGCAGCACGAACGAGTGATGGAACTCGCACAGGCGCCAGGACTGATCCTGCTGTGCGGGCGATACGAAGGTGTCGATCAGCGTGTGATCGACCGTTGCGTGGATGAAGAAGTCTCGCTTGGCGACTTTGTCCTTTCGGGCGGCGAACTGCCCGCGATGGTGCTGCTCGATGCCATCGTGCGACAACTGCCTGGCGCACTGAACGATGCCGATTCGGCGGTGGAGGACTCCTTCGCCGATGGCTTGCTGGACTGTCCGCACTATACGCGGCCGGAAGTATATGAGAATGAACGGGTGCCGGACGTACTGCTGTCCGGCAACCATGCCTTGATCCGCCGCTGGCGCTTGAAGCAGTCGCTCGGACGCACCTGGTTGCGCCGCCCGGAACTGCTCGCCGACAGAGCGATGACCAAGGAAGAATTGCGCCTGCTTGAGGAATTCAAGCGGGAGCAAACTGAGGCGAAAGACGGCGCTGCCGGCTGACGCTTCGATGACAAACCGCATGCATCAGGTGGCGACCTGCTCTGCATGCCAGGCCAAAGGCCATTAGACGAGATGGAGTCAAACACATGAACCTGATTCAGCAACTCGAACAGGAAGAAGTCGCCCGCCTTTCCGAAGGCAAGACGTTCCCCTCATTTGCCCCGGGTGACACCGTGGTTGTGCAGGTGAAGGTCAAGGAAGGCACGCGCGAGCGCCTTCAGGCTTATGAAGGCGTCGTGATCGCAAAGCGTAACCGCGGTCTCAACTCTGCCTTCATCGTCCGCAAGATCTCCTCCGGCGAGGGTGTCGAGCGTACGTTCCAGACCTACTCCCCGCTGGTCGCCTCGATCGAGGTGAAGCGCCGCGGTGACGTACGTCGCGCCAAGCTGTACTACCTGCGCCAGCGCTCGGGCAAGTCGGCACGGATCAAGGAAAAGCTGGACTACAAGTCGGCGGCAGCAAAGAAGCAGCAAGGCTGATTGCCAGTCTCGGAATCGCACAGAAAACGGACCCTCGGGTCCGTTTTTTTATGTCTGCGCTGCGTACCCGGCACGCGTGAGCGGCCCCGCAAAGGACCGCACCGCCACCGCCTGCCAGCTCGCCACGGCCCGGCGCGACGGTCCCGAGCGACGGGCCTGAGACCTCAGCGGCGCTCGACCATGTAGAGCATCACGGCCGCAGCGAGCAGGAACAGCATGCTCGGGGTCAATGCCGCCATCGCGGGCGACCAGGCGTTGATCACGCCAAGATTGGAGAACAGCCCGTTCAGCAGGTGGAAGCCGACGCCAAGCATGACGCCAAGGAAGACCTTGACGCTGACCCCGCCCATGCGATCGTGGGTGAAGGCGAAAGGCAGCGCCAGTGCAATCATCACCAGCGCGGCAAACGGATAGATGAGCTTCTTCCACAGCGCAATCTCGTAGCGCTCGGCGCTTTGCTGGTTGTCGCGCAGATGTCGAATGAAGGCCCACAGATTGCCGACCGACATCCGTTCCGGAACCACCATCAGCACGCTGAGCACTTCTGGCGTCAGCTCCGAGTGCCAGATGAACTCGGGCAGGGTTTCGACGTCGGTGCGGTCGGCACGGAAGTTGGTCTGCACCACACCGGTCAGGCGCCAGAATCCGTCCTGGGTGTACTCGCCCCGCTCGGCCTCGCTGATCGAAGCCAGCGCGGTGTTGTCATCGAAGGTATAGACACGCACCTTCTCCATCGTGCGATCGGGCTGCAGCGTGCGCACATTGACCACAAGACGCCCGTCCTTGACCCACAGGCCTGAGCGCAGCTGCTGCGACACCGTCGAGTTAGTCGCGGTCAGCCGCCACTGCTGGGCAGCGCTCTCGGCGGGCGGGGCAATGTACTCACCGAAGACGAAGGTCAGCACCACGAACACGCTTCCGATCAGCCCCAGCACCCGCAGCATCCGCCACGTCGACAGACCCGACGCGCGCATCACGGTAATCTCGGAATGGCGGGCGAGCGTGGTCAGCGCGTAAAGCGAGCCGATCAGCACCGCCACCGGGAGCAGCTCATACACCCGCCCCGGCAGGATCATCGCCACGTAGATCATGGCGTGATGCAGCATGTAGCCGTCCTTGCCGACGCTATCGAGCTCGTTTACGAAATCGAAAAAGGCGAACAGGCCGAGAAAGGCAACCAGCACCATCGCCGTGGCGCCATAGATCTCGCGCGCAAGGTATCGGGTCAGAATCCTGCTCATGAGCGCGACCGCCAGAAAGGAGTCACCACCAGCCGGCGGTAGAACATGAATGCCACCAGCGCCAGGACGGCAAGGTGCGGCAACAGCAAGGCGAGCTCGAAACGCAGACGCCCCTGCGACACCCAGGCCTGGCAGACGGTGATCGCATTGCTGTAGATCAGATAGGTAAACAGGGCCAGCAGCAGGTTGTTGGTACGACCGGCACGCGGGTTGACGAAGGACAGGGGAATCGCGAGCAGCGCCAGCAACAGGGCTGCGAGCGGAATGCCGATGCGGCCCGCCAGTTCGGCCAGATTGCGGTCATCCGGGTTCTGCAGCAGCTGCAAGGTGGGGCGGGTCCGGGTCTTGGCCGGCGCAGCTGCCATCTGCCTGGATTCGATCTGCACCTGATAGCGCTCGAAAGTCATGACCCGGTACTCGGGCGTACCCGGCGTGCCATCGTAGCGCCGGCCCTTCTCGAGAATCACGTAGCGGTTGCCGTCGTCATCGTTGTGCATGAAGCCTTCTGCAGCGGCAATGACCGTCAGCTTGCCCTTGTTCTCTTCGCTGACGAAGACGTTGCGCACCCGCCCGTCCTCGCCGGCACCCACCTCGACGAAAAACACCCGGCGGGCGCCTGACGACTCGCGAAACACGCCCGGGGCCACACGGGTCGTATCGTCGCGACTGTCGAGACGCTCGCGGTACTCGGCGTTCTTGAGCTGCGCCCACGGGCCGAGGAAGAGCGTCACCCCGGCAATGACCAGCACCAGCGGCACCGCAAAGCGCAGCACGGGCGAGATCCAGGCCGTCAGCGGCACGCCGGATGCAAACCACACCACCATTTCGGAATCACGATAGCCGCGCGACAGCGAGAGCAGCACCGCAATGAAGAGCGTGAGCGTGAGCACAACCGGAAGCTCGCTCAGGGCGCCGAAGCCGATCAGTGCCGCCACGGCGTCCGCGGGCACGCTGCCACCCGCGGCCTGACCGAGAAGCCGGATCAGCACGGTGGTGATGAGAATCGCGAACAGGGCGACAAATACAGCCGCTGCGGCGTAGGAAAATTCCCGCTGAAGGGCGCGGCGGAAGATCATCGCACCAAGTCTGGACCAGTAAGCGTTTTTGGGGAGGGTGTTCAGCTGCTTTTGACGGGCTTGTCGGGAACGGGCCATAATCGGCAACAGACCCAAGGACGCGTCGTACACAGGAGTAAGCTCGTGGAATTTACCATAAAGACCGTCAGCCCGGAGAAAGTCCGGACCGGCGTGCTCGTTGTCGGCGTGTTCGCCGGCGGCACCCTGACCGCCTCTGCGCAGACCCTCGACAAGGCCAGCAAAGGCAAGCTGTCACAACTGATCAAGCGCGGCGACCTCGAGGACAAGGCCGGCGCCTCCATGACACTTCACGACCTGCCGGGCACGACCGCCGACCGCGTACTCCTGGTGAGTCTGGGCAAGAAAGAGGACTTCAGCGACAAAGCCTATCGCGATGCCCTCGCCAGCGTCGCCAAGGCACTGTCGGCCAGCCCCGCCAAGGACGCCGCAATCACCCTCGCCGACACGGCACCGGGCGCGCGTTCGCAGGCATGGTGCCTGCAGCAGGCCAGCCGCATCATCGCCGACGGTGCCTACCGTTTCGACGCACCCAAGGCGGGCGGCAAGGACAGTAAGAAAGAGCGCGGTGCGCGCAAGATCACCCTCACCATCGACTGCAAGGTCAATGCTGAGCTCGAAACCGCCGTGCGCCGCGGGCAGGCCGTGGCAGAAGGCATGGCGCTGGCCAAGGACCTCGGCAACCTGCCGGGCAACGTGTGCACCCCCGCCTATCTCGCGGACACCGCCAAGGCGCTCGGCAAGCAGTTCAAGCTCGACGTCGATGTGCTCGACCGTGCCGACATGGAAAAGCTCGGCATGGGCTCGCTGCTCTCGGTCGCAAAGGGCTCCGAGCTGCCACCCAAGCTCATCGTCATGCACTACAAGGGCGGCAAGGCCAAGGCCAAACCCGTCGTGCTGGTCGGCAAGGGCGTCACCTTCGACTCCGGCGGCATCTCGCTCAAGCCCGGTGCCGAGATGGACGAAATGAAATACGACATGTGCGGCGCAGCCAGCGTGATCGGCAGCATCAAGGCCATTGCACGCATGGCCCTGCCGATCAACGTCACCGTAATCGTGCCAGCCACCGAGAACATGCCCAGCGGCACCGCGACCCGCCCGGGCGATGTGGTCACGTCGATGTCGGGCCAGACCATCGAGATCCTGAACACGGACGCCGAAGGCCGGCTCATCCTGTGCGACGCCCTCACCTACGCCGAGCGCTTCAAGCCGGACTGCGTCATCGACGTCGCCACGCTGACCGGTGCCTGCGTTGTCGCGCTGGGCAAGATCCCCTCCGGACTGCTCGCCAACGACGACGACCTTGCCGCCGAACTGATCAAGTGCAGCAACGACTCCGGCGACCGCGCGTGGCAGATGCCGTTGTGGGAGGAATACCAGGATCTGCTCAAGAGCAACTTTGCAGACATGGGAAACATTGGCGGACGTTACGGCGGCACCATCACTGCGGCCTGCTTCCTGTCGCGCTTCACCAAGGCCTACAAGTGGGCACACCTGGACATTGCCGGAACAGCCTGGGTGTCGGGTGACGCGAAGGGTGCAACCGGACGGCCAGTGCCCTTGCTGACCGAGTTCCTGATGAGGCGTGCCGAGGGCACGGCGGACTGAACGCGGTGACGCGGGTACAGTTTTATCACAACACGCCGGACCGGCTCGCGCTCACCTGCGAGCTGGCCGCAAATGCACATGCGGGTGGCAGGCAGGTCGCCATCCGCGTGGCCGATTTCGCCCACGCACGCCGCCTCGACCAGCATCTGTGGACGGCTGTACCGCTCTCGTTCATTCCACATGTGCTGCTTGAATCCCCGCTCGCAGCGGAGACGCCGATCGTGATCGGCACTGCTGACAGCACCCGCCCCTGGCCCCATGGCGACCTGCTGTTCAACCTTGCCGACGACATTCCGCCGGGTTTCGAGCAGTTCCGCACCGTGGTCGAAATCGTCGGCCAGAGCGAGGCGGACAAACTGCCCGCACGAACACGCTGGCAGCAGTACAAGGCCAGCCAGGTCCCACTCAAAGCCTTCGACGCCGAAAGCAGGTCAGCCCTATGAACGCGTGGTCACCCCGGGACGAGAACTCCGACGCCGAACTGGAGCTGGCCGACAGCCTGATCGGCAAAGCCGATGCGCTGCTGCGCCGTCACCACGCCACCAACGCCCCGCCCGCAGCCATGCCGGCCGAGACCCCCGATGACGGCGACGAACTGCCCATCCTTACCGATGTCGTCCTCGACTTTGACGAAAACATCCCGCTGCTCAGTGAAGTGGCGCAACTGCAGCAGAACACCCCGTCGCCCGCACCCGCAGCGGCCGCGAATCAGGCGGGCCTGAGCATCCAGGACCGTGCCGTGCTCGTCGAACATCTGGTTGAAATCGACACCCTGATCGCGCACGAAGTGGAAACCTGGCTGAGCAACGAGCTCCCGCAACTGCTGTCCCGTGAACTCGACAAGCTCAACGAGCGACTGCGAATCGAGACTCTCGCCCACCTGCGCGCAACCCTGCTCCCGACCCTTTCGGCGCATATCGCGAGCCGTCTGGACGACATCGAGCGCTAGACCGCCCGAGCACCGGCAGCCTCCGCCGGCACAGGATGACCGCCACGATGCACAAAGGGCCCGACGATCATCCGCCGGGCCCTTTGATCGTTTACGCCGCGCCGGTCTGCACCGGCCACGCCCTGCCGCGCTCAGGAACCATAGAGCAGCCCGGGCAGCCAGGTCGCCAGCGCCGGGAACACCACCACCAGCACCAGCGCCAGCACCTGGATGGCCAGGAACACCAGCGACGACTTGAAGATCGTTGCCATGCTGATCGTGGCCGGCGCAACCCCGCGGATGTAGAACAGCGCATAGCCGAATGGCGGACTGAGAAAACTCATCTGCATGTTGACCAGATACAGCACCCCGAACCACACCAGCACCTGGTCCGGCGTCGGTCCGGGCATGCCGAACAGCCCGTCGAAGGCCAGACTCTTCACGATCGGCACGAAGATGGGCACAGCCAGCAGCAGGATGCCGACCCAGTCGAGGAACATGCCGAGGATGACCAGCAGGAACATCATCAGGAAGAGGATGCCGTAGGGCGAGAGTCCGGTACCGAGCAGGCTGTCGGTAATGAAGGACTGTCCGCCCTTGAGGATGTAGAGCCCGACAAAGATCGACGCGCCGAAGATGATCCACAACACCATCACGGTCGCCTTGGCCGTTGCCAGACTCGCACCGAACAGGCCGTCGAGCGTGAGACGGCCGTGAATCAGCGCCACGATCATGGCACCGAAAGAACCGAGGCCGGCAGCCTCCACCGGCGTGGCGACACCGGTAAACAGCAGCCCCAGCACGATGATGACCAGCAGAATGGGCGCAATCAGGCCGCGCAGCAGGATGAGCTTGGCCCCCAGGCTGAGACGCTCCTCTACCGGAACGGCCGGACCGACCGCCGGATTGAGCAAGGAACGGATCAGCACGTAGGCGACATACAGTCCCGCCAGCATCAGGCCCGGCACCACGCTGCCCGCATACAGCTCGCCAACCGACTGCTGCGCCACCACCGCGTAAAGAATGGCGAGAATGGACGGCGGGATGAGCACCCCGAGTGCGCCGCCCGCCATGATCGAGCCCAGCGCGATCTGCTCGTCATAGTGACGCTTGAGCATTGCCGGCAGCGCAATGATGCCCATGGTGACGATCGCCGCCCCCACCACGCCGACCATCGCGGCAAGAATGGTGGATGCGAGGATGGTGGCCACTGCAAGCCCGCCGCGCAGGCCACCCATCCACTGATAGACGGCGTCGAACATCTCCTCGATCAGGCCCGCGCGTTCGAGCATCGTCGCCATGAAGATGAAGAGTGGAATCGCCGCCAGATCGGGGTTGGTCATCATCGGAAAGATGCGGCTCGGCACCATGTTCAGCATCGCCGAGTCACCGACCAGGTACAGAAACACCACGCCGAGACCGCCGGCAACGAAGGCCAGCGGCAGTCCGGCCATCAGCAGCACGAAGAGCGAGCCGAACATGATCCAGGTGAGCGCACTCATTTCCACGTTGGCCAGCACGCCCTGCATGCGGAACAGGAAGTAGTCGTCCCCCCAGGGATCGTAGAACGCGATGTTTACCGCTTCGATCGCCATGATTGCGGCGAGCAGCAAGGCCCCGCCATAGACAGCAAAGCGAAAACCGGTGTGGTTGGCAGCGGAGCCGTTCGAATTGGTGGTCTGCATGTCAGTGGTGCTCCCGGCAGGCCGTTTCAAATCTGCGGATGTCCTTGATCAGGTGCGAGATCCCTGCCAGCAGGATCAGGATGGCCCCAAGCAGCAGCGCGGCCTTGACCGGCCAGTACTGCACCTGCCAGGTTTCCAGCGAACGCTCCCCCTGGTTGTAGCTGTCGGAAAAGAAGCGCCATCCGGTGGAGATCATCACCAGCACGAAGGCAAAGAAGAACACCGAGGTCACCACATCGACCGCGCCTCGCGCCCGCCTCGACAGCTTGGTGTAGATCACATCCACCCGCACGTGCGAGCCATGCAGCAGGCCGTAGGCGCCGGCGAGCGCGTACTGCATGCCGAACAGCAGATAACTGGACTCATGCACCCAGATCGTGGGCTGATTGAAGGCGTAGCGCATGAGCACCTCGTAGGTGTAGGCGAGCACCGCGTTCACGCTCCACAGCGCGACGAAGGTCCCGCTGCGGTCGCTCAGCCAGTCGACCACTCTTTCAAAGGTGGTCGCAGTCGCCTCATGCTTGACCGCGGGCAGCACCCCCTGCCGTTGCGCAAGCACGATCAGGATCAGCGGCATCACTGCCAGCCAGCCCCAGTAGGCCCAATGGGGCATGACAAAGCCAAAGCCCTGCAGGTCACTCATCGCGTACTCCGGGAAATAAGCCGGACCACCCCCGTCCGCAGACAGGTTCGATCCGGAAAAAGATCAGTTGCCGGCAGCGCCGTGCCCCGTCGCCGCGGGCACGCTGCGGTTGTGCGCCCGGATCGCGCCATGACGCGATCCGGGCGCACAACCACGTTCAAGACCGGCGCCGCTGGCCAGACTCAGAGGCTCTGACCCTTGAGGTCGTCTGCGGTCACGTAGCCAAGGATCTCGTTCTTCATGTAGTCGAGCTGCAGCTTGAACACACGCGTCGCATCCGGATCCTTCTTCGCCCACTTGTACCAGATCGGGATCGCCGCCTTGCGGAAGCGCTCGATGTCGGTCGGCCCCATGCGCGAAACCTCGGAGCCGGCCGCGATGAACTTGTCCATCGCAACCATGTTGGCCTTCTGGATTTCAACGTAGTGGTGAAGGGAGTAGCTCTTGACCTGATCCTCGACGAATTCCTGCATCTTCTTGCTCAGGCGTTTCCAGGCCCCCATGTTCACCGTGAGATCCATGATGTCCACCGGCTGATACACGCTCATCGTTCCCGGCGGTCCGAACAGGATGTACTTGGTCACCTGATGGAAGCCGAGGTCGTAGTTGACCGCCGGACCGACGTAGTCGGCAGCATCGATCGTGCCCTTCTCAAGCGCGGGAAAGATGTCCGAGCCCGGCAAGGCCACCGTGGAGCAGCCAAAGGTCTGGAACACCTCGGCAACCATGCCGCCGGGCAGACGGATCTTCTTGCCCTTCAGATCGTCGACCGAGCGGATCGGCACCTTGGAGTGAATGATGTTGGCGTCGTGGTGGATCGGGCCGACGAAGAAGAGCCCCTGCTTGGCGTAGATCTCGCGCGCCAGTTCGAGCATGCCGAGGCCGTAATACATCGTGTCCCACTGTGCCGGCTGATCCGGCCCCATCGGGTACGAGGACAGGAACACCGACGCGGGGATCTTCCCCGCCCAGTACAGCGTGAACGGGTTCATCCCCTGCAGCACGCCACTGCGCACCGAATCGAACAGGGAATTGTTGTCGGCCGCGACCGCCTTTGCCGGAAAGGGCTGGATGCTCAATTCACCGCCGGACTTTTCCTTGAAGTTGTTGCACCAGGTCTCGAAGAGCTTGTAGCCAGTGGTCCCGGCATCCCAGGTCGACTGCACTTTCCACGTCGTTCCCGACTGCGCCTGTGCATTGCCGATAAACGGCGCCGTCACCAGCGCAGTCGATGCAGCCACCTTCAGAGCCTCTCGGCGTGTGAATGTCTTGCTCATCTTGTCTCCTCCGTCGTTGTTTGGCCAGGCAGGCACCCTCGACTTATTTATTCCCGCAGCGCAGCAATTTCACTTTGCGCGGACTCGCTACAGCACCTCACCCGGTACATCAGAATCAAGCGTGGCTGCAGCGAGCTGCACTTCCGAATTCGCCACAACCCTTTGATACAAGGGATAACCCCTAAGGCCACACCAGCACCCCAGACGCCGGCGCCACTGCATATTGCGCTGAATTCAAGCCCTGAAAAACACAACATAAGGAATATCAATTATTCTTCGCTGGAATCAGTGAAGGCCTTCGCCACGGGAGTATGCCGATGGACAGATTCACCAGCATGCAGCTCTTCATCCGCCTTGTGGATAGCGGCAGCTTCTCGCGCACGGCGCGCGACATGAACCTGACGCAGCCGACGGTCACCAAGCACATCGCTGCAATCGAGGCCAGACTCGGCGTGCGCCTGCTCAACCGCAACACACGCGGCATGCGGCTTACCGAGGCAGGCACGCTGTTCTATGAACGCTGCAAGATCATTCAGCGGGAAGTCGAGACCGCCGACGACATGGTGACCCGCCTCGGTGAGCGGGTGCACGGCCGCCTGCGCATCGCAAGCTCCTCGGGTTTCGGGCGCAGGGTCGTGATGCCGCTGGCGCTCGAATTCATGGCCGGCAATCCGGGCGTACAACTCGATCTGCAGTTCGACGACCACATGATCGACCTCGTCGAGCACGGCATCGACGTGTCTGTCCGCATGGGCAAGCTCGCCGACTCCACGCTCGGCAGCCGCTGTCTAGGCCTCAACCCCTGGGTCACCGTGGCGAGCCCGGCCTATCTCGCCCGCTGCGGCGAACCCACCCATCCATCGACGCTCACGGCACATCACTGCATCGTCTACAGCAGCGTACAGGGCGACCACCTGTGGCATTTCGCCGACAGCAAGGGCAACCCGGTCCCGGTGGCGGTGAGCGGCCCGGTGCGCTCAAACAACATCTCCTGCGTCGCCTCGGCCGCAATCGACGGCATCGGCATCGCCCTGCTGCCGCTCTACATCGCGCGCCGGTGGATCGTGCGCGGCACGCTGACCTCCATCCTCAAGGGCTTTCCCCTGCCCTCGCAGGAGATCCATGCCGTCTATCCGTCGCCACGGCTCGTTCCCGCCAAGGTCAGCGCATGGATCGCCTTTCTGCAGACGCAGTTCGAGGACGATGCGTGGATCAGGCGCGAATGGGGAAATCTCGACTCCCTGCGCTGAGCGATCAGTCCTTGCGCTGTTTCCGACGAATGCCACCGGGAGTGTTGGTGGCGCATCCGTTATAATTACGCCTTTGCCTTCAAGCGCGCTAAAACAACATGGAACTGGCCAAAAGCTTCGAACCGGAGAACATCGAGCGTCGCTGGTACCCCGAGTGGGAATCCCGCGGCTACTTTGATGCCGGCCTCGACAAGTCGAACCCCAACGCCTTCTGCATCCTGCTGCCGCCGCCGAACGTCACCGGCACGCTGCACATGGGACATGGCTTCAACCAGACGATCATGGATGCGCTCACCCGCTACCACCGCATGCGTGGTCACAACACGCTGTGGCAGCCGGGCACCGATCACGCCGGCATCGCCACGCAGATCGTGGTAGAGCGCCAGCTCGACGCGCAGGGCATCTCGCGTCACGAACTCGGGCGCGAGAAGTTTCTGGAGAAGGTGTGGGAGTGGAAGGAGTACTCCGGCGGCACCATCACCCGCCAGATGCGCCGCCTCGGCACCAGCCCGGACTGGAAGCGCGAGCGCTTCACCATGGACGAAGGCCTGTCGAAGACCGTCACCGAAACCTTTGTCCGGCTCTATAACGAGGGCCTGATCTATCGCGGCAAGCGTCTGGTCAACTGGGATCCGAAGCTGGGTACGGCGGTATCCGACCTCGAAGTCGTTTCCGAAGAGGAAGACGGCAAGCTGTATCACATCATGTATCCGTTCTCGGACGGTGCGATCGACGGCCTGCAGGGCCTCACCGTCGCCACCACCCGGCCCGAGACGCTGCTCGGCGACGTCGCGGTCATGGTGCACCCGGAAGACGAACGCTACGCCCACCTGATCGGCAAGACCGTGCGCCTGCCGCTCACCGGCCGCGACATCCCGATCATCGCCGACGACTACGTCGACCGCGAATTCGGCACCGGCTGCGTCAAGGTCACGCCCGCGCACGACTTCAACGACTACGCAGTCGGTCAGCGTCACAAGCTCGACATGATCGTGGTGCTCAAGCTCGACGGCAGCATGCCCGCCGTGGCCGAGCGCTATGACACCAACGGCCAGGCACTGGAAGGCGTGGCCATGCCCGCCGGCATCGTCGGCATGGACCGCGTCCCCGCGCGCCAGCAGGTGGTCAACGAGCTCGAAGCCCTCGGCCTGATGCTCGAGATCAAGGCGCACAAGATGCAGGTGCCGCGTGGCGACCGCACCAACGTCGTGATCGAGCCGATGCTCACCGACCAGTGGTTCGTTGCCATGAGCAAGCCGGGCGCCGACGGCAAGTCGATCACGCAGAAGGCGCTCGACGTGGTTTCGTCGGGCGAGATCAAGTTCTATCCGGAAAACTGGATCAACACCTACAACCAGTGGCTCAACAACATCCAGGACTGGTGCATCTCGCGTCAGCTGTGGTGGGGCCACCGCATTCCCGCCTGGTATGACGAGGAAGGCAAGATCTACGTCGCCACCGACGAAGAGGCCGCGATCCACGCGTGGAAGGCCGATCTCGAAGCCGAGATCAACCGCCTCAAGGCTGAAGTCCAGTCCCGCCAGGCCGCAGGCGAGACCACCGAGCAGCACCCGGAACTCGCGCAGCGCCTGTCCGTGCTTCACGCCCGTTACGAAGAAGGCAAGCTGCGCCGTGAAGACGATGTGCTCGACACCTGGTATTCGTCTGCGCTGTGGCCGTTCTCCACGCTCGACTGGACCGCCGAGTGGCCGCAGCAGAGCAACGATGCACTCGACCTCTACCTGCCCTCCACCGTGCTCGTTACCGGCTTCGACATCATCTTCTTCTGGGTCGCCCGGATGGTGATGATGACGACTCACATCACCGGCAAGATCCCGTTCAAGCACGTCTACGTGCATGGCCTGATCCGTGACGCGGAAGGCCAGAAGATGTCGAAGTCGAAAGGCAACGTGCTCGACCCGATCGACCTCATCGACGGCATCGCCATCGATGAACTGGTGAAGAAGCGCACCTTCGGCCTGATGAACCCGAAGCAGGCGCAGAGCATCGAGAAGAAGACGCGCAAGGAATTCCCCGAAGGCATCCAGGCCTTCGGCACCGACGCCCTGCGCTTCACCTTCGCCAGCCTGGCCAGCCCGGGGCGTGACATCAAGTTCGACCTCGCGCGCTGCGAGGGCTATCGCAACTTCTGCAACAAGCTGTGGAACGCTACCCGCTTCGTGCTGATGAACTGCGAAGACCAGGACTGCGGCATGAACGAGCACACGCCCGATCAATGCGCGCCCGGCGCTTATCTCGACTTCTCCTTTGCCGACCGCTGGATCGTTTCCCGTCTGCAGCGCACCGAAGCGGACGTTGCCACCCAGTTCGAGTCCTACCGCTTCGACCTCGTCGCCCGCACGGTGTACGAATTCGTGTGGGACGAGTACTGCGACTGGTACCTGGAGCTGGCCAAGGTCCAGATCCAGACCGGCACCCCGGAGCAGCAGCGCGCCACCCGGCGCACCCTGCTGCGCGTGCTCGAGACCGTGCTGCGCCTCGCCCACCCGCTGATCCCCTTCATCACCGAAGAGCTGTGGGAAACCGTTGCGCCGCTCGCCGGACGCAAGGATGCCGACAGCGTGATGCTGGCACGCTACCCGCAGGCCGATCTGAGTCGCGTCGACGAAACTGCAGAAGCGAAGGTCACCGAGCTGAAGGCCATGATCTACGCCTGTCGTAACCTGCGCGGCGAGATGAACATCTCCCCCGCCCAGCGTCTGCCGCTGGTCGCGGCGGGCAGCGCCGACAAGCTCAAGGCCTATGCGCCCTATCTTGCGGGCCTGGCCAAACTGTCGGATGTCGAGATCGTCGCCGAAATCAGCGCCGAAGAGCTGGCACCGGTGGCCGTGGCTGGCGAAACCCGCCTGATGCTGCGCGTGGAGATCGACATCGCCGCAGAGCGCGAGCGTCTGGGCAAGGAGATCGCCCGCATCGAAGGCGAGATCGTGAAAGCCGAAGGCAAGCTGGGCAACGCCAGCTTCGTCGATCGTGCCCCCGCTGCCGTCGTGCAGCAGGAACGCGATCGCCTCGCCGGCTTCAAGGTCACGCTGGAGCAGTTGCGCCCGCAACTGGCAAAGCTGGCCGGGCATTGATGCAATCGCCCGGGGCCGAGGTGGCCCCGGGATGAAGCTCAAGCAAAAGGGCCGCTCATCGCGGCCCTTTTGCTTGGGTAACACTCAGTGCAGCATCACTTGCGCCGCATGTAGAACTCGAATGCCTTATCAGCGGTCTCGCCCTGCTTGACCAGTTCATTCCCGGTCTGCTTGGCGAACGCCTGAAAGTCTTTCACCGACCCCGGGTCGGTCGCAATGATCCGCACAACCTGACCATGATCAAGCTCGGCCAGTGCCTTCTTGGCACGCAGGATCGGCAACGGGCAGTTCAGACCGCGGGCGTCTACTTCCTTGTCGAAATCCATTGCTTCGTCCTTAGTCTTCGTTATCAGCAAACCCGACGATTTTAATGTAAAGCGCAGCGCGCCGGTAGACGCAGCCCGCGAGCAAAATACCTCAGCGCTCAAGTCCGCGCTCGCGACGTTCGTCGCGCACGCGGATTTTCAGTTCGCGCAGGCGCGCGTCGACGGCAGAAAGGTCGTAGAAGTCGCCGTCCCCCGCCTTGCGTGCAAGTTCGAGTTGCTCGACCGCCGCAGGATAGCTCCCCTGCAGCGTGTACACTTCGGCCTGAGCGCGATGGCGGGCGGTCAGCTTGCCAAGCTGGGCGTTGGCTCGCGACAGCAATTGCCACAGCCGGATATCCTCACCGCGCGTCTGCAGCCCCTGACGAACGCCGGCAACCGCGTCCGCCGCCCGTCCCGCAATGATCTGCGCATCGGCCAGCGCGTAGCGCAGGCTCTGACTCGCAGGAAAACGCCGCACCGCCGCGTCCAGCGTCCTGACCGCGGCCCCTGCGTCACGCCGTGCCATCGAAAGCTCTGCGGCAAGCGTCTCGATGAAGACTGAGGGCTCGGTGCTGCTACGCAATGCCTTCAGCCCCGCCTCGGCGTCGTCCAGCCGCCCGGCGCGCATCTGCGTCCGGATCAGGCCGTAACGCACGGCCTCGTCCTTGGGCGTGCGTGCGAGAAGGTCTTCAAAGGTCTTCAACGCCTCAGCCGGCTGTGCCGTCTGCGATCGCAGCTTGGCCCGCACGTAGCGGAAGTCGGCGGAATCCGGCACCTGCCGGTAGCGCAGCGACGCCGCACGGTTCTCCATGTCGGCAATACGTTCGGTCGTCAGCGGGTGGCTGCGCAGATAGGCCGGTGCATTGTTCTCGTAAAGACGGCTCGAGCGCTGCAGCCGCTCGAAGAAGCTGGGCATGCCGCGCACGTCGAATCCGGCGGCCTCCAGCGTCTGCAAACCCGCACGATCCGCTTCGCGCTCGAAATCACGGGAGTAGCCAAGCTGCGACTGGATGGCCCCGGCCTGGCCGGCGGCAACGGCTGCCATGCTGGCGTCCGAGCTGCTGCGCGCCGCCAGCACCGCCACCAGCAGCGAGGCGAGCATCAGAATGCCGGCCTGGCTCTGCTTGCCGACGATCTGGGCGATATGACGCTGCGTGACGTGAGCGATCTCATGGCCGAGCACCGAAGCCAGCTCGGACTCGCTCTCGGAGGCGAGAATCAGCCCCGAGTGCACACCGATATAGCCTCCCGGCAAGGCGAAGGCATTGAGGGTGGCATCCTTGACCACAAAGAAATCAAAACTCTGCAGCGGATCGTTGCTGACTGCAGCCAGCCGCTTGCCGAGTCGATTGACGTATTCCTCGACCTCTGGATCGTCGAGATAGGCCGCATCCTTCCAGCGGATCTCGCGGATGATCTCTTCACCGATACGGCGCTCTTCCGCCGGCGACAGGTCGGACGTACCCACGTCGCCGAGATCGGGCAGATCGACGGCATGGGCAGGAAAAGCCAGCGCGAGGCTGAGCAGCAGGGCGAGGGATCGACGCATCATGGGATGCTATGATAACCCTCCCGAAGCGTAGTTCCGGCGTGCGGTGTATCGGCATGTAGCAAGCGTCAGTCGCGCCGTCGAACCATTCACTCAATCCCCTTCCGACACCGAACAATGAGCGATTCCACTCCGTCCGCCCTGACCCATTTCGACGCCGAAGGCCAGGCCCACATGGTTGATGTCGGCGCCAAATCGGAAACCCGCCGGGTTGCCGTCGCGACCGGCCGCATCCTGATGGAAGCCGCGACCTTCGACACCATTCAGAGCGGCACGGCAAAGAAGGGCGACGTGCTGGGCATCGCCCGCATCGCCGCCATCCAGGGCGCCAAACGCTGCAGCGACCTGATCCCGCTGTGCCACCCGATCCCGCTCACCCGCGTCGCCGTCGAGTTCGAAAGCGATCCCGCCGCGCTCGCCATTCGCTGCACGGTGACAGCCGAAACCGTCGGCCGGACCGGCGTCGAGATGGAAGCGCTCACCGCGGTCAACGTCGCCCTGCTCACCATCTACGACATGTGCAAGGCGATGGATCGCGGCATGCGCATGGAAGGCATCCAGCTGATGGAAAAGCTCGGCGGCAAGTCGGGGCACTGGGTTTCTGGCAGCTGAAGCCGCTTGGGCGCAAAACCTTCATTGCGCGGCACAAGGGGCGAAAGCCGACAATGCGTTCCGCTGAAAATCGCCCAGGAAACAGCGTAAGCCTCTGAATTCATTCTGTTGATCAAGACCAGGTCAGGACAGGCACCGGAATTGCGTTCACGCCGGATGCAGTCTTGCTTCAAAGGTCAGGCGTGGTGCAGACGCCACGCCCTGGTTTAAATCTGGAATGAACACGCAGGGAAATCATGGCAATCAAGGATATCAAGGCCTTTTCGGACAAAGCCCGCGCTGATGCGGCCCTCGGCGAACAGCTGAAGGCCTGTCAGAAAGTCAGGGAACTTCTCGCACTCGCGCGCGACAGCGGCTTCCCGATCGACGAAGTCGAACTCTATCCGCCCAACGAGCCGCAGTTCACCGAAGACCAGTTCTCCGAGCGCCTGTGCAAGGCGCTGCTGCGGGTCTGATCCGACAAGGGCCTGACATCCGTCAGGCCCGGCCTTCCTCCGGCGCGAACAGGCTCAGCGCCCGCGCACCATGGACATGATCTGGCCCGCATCGAGCGAACCCGCCCGCTCCTGGATCTGCGGCAGATAACGCGCCTGCATCTCCTTGGCCGGTCCCAGCAGATTCTGGAACGTGTCGCGCAGCAGTTCGGTACTCATCTGCCGCCCGCCTCCGTAGTAGCGCCGCGCCACCTGACCGAGCGCATAGGTGGTGGCGAAAGAGAATGCGACGCTGGTCGCGGACTTGCCGAGCTGGCGCCCCAGGCCGCCCCCGACCTTGCCCAGCAGCCCGCCAAGCAGCTTGCGCCCGAACTGTTCGAGATACTGCGAGGTCAGGCCGACGCCCATCGTGGCCAGCAGTTCGCGGATGTGGCCCTGGTCGAGTTCGTGCCCATAGGTCTTTCCGATGCCATAGACCATCTTGATCTGCAGCGGAATGATCGCCATCGAGGCCCACGACTGCGGCAGAAGCTCAAGCGCCCCATTCAGAATCGCGTAGTTGAGAATGCTGCGATCCATCTCGGCGTCCGCCGCAGGGTTCGATGCAGCGCGCGGGACTTCCTGACCGGCAGTCGCGCCCGCTGGCGCCATCGGCGCTGCCGCATCGATCAGGTCGGCCATCTCCTCCCCCTGCTGGTCGACCGGCGCTGTCACCGCCCGCCCCAGCCCCAGCGCGGCCGCGAGCGCATCGAGGAAGGCACGCTCGGCCGGACTGGTGTGACCGTCTGCATCGCACACACAGACGGCCATCTCGTATGCAAGCTGCCGGTGGGTCGGCTCGCCCAGCGCGGCGACCGCATCGTCCAGGCTGACGCGCTTGAGCAAGACCTGCTGGTAAAGACCGCGCAGATCGGTACCACCGGCTTCTCCGCTCAGCGATTCGGCGATGCCGCGAATCTGCTCACGCTCCTGCTCGTCGTTCGCGCCGTCGGCAAAGGCGGCCATCAGGGCGATGGTCAGGACGGCTTTCTGCTGATCTGCATTCATGATGTCTCGGGCTCGATGAAACGGGTGCACTCAAGACCCGATGAGCATGCATGAGTTCCCCGCAGTGACGCAGGCGCCCGATCAGAAAGTCATGCGCCAGGGCAGTTCGCCCTGGATGAAGAGTCTGGCCTCGTCCGACGCCGGGCGGGAGAAGAAGCGCTGCGTCGGCGTGTGTTCGCACACCTTGCCGGCCGACAGAAAGACGATGTCGTCGCCGAGCCGGGTGGCCTGTCCGAGGTTGTGGGTGACCATCAGGATGCGGGTGCCGTCGGTACGGATCTCGCGGATGATGCGCTCGACTTCCGCTGTTGCCGACGGATCGAGGCTGGCGGTGGGTTCGTCGAGCAGCAGCAGGCGCGGGCGGGTCAGCCAGGCGCGCGCAAGCGCCAGCCGTTGCTTCTCCCCGCCCGACAACTGGCGCGCGCTGTCACCGGCGCGATGCGCGAGCCCGATGCGCTCGAGCACGGCCATCGCCCTGCGCTGACGCTCGGCCGCGGACACGCCGAGCGGCTTGAGTCCGAGCGCGACGTTCTCCAGCACCGTGGCACGCAGCATCATCGGATGCTGGAACACCATCATCACCCCGCGCGCCGGACGCACACCACCGCCCCAGTCGATCGTCCCGCCGCTGGGTTCGACCAGGCCGCACAGCACGCGCAGCAACATGCTCTTGCCCGCTCCGTTGGGGCCGAGCAAGAGCGTGATGCCCTCGCTGCCGAGCTGCAGATCGATGCCGTCGAGCACGGCATGTCCGTTGGGTGAAAAGCGCAGGTTTTCGATACGGACAGGAAACATCGGACCTCGGTCAGTCGTAGCGTCGCATCGCCCACTGCCGCAGCAGGAAGGCAAAGGCGTTGAGCGCGAGAATGAGCAGGATCAGCACGAGACCGAGCGCAATGGCCAGCGGCAGGTCACCCTTGCTGGTTTCCAGCGCAATGGCCGTCGTCATCACCCGGGTCGAGCGGTCGATGTTGCCACCGACGATCATTACCGCGCCCACCTCGCTCATGGCGCGGCCAAGACCCGCGAGCACCGCGACCATCAGGGAGTGGCGACAGTCGTACAGCAGCGTGGTCACGCTTTGCCACCAGCTGAAGCACATGACCTGGAGTTCTTCCGCGTAGCGTTGCCACACATCTTCCACGACCTGGCGCGCAATCGCAGCCATCAGCGGTATCACCAGCAAGGTTTGCGCGACCACCATTGCAGCCGGGGTGTAGAGCAGGCCAAAGTCGCCGAGGGGCCCCGAGCGCGACAGAAACAGATAGACCACCACGCCCACCACGACCGAGGGCAGGCCCATCAGGCCGTTGATGAGTACCGAGGCGGCATGCTTGCCGGGGAAACGCCCGACGGCCAGACAGGCACCGAGCGGAAGGCCGATGAGCGTACCCAGCATGACCGCGCCGCCGCTGACCTTCAGCGACAGCCAGACGATCTCTCCCACTCGCGCGTCGAAAGTCGCGAGCAGGGCCAGTGCGTCGGCAAAGGTGGAGGTGAACATCGACATCGCGGGGAGAATACCCGAAACCGCGCGACCTGCCGTGATCGAGGGCGGCCCTGGAGGCTGTTCCGGTGTGGCCGCCGGGGCCGCCCTCGATCACACCCCTGGATTACACGCCGTCAGCCGCCACCCTTCTGCATCGAGCGATCGAGCCTGGCGAGCCAGCTGCGCCGCGCCGGCTCGTCACCGCCTTCAAAGCAATATCTGACCTGCAGCTGAGGCAGCTCGAAAAGCCCCAGCTTGCGCACCGGCAACACGAGCAGTTCCAGCCTCAGGCGCTGCTCGCCATCAACCAGCAGCAGGCGTCCCGGCGCCGGACGGCTCACGCCTGTCCATGCGGCACGCAGATCGCGCTCGAACTCCGCCGGCGTCGCCGTCACCAGGCGCTCGACGACCTCCGGCACCGGTCCATTGATGAAAGCCATCCTCAGCCGCCGGCGATCGGCGGCCAGATCGCCAGTTCGTCACTCGGCTGCAGACGGTGGCGAATGCGCTCGGACGGCGGGATGAAGACACCATTGACCAGCACCAGATGCGCACTGCGCTCGGGCACGTTGTAGCGGCGGATCAGGTCTGCCACCGTCGTTCCGTCCTCCACATCGAGCTCAAGGCGGTTGCCCTTGCGGTCGGCGGGAAGGTAGTCGGACAGCGAAGCAAACAGTTTGAACGCAACTTTCATCGTGACACGTGCCCTCACCTTGCCAGCGCCATCGGCTGCGAAGTCGCGACATAGGCATCGACGAACTGCAACGGTGTCTCAAGCAGGCGCTCTTTCCACTTCCCGAGTTTGACCTGCCCGTGAATCAGGCCGCGCAGGGCACCGACATGCTCGGTCAGCCCGATCGATGTGGCACCGATCAGTACATCGTCCTTGAACTGCAGGCTCAGGTAGCGGCTTCGAATTTCATCCACATGCTCGACGCCCTCACCGCCCTTGTCCGCCGCCTCACCCCACCATTGTCCGAACGAGGTCGAGATCAGGCCCAGGGTATCGAGCACGTTGATGGCGAGCACGCCGTTCAGGCAGTTGTCCCGTCCCGCCATGTTGAGTGCGGCCACGCGGGCCTGATCGGCAGCGTTGGGCTGAATCGCGGCGACGAGGTGGGCGCCGGTAAACACGTCCGGCGCCTCAGCCACGTCACCCGCAGCGTAGATGCCTTTCACGCTGGTTTCCAGATGGTCGTCCACCAGCACGCCCTTGGCCACATGCACGCCCGTTCCCTCGAGAAAGGCGACGTTCGGCGCCACGCCCGCGGCAACGATCACCAGATCGCAGTCGATCTTGGCACCCGTGCTCAGGCTCACGGTCAGTGGCGAGCCCGCACCGCGGTCGATGCGGTTGACCCCGGCCGAGGTGATCACCTTCACGCCCTTGTTCTCGACCCACTCCTTGATCATGCCACCCGCTTTCGGCGTCATCATGCGCGGCACCATGCGGTCGCCCATCTCCACCACGGTGAGCTCGACGCCGCGCTTGGCCAGCGCCTCCATGATGATGCAGCCGATGAAGCCGGCGCCCAGCTGCAGCACCCGCGCACCGGGTTTCGCGTGTGCGGCGATCGCACGCGCATCCTCCAGGGTCCAGCAGGTCTGCACCTCGGGCAGGTCGACGCCCGGAATCGGTGGGCGCACCGGATGCGAACCGGTCGCGATCAGGAGACGGTCGTAGTCCTCGAAATGGCCGTCGAAAAACAGCATGCGCTGCTTCTCGGTGTCGAGCGCCACGGCCCGCCCGCGCAGTTCGCGGATGCGGAGCTGCTCGAAGTGGCCCGGTGCCTTGCGCAGCCAGGTGCCCTTCTCGTCGATGTTCTCTTCCAGCAGGTAGGGAATCGCCATGCGCGAATACGGCGGCGAGTCCTCGTTCCCAACCAGCACGATTTCGTCCTGCGGCGCGGCGCGGCGCAGGGTTTCAGCGGCCACCACACCAGCGGGGCCGTTACCGAGTATCAAGTGTTTCATCAGACATCCTCGATGCACAGCCGCGGGCGGCCCCTCGCAAGGCCTCCGCGATCATTGCAAATGCGACCGATGCGGGCGCTGCCACGAGCGGCCGGTTGTCGGCCGGCCGCTCACTGGCTCCCGCTCCCCGTTTACAGCCCCAGGCGGGCCTTGGTCTCAGCGGTCGGCACACCGTCAGGCGTCCAGCCACGCGCCTTGTAGTACTCCGGCAGCATGGTCGCCAGCCCATTGACCAGCCCCTTGGCCGGACCGGTCTTGGCCGGCTCGGTGGTCAAGCGCGGCGGCAGGTTGTCGTCCTTGGCGGTGAAGCCGGCAGCGTTGTTGAACTCGCGCTCCATGTTCCAGATGCGCTCGCCCACCTCGTTGAGCTTGTCCATGCTCCAGTCGCCCTCGCAGGCGGCGTCGAGCTGGGGCTGCACATCGGCCAGGGTCCACGCAAAGCTGGTGAAGACGCAGATGCCGGCAGAGTCGAACACTGCGGTGGCATCCTGGAACGCCTTGACCAGCTCCGGCTTGCCCTCGGTGGTGAGCGGATCGGTCTTGACCGGAATGCCGAGCACTTCGGAGGCCACGGTGTAGCCGCGCAAATGGCAGGCGCCGCGGTTCGAGGTGGCGTAGGCCAGGCCCATGCCCTGGATGCCGCGCGAATCGTAGGCCGGGAATTCCTGGCCCTTCACGCTCATCGACAGCTCGGGATGACCGTACTTTTCGCACAGGCGCTTGGAGCCGAGGCCGATCTCCTTGCCAAAGCCCTCGCCATTTGCCGTCATCTCCACCAGCTTCGCCAGCGCCTCGGCAGAGCCGAAGGGCGAATCGATGCCGATCTTGGCCGAATCGAGCACGCCCATGTCGTACAGCTCCATCACCGCACCCACGGTCGCGCCGAAGGAGATCGGGTCCATGCCCTGCTCGTTGCAGATCATGTTGGCGTACTGCAGGGCCTCGATATCGCCCACGCCGTTGGCTGCCCCCAGTGCCCAGGCGGCCTCGTACTCCAGACCGCCGGACGCCCCCCAGTACTTGGGACTGTTCTTGACGGTGAAGTGGCCCTTGTCGATTTCCGAGATGCGACCGCAGGCGATGGTGCAGCCGAAACACGCGGCATTGGTCACCAGCTGCGACTTGCCGTCGCTCTCGCGTTTCTCGTGCATCGCCTCGGCGGAGATCTTGCCGGCGTCCTCGAACTGCACGTCGCGGTGATTGCGGGTGGGCAGCGCGCCCATCTCGTTGATCACGTTCATCAGCACCTGGGTGCCGTACTTGGGCAGTCCCTGGCCGGTCACCGCGTTATCCGCCAGCACCTTCTTGGCGTCGGTGGTCGCCTTCATGAAGGCCTTGAAGTCGTGAATGCCGGACACGCCCTTGGTGCCGCGCAGTGCGACTGCCTTGAGGTTCTTCGAGCCCATCACCGCGCCCACGCCGGAGCGCCCTGCTGCACGGTGCAGGTCGTTCACCACACAGGCGAACATCACCTCGTTCTCTCCCGCGAGGCCGATCGACGACACGCGCACCAGCGGATCCTGCAGCTCGTGCTTGATCGTTTCTTCGGTCTCCCAGCAGCTGCGGCCCCAGAGATGTCCGGCGTCGCGCAACTCGGCCTTGTCGTTCTCGATGTAGAGATAGACCGGCTTGGGCGACTTGCCCTCGAAGATGATCATGTCCCAGCCGGCGAACTTGAGTTCGGCGCCGAAGTAGCCGCCCGAATTCGAGCACGCGATGGCCCCCGTCAGCGGCCCCTTGGTCACCACCGTATAGCGCCCGCCGGTCGAGGCCATGGTGCCGGTCAGCGGACCGGTGGCCATGATCATCTTGTTGTCGGGTGACAGCGGATCGACCTTGGGATCGATCTCCGATACCAGGTACTTGGTCGCCAGACCGCGCGAGCCCAGGTATTCCTGAGCCCACTTCATGTTCAGCGGCTCTTCCTTGCAGGTGCCTGCCGTCAGATCGACACGCAGGACTTTTCTGTTCCAGCCCATGGTTTCTCCTCCTTCAGGCGGCAGTGGTCGGCGTATTGGCCTTGGCGGCCCAGGTGCGCATCTTGTCCAGCCCGGTCCAGTCGGCGTCGATGTAGGTGATCGCCGCCGTCGGACAGGCCTCGGCACAAGCAGGATTGCCATCGCACAAATCGCATTTCTGCACCTTGCCCGATTCCTGGTTGTAGTTGATCGTGCCGAAAGGACAGGCGATCGTGCACACCTTGCAGCCAACGCAGGTGTCTTCGAACACCATCTTGGCGCCGGTGGAAAGGTCGATGCGGATCGCATCGACCGGACAGGAATTCAGGCACCAGGCTTCGGTGCACTGGGTACAGGTGTATGGCACCTTGCGCCCCTCGGCCTCGAAGTTGAATACCTTGATCCGCGACTTGCTGGGATTGAAGACCCCGGTGTGCTCATACGAGCAGGCCATCTCGCACTGCAGACAGCCGGTACACTTTGCGGGATCAATATGAAGTGATTTCCACATCAACCTTCTCCTCCGATTTCCGTTGTTATGGCAGTGATGAAGCATTTCCTATGAAGCACACTTCATACCTGCCTTCGAGAATACGCCCGACCCGGGACGGGACAAGCGCAGGAAAACCCCTATTGCTTATGGATTGGACGCCCCGGAACGCAGCCTCATTTCATGCGGCCGATCTTGCGATACAGGGTGTTGCGACTGATGCCGAGACGGCGTGCTGCGGCCGACACATTGCCGCCCTCTTCGAGCATCACGCGGGAGATTGCATCGAGCTCGATCTCGTCCAGGCTGCGCCCCGCGGCGACTTGCACGGGTACTGCCGCGGCAGCCAGTGAGGACGCCGCCACCGCGCTGGCCTGCCCGCTCTCGGCGTCGTCCATCGGATCGGAACCGAACAGCTCCTCTGGCAGATGCAGGGGCAGAATCTCGCACTCGTCGTCATCCAGCAGCGCCACTGCAACCCGGATCACGTTCTGCAGCTGGCGCACATTGCCCGGCCAGGGATAGCGCTCGAAGAAGTCGAGCACCTGCTCGCTGATCGTCACCTCGCCACGCGCGGGGTCGACTTCGGACGCCAGAATGATGGCGACGATCGAGCGGATGTCACTGCGGTCGCGCAGGGGCGGCAGGGTGACGGTCAGGCCATTCACCCGATAGTAAAGATCCTCGCGGAAGCTGCCGTTGCGCACCGACTCTCGCAGCACCCGGTGGGTCGCACACACCAGGGTGATATCGACCGGCACATTGCGTTGAGCCCCCACCGGTGTCACGCAGCGCTCCTGCAGCACCCGCAGCAGACGCGCCTGCATCGCCAGCGGCATGTCGCCGATTTCGTCAAGGAACAACGTGCCGCCGTGCGCCTGCTGGATCTTGCCCACGGCCCCTTCGCGCCGCGCACCGGTAAAGGCGCCGCCGACGTAACCGAAGAGTTCGGATTCGATCAGGTTCTCGGGAATGGCCGCGCAGTTGACCGCCACGAAGGGGCCGTCCTGGTGCGGACTGGAATAATGGAATGCGCGCGCAAACAACTCCTTGCCCACGCCCGATTCACCCTGAATCAGGAGCGGAATGTCCTTGCCCATGATGCGCGCCGCGCGATCCAGCGCCAGCTGCAGGCGTGCATCGCCGGTCGACAGGCACTCGAGCGTCGCCCGCCCGCTGCGACGGTCGCACGGCGGATTGCGTCCAGCGGGCTCGCCCGCGCCCGACGTGCTGCGCGCCTCACCCTGTCCGCCGGCATCGCTGCGCGAGTTCGCCTGCCCCACCGTCGGCACCCGCCCGCGAATGCGCGCATAGAGCGGTTCGCCCCCGCGCAGTTCAAGCGCCTGCAGCGAGCAGACGTCGCGCGAGCAGCGGTCGATGAAGGTGCCGAAGGGCAGGCGGAACAGGGTGCCGAACTCACCGCAGACCATTCCACCCTGCTTCACGCCGAGCAGGGCCCTGGCCACCGGATTGGCCCCTACGACGCGCCCCTCGGGCGACACCGCGAGCAAGCCCTCCTGCAGGCCGCCGACACACTCGGGACGGTTATGGAATGCGATCAGCAGTTCGCGCGCGAACTCGATCTCGAACAGTCGCTTCTCGAGCAATTGCGCAGCCAGACGCGCCAGTCCGAGGGTATGGCGCTGATTGCCACGATAGTCGCCGGAGATGTCCAGCACCCCCTCGATCTCACCACGCGGGTTGAACACCGGCGAAGCGCTGCAGGTCAGGATGCCGTTACGGTCGAGAAAGTGCTCGGCACCGTTGACCTCGACCGGCGCAGCCTCGACCAGCGTGGTGCCGATCGCATTGGTGCCCCGTACCGACTCGCTCCACGAGGAGCCTGGCTGCAAGGCCACGCGTTGCGCCCGGCTGACGAAATCGGGATCGCCCATGCTGTGCAGGATCATGCCCTGGCTGTCGGCCAGGATCACCATGCTGCCTGAAGCGCGGATCTGCTCGAACACATGCTCCATGATGCCGGCCGCGTTGCTCAGCAGGGACTGGCTGCGTTCCCGCGCAAGATCCAGCCCGGACCGGCCTTCGGGGTCGCCGCGGCCATCGTCCCGATAATCGACACTGCTGTCCCGGCAGCGCAGCCAGGATCGCAGCACCTCCTGCGGCAGTTCGATGTCCGCGCTCTCTCCACGATCGAAAAACTGGTGTCGCGCCTCACGAACCCGCAGTTCGTGCGGCGTCGTGGCCATTGGGTGACCTGTCATGTTGTCTCCTCCAGCCCCCTGTCTCTATTTTTTGTCGGGGGACATGTTCCAAAACTTAGCACCTGTCACGATGCGCAGCAACCGCCGCACCCTGGCGGCAGTTCATCGTCAGCAATTTCCTTGCCAGACGGGGAGTCCGGCAACAGTGGCACAGCGTTTGCAGAGCATGAGCACACCGGCCCAACCGGGGACATGCGAATCAAAGCGCTTCAATACCAGCCATGAGGAACGATACAGTGGAAGACAAGTACAACAAGGAGACAGTCACCCGTTCATTGCGTCAGATCGCTTGCGCCGCAGCATTGGCAAGCGTCACGCTGATCGCGGGTGCTCACGGAGACGTCACGCCGCAGGCGGTTGATGTATCCACGCTCAAGCCGCTCGGAAAGGACTGGCTTGTCAGCAACCCCTATCGCAAGGACAAGGAAGCCATCCGCATCGGCGACTCGGCCTACAACCAGAACTGTGCGCGCTGCCACGGCCTGGGCGCCGTCTCCGGCGGGATCGCACCGGACCTGCGTTACCTGCCTGAAGGTGACGAGGGCGACGAGATTTTCATGCAGCGCATCCGTGACGGTGCCAGCCGCGGGGGACGTGTCTACATGCCGCCGTTCGAGGGTATCCTGCCGCAGGAAGCAATGTGGTCGATTCGTGCATGGCTGGAGACCGTACGTGAAGAATGAACGCAGACACTTTCTCCTGGGCGCAGGCGCAATGCTGGTCGCTGCCGCGCTGCCCGCGCGTGCAGCGGCGGCCGAACTCGAGCTGCAACAGGCTGGCGCACTGCGCATTGCGGTCTATGCCAACTATCCGCCCTGGTCGGACAAGGGCCAGGGCATTGATATCGCACTGGGCAGGGCGCTGGCGGCCAGGCTCGGGCTGCGTGCCGAGTTCGTCGAGTTTCCGGCCGACGAAGACATGAGCGACGACCTGCGCAACATGGTGTGGAAAGGCCACTACCTGGGCATGCGCCCCGGCGACGTGATGCTGCACGTACCGGTCGATCGCAACTTTGCCGCCAACAACGACAAGGTTACGATCTTCGCGCCCTACCACCTCGAAACCATGGCGATTGCGCGCAACAGCGCACGCATTCCTGCCATCGCGGGGTCGGCCGCCAACGCATTCGAAGTGTTCACGCGCGAGCGCATCGGCGCCGAGCTCGACACCCACGGTAGCGACTTCATGCTCCATGTGCTCAACGGCCGCCTGCGTGACCAGGTCACTCACTACCGCAGCGTTCCGCTCGCAGCGGCGGGTCTGAAGGCCGGCGAAGTGGCTGCCGTGATCGGCACCCGCACCGAACTTGAAGTGGCATTCAAGGATGCGCCCGGCGTTGTCATCGACAGCCTGCAGATGCCCGAACTTCGCGTGACCGGCTGGCCACTGGGTATGGCGGTGAAAGCCGATCATCCAGCGCTTGCCGCCGCACTCGGCGACGCCCTGGCAGAACTTCAGCGCAGCGGCGAACTTGGCCGCATCTTCAGTGAAAACGGCAGCACTCACCGCCTCCCCGGAGGAATCTGACGCATGACAACACGCCAGAACCGGCGGTGAGCATGCACTCCGTCACCCCTTGCCCTGCATGACATTTGGGGGCCTGGCGCCCGGCCTCGCCGGCGCGGTCCCTCTTGCCCATGTCCCAACTGAAAAGTCGGGCACGGTCCGCGACACCGAAACCGATCAGCCCGTGGGCGAGCTGCCATGGGGCGTTGAAATCAACTAAGCACGCAACGCAACACAACGGTCGCAGCGCCATGTTGCTGCACTGAGTGCACGCCATCCTGGTGCCGGGCCTGATCGACTGAGTCGGAAAACGGTGTCGCGCGCAAACGGACGACACCTGTTCCAAAACGAGACACCTGCTCCACTCCGGAGCAGGTGTCTTTTTATGCTCAGTCCTTTGCGCCAGCAAGAATCCATGCGATCGCGGCTTTCAGATTGTCGTCGCTGATCCTGCTTTCATCGTTCGGCGTCATTGGAATGGCGCCCCAGGTGCCTGAACCGCCGTGGCGGACCTTGTCGAAGAGCTCGGATGCCGCGCCGGCCTGCCCTTCGTACTTTGCCGCCACCTCACGATAGGCCGGGCCCACCATCTTCTTGTCGACTGCATGACAGGCCACACAGCGCGCTTTCTTCACGATCTCCATCGACGCCATTGCCGGCGCCGACATCGAGGCCATCAGCACAGCCCCCGCTACCATCGTCCTGATCATCACGGTCTTCACTCCTTGCCTGGGTGCACGCCGCACCCTTCTGTTGGGAAACGGGATTTCAAACAATACCGGCTGCCACCAGCCCGGCCCATTCTTCGTCGGTGAACAGGCGCGAGCGGGTATGAAAGCTCTTGCCTTCAGGCCCTTCCAGCGAGAAGGTTCCACCCCCACGCGTATCGAGCACATCAATGATCAGCTGCATGTGCTTCCAGTACTCGTACTGCGAACTGCTGATATAGAAAGGACAGCCGCCGATCTCGCCCAGGCACACATCCTGGTCGGTGCACAGTTCGCCCGGCAGATAGCAGTTGGCGGCGCTGCCGTCACAACAGCCGCCGGACTGGTGGAATATCAGGTCGCCATGCTTGGCACGCAGCAACTCGATCAGGGCCAGTGTCGCCTCGGTTGCAATGACTCTCTCGACCATGGCGGGCTCCATCGTTGCAAAAAAAGCGGGCGGCAATTGCCGCCCGTGAACTCACTTTCATGAGGAGGGAGAACTTCAGGCGGCTCCGCATATCGCAGCTCGACATGCGGGGCCTTGCATCAGAAGAAGCCGAGCTTCTTCGGGTCGTAGCTGACCAGCAGGTTCTTGGTCTGCTGATAGTGGTCGAGCATCATCTTGTGCGTCTCGCGACCGATACCGGACTCCTTGTATCCGCCGAAGGTGGCGTGTGCCGGATAGGCGTGATAGCAGTTCGTCCACACACGACCGGCCTTGATCGCGCGGCCCATGCGGTAGGCAGTGCTGCCGTCGCGCGACCACACGCCGGCACCCAGTCCGTAGAGGGTATCGTTGGCCAGTTCGAGCGCTTCTGCTTCGGTCTTGAAGGTGGTCACTGCCAGCACCGGTCCGAAAATCTCTTCCTGGAAGATGCGCATCTTGTTGTGGCCCTTGAACAGGGTCGGCTTGACGTAGTAGCCGTCACCCAGCTCGCCTTCCAGCTGCGCCCGGCCGCCGCCGATCAGGAGTTCGGCACCTTCCTGCCTGCCCACATCCATATAGCTCATGATCTTGCTCAGCTGCTCCTTCGAGGCCTGAGCACCCATCATCACGTCGGTATCGAGCGGGTTGCCCTGCTTGATGGCTGCGACGCGCTCAAGCACACGAGACATGAACCTGTCGTAGATCGACTCGTGGATCAGCGCACGCGACGGGCAGGTGCATACTTCGCCCTGGTTGAAGGCAAACAGCACCAGACCTTCGATCGCCTTGTCGAAGAACTCGTCGTCGGCATCGGCGATGTCGGCGAAGAAGATGTTGGGCGACTTGCCGCCCAGCTCAAGCGTTGCCGGAATCAGGTTGTTTGCAGCGGCCTGGGCGATCACGCGGCCGGTGGAGGTGGAGCCAGTGAAGGCAATCTTCGCAATCCGCTTGCTGTTTGCCAGCGGCATGCCGGCTTCGCGACCGAAACCGTTGACCACGTTGAGCACGCCCGGCGGCAGCAGGTCGGCGATCAGCTCGACCAGCACCAGGATACTGACGGGGGTCGATTCAGCCGGCTTGAGCACCACGCAGTTGCCGGCGCCGATTGCTGGCGCCAGCTTCCAGGCGGCCATCAGAATGGGGAAGTTCCACGGAATGATCTGACCCACGACGCCCAGCGGCTCGTGGAAGTGGTACGCCACGGTGTTCTCGTCGAGATCGCTCAGACTGCCTTCCTGCGAGCGCAGGCAGCCGGCGAAATAGCGGAAGTGATCGACCGCCAGCGGGATATCCGCATTGAGCGTCTCGCGAATTGGCTTGCCGTTATCCACGGTCTCGGCATAGGCAAGGATCTCGAGGTTGGCTTCGAGCCGGTCCGCGATCTTCAGCAGGATGTTGGCCCGTTCGGCCGGCGGGGTGCGGCCCCAGGCGTCAGCAGCGGCATGCGCGGCATCGAGTGCGAGCTCGATGTCCTCCGCGGTGGACCGGGCGGCCTTGCAGAACACGGCGCCGGTAATCGGCGTGATGTTGTCGAAGTACTGCCCCTTGACCGGCGGAACCCACTCGCCACCAACGTAGTTGTCGTACTTGTCCTTGAACTGAACCTTGGCACCAGGCCTGCCGGGCATTTCGTAGATCACTTTTTGTCTCCTTCCGGGTAAGCGAATAACGCGGTGTTGCGTTGCACCTCCTTTCGCAGGCCCCATGCCAGCCCTTGAGCCCTTGCATCCCGTTCGGAAAAATCTTCATAGTTTTCCTGCACATGTCTCGTTTCGAGGCGGCATGCACCGGTATCGGGCGACGCATGACTGTGACCCGCCGCGCTGTTCAATTTGGGTACAGCTGCTCCAATGCGATGCAGGGTTCCCTATGAATCAGGCTGCATATCGACGCACACAAGGCCTATGCAACAGAATTTGTGCAGCAGAAACAAGCACGCCGCACCCAGGAAGGTTAACGTTCACGGAAGGCACGTTTCCTGCATCAAAAATGTCATGAACAAGGCAAGCTCATCCGTTGCGCTCCCTCCCGACCTGCGCGCCTCCTGGCTGCGCAGCCAGGCGCATGGGCTGCAGACCGACCAGCCACTTCCGCTCGACCCGCTGAATCGGGCAGATCTCGCAGACCGTCTTGAGTCCAACGCCCGCCTGGTGACGTTCTCGCAACCGGTCATCGAGAACCTGCTGCGGCAGATCGACAGCAGGGACGCAACCGTACTCCTGACCGACAATCAGGGGCTCATCCTCAGTGCAAACGGGGACACCGGCTTTCTGGACCGGGCCGCCCGCGTCGCGCTCGGCCCCGGCGCGGCCTGGAGCGAGGAAGCGATGGGCACCAATGCCATCGGCACGGCGCTCGCCACTGGCGACATCATCGCGGTTCGCGGACATGAGCACTTTCTCGAGCGCAACCGCTTCCTGACCTGCGTCGCGATTCCCATCCTGGCGCCCACCGGCGGCATCGCAGGCATCCTCGACATCTCGACCGATGCCAATGCCAACCTGTCGCATTCCAACGCGCTGTTGCGCACGACGGCCGAGATCATCGAGCACCGCCTCGTCGAGAGCATGGACGACGGCTTTCTTCGCGTGCGCTTCCACAACCGCCCTGAACTGCTCGGCAGCCCCCTCGAAGCCATTGCAGTGTTTGACGAGGGCGGGCGAGTGATGGCCTGCAACCGCAACGCCCGCAACCTGCTCAGGCTGCATCAGGAGTATCCCGACGCAAGCTGCGAAGACTGCTTCGCCATCACCTGGCAAAGGCTGCTCGACTGGGCAGCGCTCGATCAGAGCCTTCCCTTCCCGCTGCGCGCCCGCCAGGGCCAGACCCTGGCGGCCCGCGTCAGCCTTCATCGACGCCCGCTCGACTTCAGCCATGGCCGCACTCACGGCAAGACGGGGACACCCGGTGCAGGCAACCCGCCCGCAGCAAACGCAGACAGCGTCGTTGCCGTCACACGCAGCACACCATCAGGCGACCCCCGCGTCATCGCCGCCACGACACAGATCCGCCGTTGGGCCAGTGGCAAAGGCCCGTTGCTGATCGAAGGTGAAACCGGCACCGGAAAGCATTACCTGGCAAGCACCCTCTGGCACGAGCACGCCCCCGGCACCGCGCTGATCCAGATGGATTGCCGCGCCCTCGCCTCCAGCACCGACATCGGCGCGGAGCTGGCAGTCGCAATGCGGCAGGCGCGCGGCGGTGCGCTCTATCTGAGCGACATCGACGCCCTGCCACTTTCATGGCAGGGCAGCCTGTTCGCAGATACGGCGCACCTCAGCCCGCGGCTTGTTGCCGCGACCCGTCGCAACCTCGATGTCCTGGTCGACGAGAACCGCCTCAACATGAGCGCCTTCGCTGCCAGCCACGGCACCGAAGTCCATCTGCCGCCGCTGCGCCGCCGCAGCGACTTCGACAGCCTGGTGCGCGGCTTCGTCCGCGGAGAATGTCCCGACCGTCCGATGTACGTCTGCCCCGACGCCCTCGCCCTGCTGCGCAAACACCGCTGGCCCGGCAACCTGAGCGAACTTCACAACCGCCTGCGCCTGATCCTCGCGCTGATGGGCGACGAAGCCGGGCAACTGTGCCCGGACGACATCCCCGAAGAGCTGCTGGAGCAGATCGGCGACTGAAGGTCCGGCAGACGCAGGCCCGCCCTGCTCGTGATCTCAATGATTGAAACGGCGGCTGCTTCGCGCAGAGGCACAGAGGACAACTCGTGCAGTCGTGCTTCTCCGCGTCCTCCGCGCCTCCGCGTGCCACTCCCCCCTTTGGTACAGTGACGTTCCTGTCAGAGAACCACATAGCGGATATTTTCGATGCACATCAACGCGGACTTCTCCATGCGCGCCGTCGTACAACATCAGGACCTGCCCTGGGTCAGTTCTCCCGCTGGTGGCGTCGAGCGGCGGATGCTTGAGCGCGATGGCGACGAGGTGGCGCGCGCGACCTCGATCGTCCGCTACCTGCCGGGGGCAAGGTTCGAGCGCCACCTGCATGAACTGGGCGAGGAGATCTTCGTGCTCGAGGGCACATTCAGTGATGAATCCGGCGACTACGGTGCGGGCACCTATCTGCGCAATCCCCCGGGGTCGTCGCACGCGCCGCACTCGGCCACGGGCTGCGTGCTGTTCGTGAAACTGCGTCACATCAACCCGGCGGATCAGGCCCATCTGGCGATCGATACCACGACCGCGACCTGGTATCCGGGGCTTGTGCCCGGCCTCTCAGTGCTACCGCTGAGCGAATTCGGTACCGAGCACACGGCGCTGGTGCGATGGGCACCGGGGACCTGCTTCAACCCGCACCGTCACTACGGCGGTGAGGAAATCTTCGTCATTGACGGCGTGTTCGAGGATGAATTCGGACGCTACCCTGCGGGCACCTGGATACGCAGTCCTCACCTGAGCCAGCACAAACCCTTCAGCCGCGAGGGCTGCACCATCCTGGTCAAGACCGGCCATCTGCCCCTCCCCGCCGACATCGCGTCACGGAAATGACATTTGCGGCTGCGGGGATGAGCACCTATGCTCCAGAGGCACGCCCAACGCGCAGTGCCGTGCTTCGCGCTCACGCCGGGCGCTGAAGCGGAAGACATTTTCATGCATGCCTTAAGCATGTGTTTGCGGCACCGTCGAATATCGACTGTGAAAGCTCACGAACATGGACAAGGATATGCCGGACCTGGACAGCGAAACCCATGCGCTTCACGAACCCGATGCGCACACGCGCAAATTTCAGGCAGTCGCAAGCTGGGTGGTCGTAGTGATCCTGATCGGCTTCGGCTCCTACGCCCTGATGAAGCTCGTGTCCGTGCATGAAACCCCGGGCACTTACTGGCGGGATCTGATCCGCGAGCAGTTTCCGGTGCTGGTGGGCTTGCCCATGGCCGGGCTGGGCGCGCTGTTTGTCACGCTCATTCTGCGGATTTCGACCGGGCCGCTGGAATTCGAGATGGCGGGGGTCAAGTTCAAGGGCGGCGCCGCACCGATCGTGTTCTGGATCATCTGCTTTCTGAGCATCGTGCTGTCCATCCGGATGCTGTGGCAGAGCTGATTCGCGCGCAGAACTACTTCCAGCTGACGGTCGATGCAAACAGGTAGCCCGCACCGTACACCGTCTTGATCACCTTGGCGCGCTGCGGGTTCTCCTCCAGCCGGCGGCGCAGGCGCGACACCCTCAGGTCGATGCTGCGATCGAGCGCGGACACATCGCGTCCGCTGAGCAGCTGCTCACGCGACAGAATCTGGTTGGGATGCTCGAGCATGGTGATCAGCAGCTGTGCTTCGGCCAGACCAAGGGTGTCTTCCCTGCCGTCGGCGCTGATCAGCCGGTGCGTGCCGAGCTCGAAGCGCCAGCCCGCAAACTGCGCGACCTTGGCCGCACCCAGTGCAGGATCGGGTTGCGCCGGCTCGTAGCGTCTCAGCACGCTGCGCACACGGGCAATGAGCTCACGCGGCTCGAAGGGCTTGAGCACGTAATCGTCCGCTCCCAGCTCCAGCCCCATCACCCGGTCCGAGGTATCGGTCCGGCCGGTGACGATGAGCAGGCCGAAGCGATGCCGCGTGCGCACCTGCTGCAAGACCTCCATGCCATCCATGTCCGGCAGTCCGAGATCGAGAATGCACAGCTTGGGTTGCTGCCCCCTCAGCCGGCGCAGGAAATCACTGCCGGTTCGAAACACCTCGCACTCATAACCAAAACGCTGCAGGGCGCCTTCAATCAGTCGTGCAACAGTTGCGTCATCTTCGACCACATGGATGAGCACGCTATCCTTGACCTGCATCCAGCCCCCGTATTTTCTTCTGTCGATGTACCCGTCTAGCGCCCCAAGGATGTGAGCGCTGCCGCAAGCTTATCGCGGCTGAAGGGTTTGTCCAGCATCGGGACGTCATCATCGCCTCTGCGCCCCGGCTCCGAACTCGCGTAACCGCTCATCAGCACCACCGGAAGATCGGGACGGAAGCGTCTCACGAAACGCGCCAGCGCGCGTCCGTCCATGCCGCCGGGCATGACCACGTCGGACAGCACGAGCGCGATTGACGCGACGTTTTCCACCATGTCGGCCGCCTCGTTGCCGCTTTCCGCCTCCAGCACGGTGCACCCGAGCGAAGCCAGCTGCTTTCGCACCACCTTGCGCACGTCATCATCGTCCTCGACAAGCAGCACGAGGCGGTCCTTGAGATCCATCCCGACCGCAGCAGGCGCATCCAGGTGCAAGGTCACGGCGGGGCGGGCTGCGCACGGCAGGATCAGCGCAACCGTGGTACCGACCGCCTGGCGGCTGCGAATGCGCACGCCACCGCCGGACTGCTTGATGAAGCCGTACACCATGGCCATGCCCAGACCACTGCCCATGCCAAACTTCTTGGTGGTGAAGAAAGGCTCGAACACGCGGGCAACGGTCGCCCCGTCCATGCCCATGCCGTTGTCGCTCACGGCGATCTGCACATAGCTGCCGGGCGGCAGTTCGAGGTCGGCCGCCTCCGCGCGCCCCAGCGCTTCGAGCGAAGACTCGATGCACAGCGCGCCGCCATTCGGCATCGCATCGCGCGCATTCAGCGCCAGATTGAGCAGCGCACTCTCCAGCTGATGCGCGTCGACCATGGCGACCAGCTGATCGGTTTTCGACTGGGTGAGGATGGAGATATTGCCCGGCACAGAGCGCCGGATCAGGCGCGCCAAGCTGAGCACGAGCTCGTTGACCTCGACCGGCTCCGGCGCCATCGGCTGCTGGCGCGAGAAGGTGAGCAGGCGCTTGATCAGCGTGGAGCCCCGCTCCGCGGCTTCCAGCGTCGGATCGACAAACTCTTCGATCACCGGATGCCCGGGCAGCGCCTCGCGCAGACCGGCGAGGTTGCCCATCACGACGGTCAGCATGTTGTTGAAGTCGTGCGCGAGGCCACCGGTGAGCTGGCCGATGGCTTCCATTTTCTGCGCCTGCGCAAGGGCGCTGAAGGTGCGCCGCTGTTCGGTGATATCGACCGCATGGACAAAACAGCCGATCACCTCGCCATCCGGCCCCACGTCAGGCACGAGCGTGCTGCGGGCGAAGCGCATCATGCCGTCGGGCGCGATGAGCGAGTACTCGTAGGACACCTCCTCGCCTTCAAGCGCCCGCCCCACCGCGTCTTCCACGGCCTCGAACACCTGCAGCCCGATCACTTCGCGGATGGGCTGGTTTGCCATGGTTTCGCTGGTCCACCCGAACCACTCCGCATAACTGCGGTTGGCGTAACGGTAGATCCACTGATTGTCGAAGTAGGCGATATGCGCCGGAATGGTGTCGGTGATCTGACGTAGCCTGGCCTCGCTGAAACGCAGCGCCGCGGTAATCCGGCGGTTGTCCTCGATGGCGGCGGTGAGCTCGGCATTGGAGCGGGTCAGCTCGGCGGTACGGCGCTCGATGGCGGCCTCCTGCTCGATCTGCTGACGTTCGATCTGGGCCTGCTTGGCATCGAGCTCGGTGATGTCCGAGTACAGCGCGATGAAGCCGTCGTGTGGCAGCGGAAAGCCACGGATCAGCAACAGCGTGCCATCCGGACGGCGACGCCGGGTTTCGTGGGGCTTGAACGCACGCGCGGCCTCCACCCGTTCGCTCACCTGCAGGTCGGGGTCGCCCGGCCCGTACTCGCCACGATTTGCGTTGTAGCGGATGAAAGCCTCGAACGGTAGCCCGGGCTCGGCCATCGTGTCGGGGAAGTCGAGCAGGCGCAGGAAGGTGCGATTGCACGCGACCAGACGCAGGTTGCGGTCGAAAACCGTCACCCCCTGATCAAGCAGATCGAGCCCTGCAGCCGTCATCTCGCGATAACGGCGGTCACTGATTACCGGTTTGTTCGTGTCGCCAGCCGCAGCTGGCACCTGCCCTGATGTCATGCCGATTCACTCATTCCTGCACTCCCGCATTCTCCGGGTACGGACTGATTCTAGTCGGCCCGCAAGCCACGGGGCAGCGCCGACAAGATTCAGTACATTTCCTCGAAATTGGCGACAAGTTTGTTTGTCATTCTGCACCCGCAGCGCAGATCGACCACTGCCAGCCAGCTCGCCTGGCGGTTTCCGGGTTGCAGACGCGCGGTGACTGCCGGACCACCGGCAAGGGTTTTCATAAAAACGTCATGGAGGAGCAAGGGGTGTCGAACAATCCTTACGAGCAGGGCCTGGACAAGAATGCAGCGAACTTTGTACCGCTGTCGCCCCTGAGCTTCATTGAACGCAGCGCCTACGTGTATCCCGATCGTGTCAGCGTGATTCACGGTGCCCGTCAATTCACCTGGAAGCAAACCTACGAGCGCTGCCGCCGCCTGGCAAGCGCGCTCACCCAGCATGGCATCGGCAAGGGCGACACGGTCGCGGTCATGCTGCCCAACGTGCCAGCCATGGTCGAGGTGCATTTCGGCGTGCCGATGACCGGCGCCGTGCTCAACACCCTCAACACCCGCCTCGACCCCGAAGCGATCGCCTTCATGCTGTCGCACGGAGAGGCCAGGGTGCTGATCACCGACCCCGAGTTCGCAGCCATCGTCCGCCCAGCCCTCGACAGGCTCGAAGGCGAGAAGCCGCTGATCATCGATGCGCTCGACCCGGAATTTCCTTCCACCGAATGCCTCGGCTCGATCGAGTATGAAGCCTTCCTCGACACCGGCAAGCCCGACTTCGAGTGGAAGCTGCCCGCAGACGAGTGGGACGCAATCGCCCTCAACTACACCTCGGGCACCACCGGCAACCCCAAAGGGGTGGTCTACCACCACCGCGGCGCCTATCTCAACGCCGCCTCAAACATCATCAGCTGGGGCATGCCGCAGCACGCCGTCTATCTGTGGACGCTGCCGATGTTCCACTGCAACGGCTGGTGCTTCCCCTGGACCATCGCCGCCAATGCCGGCGTGAACGTGTGCCTGCGCAAGGTCGACGTGGCACTGATCTATGAGCTGATCCGCAAGCACAAGGTCACGCACTTCTGCGGCGCCCCCATCGTCCACGGCATGCTGATCAATGCCAACGAAGCCTTGCGTGCCGGCATCGAGCACAAGGTGTCGGCCCTCATCGCCGGTGCGGCGCCCCCGGCCGCCATCATCGAAGGCATGGAGCGCATCGGCTTCGACATCACCCATGTCTATGGCCTCACCGAGACCTACGGCCCGGCTTCCGTCTGCGCCAAGCACCCCGAATGGGATGCCTTGCCGATCGACAGGCGCGCCGAGCGCAACGGCCGTCAGGGCGTGCGTTACCACATGCAGGAAGCGATCACCGTGCTCGACACCGACACCCTGCAACCGGTGCCCGCCGATGGCGAGACCATGGGCGAGATCATGTTCCGCGGCAATCTGGTGATGAAGGGCTACCTGAAGAACCCCAAGGCCACTGCCGAAGCCTTTGCAGGCGGCTGGTTCCGCACCGGCGACCTCGCGGTGATGCACCCGGACGGCTACGTGAAGATCAAGGACCGCTCCAAGGACGTGATCATCTCCGGCGGCGAGAACATCTCGTCGCTTGAGGTCGAGGAGGTGCTGTATCGCCACCCCGCGGTCATGACTGCAGCCGTCGTCGCCCGCCCCGACGAGAAATGGGGTGAAGTCCCGGCCGCCTTCATCGAGGTCAAGGAAGGCGCGAACGTCACCGCCGACGACATCGTCGCTCACTGCCGCGAGCATCTGGCCCGCTACAAGGTGCCCAAGCACATCGAGTTCTGCGTCCTGCCCAAGACCTCGACCGGAAAGATCCAGAAATTCGTGCTGCGCGATCAGGCGAAATCCGCTTCGGCAATCGGCTGACGCGCTCCGCCGCCGTGCCACCGCGCACTGCGGCGTGCCAGGCCTGCACCCAACGACACAAGGAACACGCACATGACCACTTACACCGCTCCCGTACGCGACATGCTGTTCGCAATGAACGAACTCGCCGGACTTGAGGACATCTACTCGCTGCCGGGCAATGAGGACGTCAGCGCCGATCTCGTCGAGGCCATTCTCGACGAAGCCGGCAAGTTCGCAGCCGAAGTGCTGGCGCCGATCAACGCTTCGGGCGATCGTCAGGGCAACACCTGGCACGACGGCGAAGTCAGCACCGCCGACGGTTTCAAGCAGGCCTACGAGGTGTTCTGCGACACCGGCTGGAACGGCATGCCCTCATCCACCGAGTTCGGCGGCCAGGGCCTGCCGGTCACCGTCTCCACCGCCGTACTGGAGATGTGGAAGTCGGCCAACATGTCGTTCTCGCTGTGCCAGATGCTGACCCTGGGTGCGGTTGAAGCCATCGCCCATCATGGCAGCGACGAGCTGAAATCGACCTATCTCCCGAACATGGTGTCCGGCAAATGGACCGGCACCATGAACCTGACCGAGCCTCAGGCCGGCTCCGACCTCGCTGCGGTACGCAGCAAGGCCGAGCCACGTGGTGACGGCAGCTACGCGCTCTCCGGCACCAAAATCTTCATCACCTGGGGTGAGCACGACATGGCGGAGAACATCATCCACCTCGTGCTCGCACGCCTGCCCGACGCACCGCCGGGGGTGAAGGGCATCTCGCTCTTCGTCGCGCCCAAGTTCCTGGTCAATGCCGACGGCAGCCTCGGCGCCCGCAACGATCTGGTATGCGCATCGATCGAACACAAGATGGGCATCCACGCTTCCCCCACCGCAGTGATGGTGTTCGGCGAGAAGGAAGGCGCGATCGGCTACCTGGTGGGCGAACCCAACCGTGGCCTCGAGTACATGTTCACGATGATGAACCATGCCCGCCTCAACGTCGGCCTCGAAGGCGTGGCGATTGCCGAACGCGCCTATCAGGCCGCGCTCGGCTATGCCCGCGAACGCGTGCAGGGCCGCATCATCGGCGACAGGTCGGGCGAGACCAAGCCCATCCTGCATCACCCCGACGTGCGTCGCATGCTGATGGACATGAAGGCCCGCACCGAGGCCACGCGCGCCCTCGCCTACTACGTTGCCGGCTGCATGGACCGCGCCCGCAGCGACGCCGACGAGAACGTGCGCAAGGACAACCAGAGCCGGCTCGAACTGCTCACCCCTGTGGTCAAGGGCTGGTGCACCGAAACCGCGCAGAGCGTGACCTGGAACGGTATCCAGGTACACGGCGGCATGGGCTTCATCGAAGAAACCGGCGCCTGCCAGCACATGCGCGACGCCCGCATCACTACCATCTACGAAGGCACGACCGCCATCCAGGCCAATGACCTGATCGGACGCAAGGTGGCCCGGGAAGGCGGTCACGCCATGGCAGCCCTCATCGAGGAGATGTCCGTAACCCGGGCTCAACTCGAAGCGCACGCCGACAGCCAGCTGCAGAAGATCGGCGCGTCCTTCGGCAAGGGCATCCTCGCCCTGCGCGAAGCCACCGACTGGCTGCTGGCCAACTACGAACGCAACCCGCAGGCGGCCGCAGCGGGTGCCGTGCCTTTCCTCAAGCTCGCCGGCACGGTGGCGGGCGCCTGGCTGATGGCACGCAGCACCGCAATTGCGATCGAGCGCATGCAGGGGCCGGATGCCGGCTTCTACGGCGCCAAGCTCGTCACCGCGCGCTATTTCGTCGAGCACGTGCTGCCCGAGGCCAACAGCCTGCGCGACGCCATCGTGAATGGCGCCGAATCCGTGCTGGCACTGCCCGAGGAGCTGTTCTGATGAGCCGCGAATCGATGGAATACGATGTCGTCATCGTCGGCGCCGGCCCCTCGGGGCTGAGCACCGCGATCCGGCTCAAGCAGCTTGCCGAAAAGGCGGGGCGCGAACTGTCGGTGTGCGTGGTGGAGAAAGGTTCGGAAGTTGGCGCGCACATTCTGTCCGGCGCAGTGATCGAGCCGCGCGCGCTCAACGAGCTCTTCCCCGACTGGAAGGAACGCGGCGCCCCGCTCAACACCCCGGTCACCGAAGACCACTTCATGCTGCTGTCGGAAAAGGGCGCGCGCAAGCTGCCGACGCCGCCGCAGATGCACAACGAAGGCAACTACATCATCAGCCTGGGCAACTTCTGCCGCTGGCTGGGTGAACAGGCCGAGGCGCTGGGCGTGGAGATCTACCCCGGCTTCGCCGCCGCCGAAGTGCTGTTCGACGAAGCCGGTGCGGTACGTGGCATCGCCACCGGCGACATGGGCGTGACCCGCAACGGCGAACCAGGCCCCAACTACCAGCAAGGCATGGAGCTACATGCGCGCCAGACGGTGTTCTCGGAGGGCTGCCGTGGTTCGCTCACCAAGGGTCTGATGGCGCGTTACGACCTGCGCCGCGATGCCGACCCGCAAACCTACGGCATCGGCATCAAGGAGTTGTGGGAGGTCGATCCGGCCGTCCATCGCCCCGGCCTCACGGTGCATACCGCCGGCTGGCCGCTGAAGTCGGACACCTACGGTGGCTCCTTCCTGTATCACCTCGAAGGCAACCTGGTGTCGGTGGGCTTTGTCGTCGGCCTCGACTACAGCAACCCCTGGCTGTCGCCGTACGAAGAGTTCCAGCGCTTCAAGACCCACCCCGAGATCCGCAAGTACTTCGAAGGCGGCCGCCGCGTGTCGTATGGCGCACGTGCGCTGTCGGAAGGCGGCTTCCAGTCCCTGCCCAAGCTCACGTTCCCGGGCGGCATGCTGGTCGGCGACACCGCAGGCTTCCTAAACGTGCCCAAGATCAAGGGCACCCACATGTCGATGAAGTCGGGCATCGAAGCCGCTGCTGCACTGTTCGCGCACCTGACCGCCGACGATGCAAAGACGACTGAAGTCACGGGCTACCCCGAGCGCCTCAAGGCGAGCTGGCTGTGGGACGAACTGTACTCGGTGCGCAACGTCCGCCCGTCCTTCCGCTGGGGCCTGTGGGGCGGCATCGCCTACAGCGCCATCGACACCTTCCTGTTCCGCGGGCGTGCGCCATGGACCCTGCGCAACCATGCCGACCACACCCAGCTGAAGAAGGCGGCCGACTGCGAGCAGATCGTCTATCCGAAGCCGGACGGCAAGATCAGCTTCGACCGCCTGTCATCGGTCTTCATCTCGGCCACCAACCACGAGGAAGAGCAGCCCTGTCACCTGCGGCTGAAGAATCCGCTGACGCCCATCGTCACCAACCTCGCCGATTTCGAGGCCCCCGAGCAGCGCTACTGCCCGGCCGGCGTGTATGAAATCGTGCGCGAAGAACAGGGCCCGCGCCTGCAGATCAACGCCCAGAACTGCCTGCACTGCAAGACCTGCGACATTAAGGACCCGACGCAGAACATCGACTGGGCGGTGCCCGAAGGCAGCGGCGGCCCCAACTACCCGAACATGTAATCAAGCCCGCACGACAGCATCAACAAACAACTTTTAACAGACGAGGAGAGACATCGTGTCCATGCAACGCCCTCACGGGGCCGAACAGCCCTACTGGCCATTTGGCCCCTTCAAGATCCGGCTGCCCTTCATCCACTATCGCTGGGAATATCCCGAGATGATCCAGGGCCTGATCATGTTCGTGGTCGGCCTGGCGATGATTCCGCTGCTGCAGAAGTATCTCGGCATGCCTTACGAGGCTGCGCTCGCCTTCTGCGTGATCGCCGGTGTCGGCTACATGCTGCCCGCCCTGCTCGGGGTGCCACTGGTACCGGGCTGGATCACCCCGGCCATTCCGGTGGTGATCCTCTTCCTGCAAGGCTTCGAGCCCGGCCCCGAGGCGATCAAGGCGCTGTTCGCGCTGCAGATCGAAGTGTTCGCGATCTTCCTGATCCTGGGCATCACCGGTCTCGGCAACCGTTTGGTCACCATCATCCCCAACTCGCTCAAGTCCGGCATCATCATCGGCGCCGGTATCGCTGCGATGATGGGCGAACTGAAGGTCGGTGGCCGTATCGACAACACACCCATCTCGCTGATCATCGGCTCAATCGTGTCGGCTTACGTGCTGTTCTCGCTGTCGTTCAAGAGCATCGTCGAGAACAACGTATGGGCCAAGCGCATCTCCAACTTCGGCATGGTGCCCGGCATGATCCTGGCCATGCTGGTCGGCTGGGCCGTGGGTGAGTACCCGTGGCCGGACGTGCAGTGGGGCATCACCAATCCCGACTTCAAGCTGATGTGGAACTACCTGGTGTTCTCCACTGGCCTGCCCGACGCCAGCACCTTCCTGCTCGCGCTCCCGACCGCCATCATTGCCTACGTGATCGCCTTCGGCGACATCGTGGTCGGCTTCACCCTGGTGAAGCGGGTCGACCACCTGCGTGAAGACGAGAAGATCGAAGAGGGCATCACCCGCGTTCACCTGGTGACCGCCATCCGTAACGGCATCCACGCCTTCTTCGCGCCGTGGCCCGGCCTGGCCGGCCCGTTGTGGACGGCTGCGCACGCCACGGTTGCCGAGCGCTATGCACTCGGCCGCAAGGCGATGGACTCCATCTACAGCGGCGGCGGCACCTTCTGGATCACTGGCTTCATCGCACTGTTCATGCTGCCCCTGGTCAGCATCTTCAAGCCGGTGCTGCCGATTGCGCTGTCGCTCACCCTGGTGCTGACGGCCTACATCTGCATCATGGTCGGCATGGAAGAGCTCAAGAGCTCGACCGAGCGCGGCGTGGCCGGCATCGTTGCGGTCACCCTGGCGATGCCAGATCCGAAATCCACCGTGTATGCAGTGGTGATCGGCCTGGTCCTGTACTTCCTGATCGAGCGTCCGCATCGCATCGGCACCCGTGAAACCAAGGATGTGAGCATCCTTGCCAACACCACTGCCGAAATGGAAGCGGCCGACAGCCACGGTCAGACCCGCGGTTAAACGCACACGGCCATCATTGCCCTGCAAGGGGTCATGGTGGCCGCCTCCCACGCCCCTGCCCCCATGTCCGCACTCATTCATCGCCTATGCGGCGCCGACGCCGAGCCCCTCCCGCGCAGCCGGAGCCTCGCCCGTCTCGGACTGACCGTTGCGCTTGTCTCCCTCTATGCGCTGACCATGCTGCTCGTCTTTGCGCCCGAAGCGCTGCACTGGGCCGCGTTCGGAAACTGAACACCCACCGCCTGCCGCGCACCCTCATCGTGGTGCAAGCCGGCCACCAATCCGGGCTAAAATTGGCCGCATTCCATTCCGGCCTTCCCCATGTCCCGTTTTCTGACCGCAGCGCTGTACAAGTTCGTCCGCCTCCCCGATTTCCGAGAGCTGCAAGCCCCGCTGCTGGATTGCTGCAACCGTCATCAGGTCAAGGGCACGCTGCTGCTGGCCGAGGAAGGCATCAACGGCACCATCGCCGGCTTGCCCGAAGACATCGAAGCGGTGCTGGCCTGGCTGCGCAGTGATCCGCGTCTGGCCGAACTCGAGCACAAGTCCTCGTGGGCCGAAACGCCCCCGTTCCAGCGCATGAAGGTGAAGCTCAAACGCGAGATCGTCACCCTTGGCGTGGAAGGCGTGTCACCCACCAACATGGCCGGCGAGTACGTCAAGCCGCAGGACTGGAACACGCTGATTGCCGCCCCCGACGTGGTGGTGGTCGATTGCCGCAACGACTACGAGGTGGCCATCGGCACGTTCGACGGCGCGGTCGATCCACACACCCGCAGTTTTTCCGAACTGCCAGCCTGGGTGGAAAAGGAGTCCGCACCCGGCGGACTGCTCGCCGACAAACCGAGGGTGGCGATGTTCTGCACCGGCGGCATCCGCTGCGAGAAATCCACCGCCTTCATGCGCATGCAGGGCTTCGAGGCGGTCTATCACCTCGAAGGCGGCATCCTCAAATACCTCGAGACCATTCCTGAGGCTGACAGCACCTGGCAGGGTGAATGTTTCGTGTTCGACGACCGCGTCTCGGTCGGCCACGCGCTGGTACCTGGCGGGCTGGGCCGCTGCCTTGCCTGTGGCTACCCGCTCACCGCAGAAGAACAGGCCTCCGAGCACTACGAGGATGGCGTGAGCTGCCCGCATTGCTGCGACTCGACCGAAGAACGCAAGGCCGAACTGCGCGAACGCCGCCGCCAGCAAGCGCTGGCCGCAGAACAGAAGCGCGCCGACGACAAGGCCGCACGCCCCAAGCCGTGAGCGACGGCGCCCTGCCCCTGCTGTATTCGTTCCGGCGCTGTCCCTATGCGATGCGCGCCCGCCTCGCGATTGCAGCCAGTGGCGTGCAGGTCGAATTACGCGAGGTCGTGCTCAGGGACAAACCGCCCGAACTGATCGCTGCCTCGCCCAAAGCCACCGTCCCGGTGCTGGTCCTGCCCGACGGCAAGGTGATCGAGCAAAGCATCGACATCATGTTGTGGGCGCTGCGCTTGCACGACCCGCAAGCCTGGCTGAATCCGCCATCGGGCAGGCTCGACGAGATGCTGGCGCTCATCGCCCGCAACGACAGCAACCGCGAAGGCGGCTTCAAGTACCACCTCGACCGCTACAAGTACCCGAACCGCTATCCGGCTGCAGACGCCGCACCGCATCGCAGCGCAGGCTCCGCCTTCCTGATGGAACTCGAACACCGGCTCGAAGCGACGGCGTGGTTGTTCGGCAACCGTCCAGCACTCGCCGACATGGCGATTGCCCCCTTCGTGCGCCAGTTCGCCGCCACCGACCCCGACTGGTTTGCCGGCCAGCCCTGGCTGCGACTGCAAGCCTGGCTGAACACCATCACGACAAGTCCGTGCTTCAACCACGTAATGGGCAAGTACCCGCAGTGGCGAGCAGGTGCGCAACCCACCCTGTTTCCATAATCAGTCCATAAATCGACTCACGCGGAGACGCGGAGAGCGCAGAGAAGGTCCATTCGGATTTTCTCCGCGCTCTCCGCGCCTCCGCGCGAAACACCTTCCGCCATCATCACCGACGACGCAAATAAGCGCTGGCGTAACGCGGCGTTCAGGTCATGGTCTCGGGCTGAAAGTGCGGGATCGCGTTGATGAGCGTGCGGGTGTAATCCTCCTGCGGGTTGCGCAGGACCTCGGTTGCCGTCCCGGTTTCGACGATGCGCCCGCGGTTCATCACGATCACCCGTTCGCACAGCAACCGCACCACGTTGAGGTCGTGCGACACGAAGATATAGCTCATGCCCAGCTCGCGCTTCAGGCGGTCGAGCAGCTGCAGCACGACCGCCTGCACCGATACGTCGAGCGCCGACGTCGGCTCGTCCAGCACCAGCAACAAGGGATCGACCGCGATCGCGCGGGCGATGCCGACGCGCGCTTTCTGCCCCCCCGAAAGCTGGTGCGGAAAGCGCGTCAGCAGCTCGCGTGGCAGGCCGACCATGTCGGCAAGCTGCGTGACCCGCGCGGCGATCTTGCGCCCGTCGCGCATGCCCTTGAGCCTGCGCAAGGGTTCGCCAATCGCATCCTGCGCGGAGTAACGCGGATCGAGGCTGTCGGTGGGATCCTGGAACACCATCTGGATCTTCATGCGCTGCGGCAGACTGGCAAAGCGCGCCGCGGGGTGCGTGGTGATGTTCTCGCCGTCCAGGATCACGTCCCCCGAACTGGGATCGAGCAGGCGGGTAATGATGCTCGACGTCGTCGACTTGCCGCAGCCCGACTCGCCTACCAGCCCCAGGCTCTCGCCGCGCTGCAGCCTGAAGGAGATCCCATCCACTGCGCGAAACTCGCTCTCGGCCGGATCGGCGCGGCGCCACGGCCAGCCGCCGCCGGTATCGCGGCGCGGAAAGACCTTCACCAGATCGACCACCTCGAGCACGGTGTCGCTGCGCGCCGGCGCATGGGCAATGACGGCAGGCGCTTCGCTGCCACCCGCCAAGACCATCGCTTCACCCGAGGCTGCCGTGCCGACGAGACCATCGACAAGCTCGTCGGGCACCGCGGTCAGATCTGAAAGATCGGTCTCCGGTCCCGGCGACGCCGCGATCAGCTTGCGGGTGTAGGGGTGGGAGGGATGTCTGAACAGGTCGGCCACCGCCGCCGACTCCACGACCTTGCCCTTCTGCATCACCGCAATACGGTCGCAGTAGGCCGCAGCCAGGCCAAGGTCGTGCGTGATCAGCACCACCGCCATGTTGCGCTCGCGGGTCAGGTCGGCGATCAGGTCCATCGTCGCCTTCTGCGTGGTCACATCCAGCCCGGTCGTGGGCTCGTCCGCGATCAGCAGGCGCGGATTGCACGCCAGCGCCATCGCGATCATCACGCGCTGACACATCCCGCCCGAAAGCTCGAAGGGATAGGCGTGGTAACGATGGGCGGGGTCGACGATGCGCACCTTGTCGAGCATCTCGATCGCCTTTTCGCGTGCGGTCAGCCGGGTTGCCTGCGAATGGCGCACCAGCACGTCCTCGATCTGACGGCCGACGGTGCGAATCGGATTGAGTGCGGCGCGCGGGTTCTGGAAGATCATCGAGATCTCGCGTCCGCGCAGATCGCGCAAGGCGGCCTCCGACGCGCCGGTCAGCGGCATGCCGTCGAAGCTGGCCGAGCCTCCGGCAGCCGTGCCGGCGGCATCGAGCAGGCCGAGCACGGTATAGGCGGTGACCGATTTGCCGGAGCCGCTCTCGCCCACCACACCGAGTACTTCACCTTTCTCGACCGTGAGCGAAACCTCGTCAAGGGCACGGACGACGCCGTGCCGGGTGCGAAACTCGACCGACAGACGATCCACCGACAGCAGGGGATGAGTGGACACGGAACGCTCCTCAGGTACGACGCTGGGGGTCGACCAGGTCGCGCAGACCGTCGCCCAGCAGGTTGAAACAGAACACCGCCAGCATCAGCGCCAGGCCGGGAAAGAGCGCCATCCACCATTCGCCGGACACGATGTAGGTCGCGCCCTCTGCAACCATGATTCCCCACTCCGCATCGGGCGGACGCACGCCCAGCCCGATGAAGGACAGGCCGGCCGCATTCAGGATTGCCCAGCCCATGTTGAGCGAGACCTGCACCATCATCGGCGGCAGGATGTTTGGAAAGAGATGCGTTGCCAGAATGCGCACATCGGTGCAGCCGCACAGGCGCGCCGCCTGCACGAAGCCGGCGTTGCGGCGAATGCTGGTTTCCGAACGCGCGACCCGGGCGTAGAACGGCAGGTTGATGATGGCCGTGGCGTAGATGATGTTCTCCACCGAGTTGCCCAGCGCGGCAACCACACCCATCGCCAGCACGAACAGCGGGAAAGCCATGATGGTGTCCGTCACCCGGCCGACGATGCGGTCGGTCCATCCGCCCCAGAAGCCGGCGGCACAGCCAAGCGCACTGCCGACGAAGAAGGACAGCGCCACCGCGGCGAGGGCGATGCCGAGGTCGAGCCGGGTGGCCACGATCACACGGCTCAGCATGTCGCGACCGAGGTGGTCGGTGCCGAAGGGGTGCGCCCACGACGGCGCCTGCAATGCATTGGCGGCACTGGTGGCGATCGGGTCGTACGGTGCCAGCGCCGGGCCGAACAGGGCGATCAGCACGATGGCAAAGAACAGGAAGAAGGCCCCGGCCGTCACCGGGTTCTCACTCATCACATAACGGAAATGACGCAGGAAGCGGATCATTGCAATGGTCCTCAGGCGTCAAGACCGACGCGCGGATCGACCAGGGTCAGCACCACGTCGATCAGCAGATTGACGAAAACGAACAGCAAGGCCATTGCCAGCACGAAACCCTGCACCGCAGCGTAATCGGACGCCACCAGCGCCTGGATCGCGTAGGAACCGATGCCCGGCCACGAGAACACCTTCTCGACCAGCACGTTGGCGCCGAGCAGGAAGGAGAACACCATGCCCAGCGTCGTCAGCACCGGCAGCGCCGCGTTGCGCAAGGCATAGGCGCCCAGGATGGTGGAGCGCGACAGGCCGTTGGCGCGTGCCGAGCGCACGTATTCGCTGGACAGCGCATTGAGCATTGCTGCACGCGTCATGCGGGCAATGGGCGCCATCGCGAACACGCCCAGGGTGATCGCCGGCAGCACCAGCTGGCGCAGACTGGCCCAGAAGGTCTCGGCGTCACCGGCGATGATGCTGTCGATGAGGAAGAAGCCGGTCACGCGCTCGGGCGAGAGATACAGAATGTCCAGCCGCCCCAGTGGCGACGGAGCCCAGCCCAGCAGAAAGTAGAAGATGTAGATCAGGAACAGTCCGGTGAAGAAGGTGGGGAGCGAAACCCCCGCCGTCACCACCACGCGGCACAGATGATCGATCCACGAGCCGGGACGGGTCGCCGCCAGTACGCCGAGCGGAATCGCCACCGCGATCGCCAGCCCCAGCCCGCAGAATGTGAGCTCCAGCGAAGCCGGCAGCCGCGTCAGCAGCTCCTCCATCACCGGCACGCCGGTGCCGAGCGACATGCCTAGGTCGCCCTGCAACAGCCGCCCGACGTAGAGAACGAACTGCTCCGGCCAGCTCCGGTCCAGACCCAGCGATTCGCGCACCTGGGCAATGGACGCAGCGTCGGCCATCGCGCCGGCAAAGTAGGCCGCCGGATCGCCCGGCAGCGCCCGCGTCAGCACGAAGGAAATGACCACCACACCGAACAGTGAAGGAAGCGACTGCAGCAGCCGCTTCCCGATCTGGATGAGTTTTGTCGGCATCAGCGCACCCCGCCCGAAGACATGGGTGCGCGCGCCATGGGCACCGAAGCTCTGCTCACGATATCTCAGGCCTTGGTGATGGTGCTGCAGTCGAGCTGGCGGTGGTACCACGAGGCGTAACCACCGACGTTCTTCGCCAGCGCGGCATCCAGATAGGGCTGATACAGCGGGATGCGCGGCACGTCGGCGAACGCAATCGCGATCATGCGCTTGATGTTGGGCGCGTACTTCGGATCGCTCACTTCCATGTGCAGGGTTTCATCCACGAGCTTCTCCATCTCTTCGTTCTTGTAGTTCGAGGAGTTGAACAGGTGCCCATGCTTGTACGCCCAGAAGAAGTAGTAATCCGGGTAGTTGAGCCAGCCGCCGAAGTTTTCCAGATGCATCGGCAGGCGCTTTTCCACCAGCGCAGCGGTACGCCAGTTGGCACCCGGAATCTTGTCCAGCGTGACCTTGATACCGATCTTGCCCAGCGCCTCCTGAATCAGCAGCGCGGTCGGCTCCTGCCAGTCGGCCAGCCCGAGGTTGAAGGACAGCGTCGTTTCGAAGCCGCCCGCAAGGCCCGCCTCCGCAAGCAGCGCACGCGCCTTGACCAGGTCGGTATCGTAGGGGAAAGCCTGCGGCCACTCGGTCGTGGCTGGCGTTTTCGCACCAGCACCGAACATCGGCTTGCCGCGGCCATAGGCTGCAGCGGAAAGGATGTCCTTGTACGGCAGGGCATAGGCGACGGCCTGGCGCACACGCGGATCGTCGAAAGGCTTGTGCGTCACGCTGAGCCCGAGCACGTGCAGGCAGTTGTCGATCGGCGCACCGGAGACCTTGACCTTGCCGCCTTCCATGAGCTCCTTTGAGTCCTTGGCCGGCACATCCATGTAGAGATCGGCATCGCCGCGCTCGATCAGCGCACGACGCGTTGCCGCGGACGGCACCTCACGCACGATCACGCGGCGCAGCGCCGGCTTGGGTCCGAGGGCCCAAGCGTCGTTGCGTTCGTACACGAACTGCTGACCCGGTTCCCAGCGCGCAATCTTGAACGGACCGGAGCCGGCCGGCGTCTTGTGCAGGTACTCGGTGGCCCAGGGGTCTTCCTTGGTCGCATGTTTCCTGGCGACCTTGGCGTTGATGATGAAGGGCACCGGCACCGCGAGGTCGGGCAAGGTCAGCTTCGAAGGCGCGGGCAGGTCGATGCGAAAGGTCTGCGCATCGACCACCACGAACTGCTCCGGACTGGTCATCGAGCCCGCCTTCATCTGCACACCGGCAAAACCGCCCAGGCTCACTGCCCGATCGAAGGACCACTTGACGTCCTCCGCCGTCACCGGCGAACCATCCCAGAAGCGTGCCTTGGGGCTGAGCTTGAAGGTGATCGACTTGCGGTCGCTCGAGTAGGTCCAGGATTCCGCCACTTCCGGCACGATCTTGGTCGAATCGTAGGACAGCGAGCCATCTTCCAGCGTCTTCACACCGAAACGCACCAGGCGGTCGTAGACGTTGACCGTAATCTGGTAGCTCGGACGGTTGGTCCCGGCGCGGTGCAGGTCGAGGCTGTTGATGCCGTCACCGGTCACCACCACCAGCGTGTCGCTGCCGGCCGCTGCGTGGGCGGGCAGGTGACGCAGGAAAGGCAGCACGCTCGCGCCGACTACGCCTGCCTTGATGAAATCTCGTCTTTGCATGATCGAACTCCTTGGTGTGTAGTCAGGTTGAAGCCAGCGCGGCCATGTAGGCGCGCCAGCCTCCGAAATGGGTAATGTCCTCGGCACCCGCGGTGCCCATGGGCTCGCACAGAAATCCCTTCACCTGGCTGCCATCCGCCAGATCGAGCGTGCCGATGCCGAGCGGCTGCGGAATGCCGCGCATGAACTCGCCGAAGCGGGAAAGCGGCAGCGCCCAGACTTCGAGATCGATCGCAGCACCCGCCTCGCTGCGCACCAGCCCGGGCCGCCGCGGCGGGCCACCGGCGAGGCTGTAGAAGCGATAGTTCGGGGCGGTTTGCGTGGCGCGCAGAAAGCGGGCACCGAGGCGGGTCAGCTCGTGGTTGAGCGGCAGACCCGACATGTGCGCGCCCACCACGGCCAGCGCAATCTCGTCACGGTTGGCGACCGGCAAAACGTCGGCAGCCTGAGGCAGGGGCCAGCCGGTCGCACCGAGCGGTGCGGCGCAGTCCTGCTGCAGCACCGCGGCGACTGCCGCGATGCGTGCATCCTCCCCGCGGCCGGCGATCAGGGTGACACTGCCCGGCCTGCCGTCGGCACGCGTACGAACCGGCACCGCGATTGCGCACATGTCGAGCAGGTTCACGAAATTGGTATAGGTTCCGAGGCGGGAATTGGGCCCCACCGGATCCGCTTCGAGCTCGGCCACGGTGCAGAAGGTCGGAATCGAGGGCACGCACAGGAGGTCGACCGCATCGGCCACGGCAAGCGCCTCGCGACGCAGATCCTGCAGACGGTAGAAACCGCGGAATGCGTCGGCCGCAGAGAACTTCTCGGCGCGCTGGATGATGGCCCGTGTCACCGGCAGCACAGCCTCGGGCTGCTCGCGCAACAGCGCCTCGATCACGGTGTATCGCTCCGCCACCCAGACGCCGTCGTAAAGCATCTCCGCGATGGCATAGAGCGGACCGAAGTCGAGTTCGACGATCTCCGCCCCCCGCTCACGCAGGGATTCCAGCGTGGCATCGAAGGACGCCGCCTGTACCGCATCACCGAAGAAGCGCCGACTCGCGGTATCCGGCACACCCACGCGGAACGTCGGCGCGGCGACGGGGCTCTCGGCCAGCACAAGCGGTCGCGCGTACGAATCCGCGGGGTCGAACACTGCCGCAGCGGCGAACACCTTGTAGGCGTCGCCAACGGTCAGCGCGAAGATCGAGATCGTATCGAGGGTGCGGCAGGCGGGCACCACGCCGGTCGCCGAAAGCGCACCGAGCGTTGGCTTGAGCCCCACGATGCCGTTCAGCGCCGCCGGCACCCGGCCCGACCCGGCGGTGTCGGTGCCCAGCGAGAAACTCACGATGCCGTGCGCGACCGCCACCGCAGAACCGGAACTGGATCCGCCCGGCACGATCGCGGGGTCGAGCGCGTTGAGCGGTACAGGAAAGGGGGTGCGCACACCGACCAGTCCGGTCGCGAACTGATCCAGGTTGGTCTTGCCGATCAGGATTGCCCCCGCGGCACGCAGCACACCGACGACGAAGGCGTCTGCCCCGGCCTCGTAGGCATAGGCTGGGCAGCCTGCGGTGGTGGGCTCGCCGGCGGCGTCGATGTTGTCCTTGATGGCAAACGGAATGCCCCACAGCGGCTTGCTGTCGGGATCAAAAGCGCCAAGCTGCGCAAGCTGGGCCTGCAGCGCAGCGGGCTCGAGCACATGCAGGAAGATGCCCGGATCGCCTGCGGCCCCGATGCGGCGGTGGGCCTCCTCCATCACGGCAGCGGGATCAAGCCCCTGCGCATAGGCGGCGTGCAGGCTGGAGATATCGAACGGGAGTGTGTGCAGCATGAAATGTCTTCCGGAAACGTCTGGAAGTGATTTGAGCAGGGATCACTGACGCGGCATACTGCTAATTTTCGCCATCTGTGCTGCAAATTTTGCATCACAGAAAACGGAGCATCGCCATGAAGCATCTTCTGCCGCTGCGCTACATCGACGTCATTGCTCGCAGCGGCTCCATCCGCAAGGCGGCAGACAGTCTCGCGATCACATCCACCGCACTGAACCGTCGCATCCTCGCGATGGAAGAGGAACTGGGCGTACCCATTTTCGAGCGCCTGCCCCGCGGCGTGCGACTGTCCGCCGCCGGCGAGATCCTGATCCACCATGTACGCAACCAGTTGAGCGACATGGAGCGCGTCAAGAGCCAGATCTCCGACCTCACCGGCGAGCGTCGCGGGCATGTTTCCATCGCCTGCAGCCAGGCCCTGCTGCCGTTCTTCCTGCCCAACCAGATCGCCCAGTACCGGCGCGCGCACCCGGCCGTCACCTTCGAAGTCCTCGTCCGCGACCGTGCCGCCGCCGAGCAGGCGCTGGTCGACATGAGCGCGGATCTTGCACTGGTATTCGAGCCCTTAAGGCTCATGGACTTTCAGATCCTGCAGCGCGTGCGCCAGCCGGTTCATGCGCTCATGCGCCCGAACCACCCGCTGGCACAGGCCGGGACCTTGCGCCTGCGCGACTGCCTGCGTTATCCGGTGGCGCTGCCGACCTCGCAATATGGCGTGCGCCACCTGCTCGAACTGGCGGTGCAGCGCAGTTCGCTCACCTTGCAGCCGGTGGTCGAGTCAGACAGTTTTGAATTTCTGCGCAGTCACGCGCTGGAAGAAGACATTCTCGCCTTCCAGATTCCGATCGGCCTGCCGATCGACACCGAAGGCAGCGGCATGGTCAGCAGACCGCTCGACGTACGCGACGTCCCGCCCGGCGTGCTCTATTTCGGTCAGTTGCGGGGTCGCATCCTGCCGGTTGCGGTGTCGCGCTTCGCCAGCCAGGTACTGGAAACCCTCACCCTCCGCTTCGAGACGGACTAGCGAGTCCGCTAGAACTTCATTGCGCCGGCATGGACTCAAGGACCACAACCACGCCAAACGCGCCAATGGAAACCAGACGCTGATTCACCATCGTGTAGGACGCCACTCCCAGCGGATGATAGTGCGACACGAAGGCCGTAAAAGCACCCAGTCCGAGCAAACCCGCGACGGGACTGCGCTCGGCAATCGCCTGCCGAATCTGCTCCCGGTGCTGCTCGGGGGTCGGGTTGAGCCAGAATGCCAGCGCGACGACTGCCAGTGTAATGACCACGGACACGATGGAAGCTTTAGCCACTGCAATGTTTCCTGTAATAGACGAAGCGCGCTTCACACGGAGGCACGGAGCACCCGCCCATTATGCCTTTCTCCGCGACCTCCGCGCCTCCGCGTGAAACCGCCACGCTCCGCGCTTCCCCTTGGTGCGGGCGAGCGCCCTGAACGCCTTACGCAACGACTGGCCAGTTTGACGGTCGGACCTTGCATGCATAATCGGGGCCTTGCTCCGGGAGGAAGTCACCATGGCCATAGGCTGGATCACCTTGTTGAAGACCGTCCCCTGGGCGGATGTCATCGCCACTGCACCGGTGGTCGCCGACGGTGCGAAAAGGCTCTGGAAGACGGTTGGCAGGAAGACGCAGTCCGACACCGTCGCAACTGACGAGAGCGCGGAGGCGGTACCCGCCGACGCTGATGCTGCGACGAAGCTGCAGTCGAGGCTGCTTGCGCTCGAGAATACCTCGCAGGATCTGCACGCCCAGATGCTGGCGTCGTCCGAGCTGATCAATGCGCTCGCCGAACAGAATACCGAACTGGTGAAACGGGTCGAGGCCAACCGCGTTCGCCTGCTATGGCTGTCCGTTTCCACGCTTGTCACCACCGCAGCGGTGGTGCTCTGCCTGATTTTGCTGCTGCGCGCCTAGACAGGCGACAGTCGATCACCGCGAGCCTGCGCGGACGCCCCCTGTCCCGGCTTCGGCGCATACGTGCCGGACAACACGCTCCGGATTGAAAAACCCCCTCCATAGCCTATGTTGAGATCACACGGCATGGTGGAGGTCGTTACCATGATCACGGAATCGCACTGCATTGCGCGCTTCGCTTCCGGCTGGCGCGCGCTGACCGGGCTGTTGGCCGCGGCCACCACAGCATTCGCCCTGCCGGCCGCAGCGGCGGCACAGGAGGAATGGCTCTCCCTCGGCAGCAAGCACTGGTCCCCGACCGTGTTTTCCAAGACCGGCGCAGGCACCGAGAACGCCGTTGCCGAGGCGCGTGTCACACGGGCTGCGATCGAGGGCTGGTGCGCCAACTGGACCCCCGGCGACCGCGACTGCGTGCGCAGCCAGCTTTCCACCCCTGAGGCGAAAAAGACCTGGCGCGCCACGGCCAACTGTATCAAGGGCCGCATCACGGCGGTCGATGGCAACACCTACACCCTGGCCGGACGCTGGGACAACGCCGACATCGGTGGCGGACGCACGCGCTGGCGGGATGCCTCGGGGCAAATCGTCGGGCGTGACAACGCCAGCGGCGGACTCGGCATCTCACAGCAGTGGGAGGTGCTGTGCCCCGCAACGGCCGCCTCTGCACGCCCGGCGGCGCCATCCAGCAGCGGCGTTCAGCGTCCGGCGCAGTCCGCTGCGACAACGGCAGGCTTCACCGTCGGCGAAACCGTATATGCCCGCTACGGCGCCGCCTGGGTTCGTGGCAAGGTCACCCGCATCAGCCGGGTCAGTGGCGCCAAAGGCCCGGAGCTTGCCTATAACGTCACACTCGAAAACGGTGAGCGCGGGCTGCTGCCTGCACACATGATGCGAAAGACGCAGGGCAGATAACGCCCCAGCGCCAGCGCGGTCGCCCAGCCACTCCCGCGTCTCCGTCACCGTCAGTCCGGTGGTCGTCACCGGGGCGCGTTAAAATGCGTCCTCAACGACAAGAAGAACACGGGAGACCCGATGAGTCCGGACATTCAGTCGTATTTGCAGCGCCTGCCCGATTTGCTGACGGAACTGGCAACCGTGGAACTGTTTTACGAACTCGGCGTGCTTGCGCTCGCAGGCCTCATCGCCTGGGTGATTCACCGCACGATGCGCGAGTCCTTGCGCGCCGGGCTTGAGGCCGCATCCAGCAAAGGCCTGCGTCATCTGACCCTGCGCACTGCCCAACGCATCCTGCTGCCGGCAACGATGCTGCTCGGGGTGCTGCTCGGCCGCGGCGCCCTGCGTTCGGCACAACTGCCTGTCGGCCTGCTCGATGTCGCCGTGCCCCTGCTGCTGTCGCTGGTCGCCATCCGCCTGCTGGTGTACGTCCTGCGCAAGGGTTTCCCGGTGACCCCGGCGCTGAAGACGTGGGAGAACCTCATCTCTGGCAGCATCTGGGCCATGGTGGCACTGCATCTCGTGGGCTGGCTGCCTGCCGTCGAAGCCACGATGGACGAACTCGCCTTCAATATCGGCGCCTCGCGCATCTCGCTGCTGGCCACGGTCAAGCTCGTCGCACTCGTCGCCCTGCTGCTGACCCTCGCGTTCTGGGTGTCCGGAGTGATCGAGCGGCGCATGCGTGCATCCACCCACATGACGCCCTCGCTGCAGGTCGCCTTCGGCAAGTTCAGCAAGGTGTTCCTGATCGCGCTGGCCTTTCTGCTCGCCATCGACGCGGTGGGCATCGACCTCACCACGCTCACGGTGTTCGGCGGAGCGCTCGGCGTGGGCATCGGTTTCGGCCTGCAGCGTATCACCAGCAACTTCATCAGCGGCTTCATCCTCGTGCTCGACCGCTCGATCAAGCCCGGCGACGTGATTTCGGTCGGCGGCAACGATGCCAAGTTCGGCTGGGTGCAGGAGTTGCGCGCGCGTTACGTGGTGGTGCGCGACCGTGACGGCGTCGAGCGACTGATCCCGAACGAAAACCTGATCACGTCCGAAGTGGTGAACTGGAGCTACTCGGACACCAACACCCGTGTGCGACTGCCGGTGCAGATCAGTTACAGCGACGACCCCGAGCAGGCCATGGCCCTGCTGCTCGAAGCGGCCAAGGCCTCGCCGCGGGTGCTGCCCCTGCCGGAGCCCGCCGCGCGCATGCTCGACTTTGCGGACAGCGGCATCCAGCTCGAACTACGGGTGTGGATCAGCGATCCGGAGAACGGCATCGGCAACGTGCGCACCGACATCAACCTCGCGATCTGGAAGCTGTTCAAGGCCGCAGGCATCTCCATCCCCTTCCCGCAACGGGATGTGCACCTTCACACCGTAGCCGCACCGGAACTGGCCGCTGCACAGGAGCGCCCCGCGTGAGCGCGCGCAGCGCGGGACGGGGCGATGTGGATCAGATGCCGGTGAGCTCGCGGTAGGCGCGCCGCGTCTCGGGCGACACCGCTTCCAGCACCTGTTCGTGACTGGTCTTGTGGCGCGCCAGCAGGCGGGCAGAAGCAATCGTCCGCGATTTGCAGAACCAGTGGCAGGTATGCTGCATCAGGTACATTTCTGCCGACAGCAGAAAGGCGCGTTCGCGCGGCGAGCGGCCCGCTTCGTTTTCCACTGCGCGCTCGAAGCCGCGGGCATGGATGTCGAAGGCCTTGCCCAACGCGAAGGTCGAGGACGGAAACAGGCGGTCGGCGTGGGGCAGAGCAAGCGGCAGCGTGCTGATGAGCACCTGCGCAGCGTCGATCCGCGCGATGTCCGCAGCAAGACGACGAAACTGACTGGCGAGTGCGGTCTCGTGCGACTGCATCAGCGCGAGAACCTGATCCTGACGGTTCGGGTCCTGCTCGCCAAGGGCACGGTCATAGCCCTCGGCCAGCGTCTCCATGAGTTTTTCGATCTGGTAGTTGCTCAGGTGGCTGCCCAGCAGGGTGATGCGGCGACGCTGATCCCGGGACTTGAGCACCAGAACACCAACGGCCGCGAACATGAAGATAAAATAGGTTTCCATCCCGCTATTGTCCTGTGTGCCACGCATATTGGGCAACTCCGGCAATCAGGAAGCCTTGCACAATTCATGTCAGGCACGACTGTTACCACGCCGGCGCCACGACAGCCGGCGGGACAAGGTATCATCCGTGCGGTAGCGACGAAGCCCGACACCGCGCCCTCGCCTTGCAAAGCCAGGCCAGCCGTTCACCGGGCACGCCGTGAAGCCGTTCATCTGCTCACGCGCGCCATCAGGCCTCGCCACCGTCACCCACACTTTCCGCACTGTCGACCGCGCCGGCGATGATGGCGGGCACTCCATACCGGCCCGCAGCAGGACAGAACCCAATGTCGTCAGAACACTTCACCGCAGGCAAGGACGCCGCGCTCGGCCACGCCAAACTGCACAGGACCCCGCAGGCAGCATGAAAACACCGCACAGAATCGCCCCACTGGTCGAAGACGGCCTCGTCGACAGCGTGCTGCGTCAGCTCATGAGCGGCAAGGAGGCAATGGTCTACGTCGTCCAGTGCGGCGACGAAGTACGCTGCGCCAAAGTGTACAAGGAGGCCAACAAGCGTGGCTTCCACAAGGCAGTCGACTACACCGAAGGCCGCAAGGTGAAGAACAGCCGTCAGGCGCGCGCCATGGCCAAGGGCTCGCGCTACGGCCGCCAGGAACAGGAAGCAGCGTGGCAACACGCCGAAGTCGACGCCCTGCGCCAGCTCGCCGCAGCCGGTGTGCGCGTGCCCGTACCCTACGACTTCCACGAAGGTGTGCTGCTGATGGAGCTGGTGGCCGATGAAGACGGCGAACCCGCACCGCGCCTCAACGACATCGAACTCAGCGCCGACGACGCCCGCACGTTTCACGCCTTCCTGATCCGTCAGGTGGTGCGCATGCTGTGCGCCGGCATCGTGCACGGCGACCTGTCCGAGTACAACATCCTGGTCGACCATGCCGGCCCGGTCATCATCGACCTGCCACAGGCGGTCGATGCCGCGGCCAACAACAACGCCAAGCGCATGCTGGCGCGCGACGTGGACAACCTTGCCGACTACTTCGGCCAGTTCGCCCCCGAACTGCTCCAGACCCGCTACGCCGATGAAATCTGGGCGCTGTACGAAACCGGAAAACTGCTTCCCGACAGCCCGCTCACCGGCACCTTCAAGGACGTCGAGACCCTGGCCAATCTGGATGAAGTGATGCAGGTGATCGACGCCGCGCGCCGCGAAGAAGCCGCACGTCAGGCAAGAATGGCCGGCGAAAGCACGGACGGCGCCGACGACAACTGAGCCACGGGCTCAGGACGCCTCGCTGGCATCGAGCAGGCGCTCGCACTCCAGCATCATCGCCTGCGCCAGCTCTGACTGGTAATTGGGGTCGAGCGCCTCCATCATTTCATACGCAGTAAAAAGCCCGGCCTCACGCGACAAGGTGGCGGCGATCTGCCGCGCCATGTCGTCGCTCAAGCCAGAGAGCTGCTTGCGCTCGGACTGCGGCAGCGTGCGTTTCGTGCGCCGCAGCCAGTCCGCCGCCAGCGTCGCCCCCTGCCCTTCGTTCATCCACTGCCCATGCTCATAGAAGGCCGACAGGCGTTCGGCAGTGAGCGCGAAGATCAGCGCAATGCGGATGCCGCGCTCAGTGGGCGGCGTGCCCTGCGGGTTGTCGAAAATCATGCGTCTGGGTCCGTGTGTTCGCGCTGCCACTGGATTTGATAACGGGTACTGCGACCACCTCCGGGCAACCTGACGAGGCAGCCCTTGGCGATGAGGTCTGCGAGATGGCGGGTGGCCGAGGACGCGGTCAAGCTGCGCTTCGGCGCAGTGAATGGCGCTGCGCAAGCTTACAAGGAAGCACTGCAACCAGGGTGTGAGATTGATGGCCTGCTCAGGCTCGGGCAGTGTCTGCGCTCGTTTGAGCTGCTGTTAACAGCCCTTGCGATCAGCCAGGATGGCAACAGAGATGGCGTAGAAACGGATGCTCTGCGGCTCGCACTGTGCGAGCGCGGCATCGGTGCGTTTGCAGTTGGAAGAGTGATGCGAATGCCAACGTTATTCGGCTCATGCAATGAGCCGAATAACGTTCCGGGAAAGACGCCACGCTTACGGGAAGGATGGCGAGCGGGTACGTCCAGTCGCTATCAGGCTCCGCCCGGCTTCCCGGCGCGCTTGACGATACCGCGCTGCGGGTCGTAACCCCATGCGGCGAGCAGGAAAAACACGGCCAGGCAACCCACGACGATCGCCAGCGATTGCGGCGCCCACTGCCCGTACAGCGCAAAGCGCGTCGCCTCCACCGCGTGGCTGAAGGGGTTCCAGCTGGCGATGAAGTGGATCACGCTGGCGCCGGATTCTTCCAGCTTCCACAGCGGATACAGCGCCGGCGACACGAAGAACATCGGGAAGATGACGAAATTCATCGTGCCGGCGAAGTTCTCCAGTTGCTTCACATGCACCGACAGCAGCAGCCCGAGCGCCCCCAGCATCATCCCCGACAGCACCAGCACCGGCAGCGCATACAGCCAGCCCGACCACGGCACGCCCACGTCGAACAGCGCCGCGATCGCCAGAAACACGTAGGCTTGCAGCACCGACAGCAGCGTACCCGCCAGCAACTTGGCAAACAGCAGGTAGGCGCGTGGCAGCGGCGCGGTGAGCAGCAACCGCATCACCCCCATCTCGCGGTCGTACACCATCGCCAGCGAAGACTGCATGCCGTTGAACAGCAGCACCATGCCGAGCAGACCGGGCACGATGTAGGTCTGATAAGGGATATAGGTGTCGTAAGGCGGGATGATCGACACCCCGAACACGTTCTGGAAGCCGGCGGCAAACACCACCAGCCACAGCAGCGGACGCACCAGGGCTGAGGCCAGACGGCCACCCTGGCGGACAAACTTGGCCACCTCTCGGCTGGTGACGGCCTGCAGGGCGAGGAGCGCATGGCTCAGTTTCATGTCGGGGTTCCAGGTCGGCTGGTGGGTTCAGGGTCAGGGTTTGCAGCGGCTGTCGCGCTGATCGAAGCCCAGCGTGTCCATATTGTTCTGCTGATGCAGGAAGCCCTGGATCGGCGCACGCTCGATCACCGAGTTGTGGGTGGCGAGCAGGATGGGCTGGCGCAACTGGCGATCCCAGGGGCGAAAGCCGAGCCGGTTGCCCTTGAAGCCATCGATCGTGATCTCGTCGCCGGCGAGGTAGCTCACCAGCTTGGCGAAAGGCGCATTGTCGGTGCGCACCACCGCCTCGATCACCGACTTGATCGCAATCCACGCCGCCCAGTCGGGGCTCGACGGCTGGCGCTCGGCCTGCTTCTGCATGCGGCTGGACAGTTGCGGCGCGCCGTGGCGCTCCCACGCCCAGTGCCAGGCCTCGGCAACCAGGCCCTCACTGCCCACGACCGGACGCGGGCGCACGGTTCGATACGGCAGATTGCGCGCGAATTCGCCGTCGCTGTCCGCAACGAACACCACATCGTGATCGGCTCCACCCGTCAGCAGCAGGGGATTGCCCTGATCACGTTGGCGCGGATCGTTGCTGAGCACGAAGCTGCGCTTGTCCACGATCTTCAACCCGAAGCGTTTTGCCGACGTCTCGAAGGCTGCGCCCAGCAACTTGTCGGCCGCCAGCGGCCCTTCCAGCAGCAGCACCGAACGCCACTTGCGCGACACCAGATACTGCGCCATCGCGTCGGTCTGCATCGCATGGTTGGGCAAGGTGTGGAAGAGATGCGGCTGGCATTGCTCCTGACGTAGCACGTCGTCTGCGGCCGACACGTTGAACAGCAGCAGTTCCTTGCCGCGAGTGGCCCTGGCCAGTTCGGCCACGACCTCGGCCGGCGCGTCGACCAGGAAATAGCGCACCCCCGCAGACTGCAGCGTATTCACCTGCGCCAGCAATGCTGCGGCGTCGGCACCCTTCACCCGTTCGAGCGCGAACTCGAGCTTGAGCGCCTGGCCGACGAAACGCGCTTCCCGCATCGCCACCTCGGCGCCGGCAAAGGGCCTGCCAAAGGCTTGCGACAGATTGCGATGGAAGGTTCGCTTCTCGTCGTATCGCGCATCCTTGTCGAGCTCAAGGAAGGCGAAGCGGATGGTCTCTGCGGCAGCAGGCAGGCTGAACAACAGCACGGCGACGATGGCCAGCGATCGGCGAAGGAGAGTCGAAAATGGCATGTGAAATTCCCTGGAGTCTGGCGACTGCCGGGCAAGCAGCGGCCCCGCAGTCGCACCAGCAGCGTTCGGATCAGTCGTCAATCACCGCGGTATGCGGCACGCGCCCGACCGGAACCGAACGCAACACCTTGTTGTTCCTGGTATCAACGATCGACATGTCGTCCGACAGCCCATTCACAACGAACAACCGACTTTGGTCGCGGCTCAGGGTGACACCCCACGCGCGCTGCCCGACCAGCACGTATTCCTTCACCGCACGGCTGGCGACATCGACCACGGCGACATGGTTGGCACGCCCCAGGGTGACATAGGCGGTCTTGCCGTCGCGGGTCATGGCGATGCCGACCGGGGTCACATCGTCGGCACGGAAGCCCTTGGGCGCGAACGATACGGTGCCCTTGATCTCGTTTTTCCTGCCATCGATGATGGTGACCGAGCCGCCGAGTTCGTTGGTGACCCAGATCTCGCTGCTGTCCGGGGTGGCGGCGAAGCGGCGCGGCCGGTTGCCGACCACGATATTGGCGGCGATTTCGTTGGTCGCGGTGTCGATCACATGCACCATGTTGGCAACTTCCGAGGTCACATACAGGCGCTTGCCGTCAGGGCTCATCATCACGCCCTCAGGCTCCTCGCCGACCTCGATCTCGGCCACTTTCTTGCCGGCCGCGACGTCGATCACCGACACCTTGGCGTCTTCTTCCATCGACACATAGAAGCGCTTGCTGTCAGGGCTGAAGGCGAACATCTCCGGATCTTCGCCGACTTCAATCGAGCGTTCCACCGCCAGCCTGGCGATGTCGATCACGTCCACCCGCTCGGAATTGCTCGCGATCACGAACAGTTTCTGGCCGTCAGTGCTGAGCCTCATGTCGCGCGGTCGCTCACCGGTGGGAATGGTCTTCACCACCGCGTAGGTCTTGCCGTCGAGCACGGTCACCGCATTGTCGTTCTCGCTGCTGACAAAGATCTGGCCGGAGCCCTTGGCGTGCACGGCGCTCACAGGCAGAAGTAACAGCGCACTGGCAGCGAGTGCCATGCTGAGGGAGTTCAGACGCATGAGGACAATCTCCTGTTGGTTATTCATTTTGACGACTGCAGCGATCCTGATGAGGGTTCGCCACCCTCCGTCATGGTCATGAAAGCCTCGGCCAGCGACGCCACACCGGAAGCGGCCACCAGCGACTGCGGCGTTCCTTCGGCGAGGATCTTTCCACGGTGCAGCACGATCACGCGATCGGCTTCCTCAGCCTCATCCACCAGGTGCGAGGCCCACAAAATACCCACGCCGCCCTCGCGCAGCGCCAGCACCTCGTCCAGCAGCTGTCGACGCGAGGCAGGGTCGAGCCCCACCGTGGCCTCGTCCATCAGCAAGACCGAGGGTTTGTGCACCAGCGCCCGCGCCAGTTCGACCTTGCGCCGGTTGCCGCCGGAGAGCTCGCGTACCCGGTCGTGGGCGCGTTCGGACAGCCCCAGCCGTTGCAGCGCATCCGCAATCCGGGCCTTCGATTCGCGCCCGGCGATGCCATGCAGGCGGGCGTGAAACACCAGATTGGCCTCCACGCTCAGGTCGAGGTCGAGCGTCATCTGCTGAAACACCACGCCGATACGGCCCAGCGCTCGCACCGGTTCGCGCTGCATGTCGTGACCGCACACCCGCACCACGCCGCCGTCGGCATTGAACAGGCCGGTAAGCAGCTGGAACAGGGTGCTCTTGCCCGCCCCGTTCGGCCCCAGCAGCGCAACGAACTCGCCCGGCCTCACCGTCAGGCTGACGCCCTTGAGCGCCTCGCGCGTGCCGTAGGATTTGCGCACCTCCTCGACCTGCAGCGACCACTGCGCGACCACCACGTCCTCATGCATCCGTGCGCACCTCAATGTTGTTTCTGCCCTGTGCCCTTCCCTGACCTGCATTTCCACTTTGATCCAGCAAACCGGCCAGCAGGGCCGGATGGCGGTCGAGCAGTTCGCGCTGCAGTGCGAGCACCGCGGCATCGTTGGGCAAGCGCGGACCGCTCAACCCTTCCCGCCACTCCAGCATCACCCTGCCCGGCGCACCGGACATGAAACACACGCGACCGCCCAGCGCCAGTGCCTCGCGCAGGTCGTGGGTAACGAACAGCACGGAGGTATTGCAGCGCTGCCACAAACTGACCAGCATCGCGCGCAGGCGGTCGGCGGTGGGCGCGTCGAGCGACACGAAGGGCTCGTCCATCAGCAGCACCCGGGGCTCGATCACGAAGGCCCGCGCCAGCGCCACCCGGCGCTGCATGCCGCCGGAGAGCCGGCCCGGATAGGCGTCGAGCACGTCGCCCAGTTCCATCGCCTGCAACAGGTCGCGCGCCCGTGCCGGTGCAGTCGGATCATCGCCCGCCACCAGCAGCACGTTCTCGATCACGGTCAGCCACGGCATCAGACGCGGCTCCTGGAACATGAAGCCGATGCCGTCCTGCAAGGGACTGCCATCCAGGGTGACGCGCCCGCTCACATCGTGATCGAGCCCGCCGACGACGTTGAGCAAGGTGCTCTTGCCGCAGCCCGAGGGGCCGACCACACAGACAAATTCGCCCGGCTGGACCTGCAGCCGCAAATCTGCCAGCGCAATATGCGAGCGCCCGCCCCGGTCCGGATAACACTTGCGCACAATCTCGATATCCAGCATCGCTCAGCCCCTCCACCGCGTCAGCCGGCGCTCGAGCGGGCGCAGCGCAAAGGCCTCGACCACCAGCACGATCGCGGCGAACACCAGCGTATAGGCCAGGATGCCGGCGATGTCGAAGAACTGGAAGAAGACATTGAGCTGGAAGCCGATGCCGTTGCTGCGCCCGAGCAGCTCCACCACCAGCACGATCTTCCAGATCAGCGACAGCCCGGTGCGCGCGGCTGCCATCAGATAGGGGTAGAGCTGCGGCAGATACACCCGTGACAGCGTGCGCCAGCGCGGCAGGCGATAGGCGCTGGCGACCTGCATCAGGCGCGGATCGACCGCACGTGCGCCCTCGCGCACGGTAACGATCACGGTGGGGATCTTGTTGATCGCCACCGCGACAATCGCGGCGGTGTCGTTGAGGCCGAACCAGACGTAACACAGGATGATCGTGACCAGCGCCGGCACATTGAGCCCGAGCACCAGCCATCCGTCGAGGAAGAGATCGAGCGTGCGCCAGCGCCCCATCGCGATGCCGATCACGGTGCCAATCACCATCGCGGCGGCAAACGCGATCACCACCCGCGACAGGGTGATGCCCAGGTGATACGGCATCACCAGCGACAGGGTTTCGTCGATCACACGACCGAACACCGTCAGCGGCGCTGGCAGCGCGTTGCTCTGCAGCACGGACGCCAGCACATGCCACAACACCACGAACACGAGCAGCGAAGCGAGGCGAACGCCCGCGTCGCCGCCATGGCGAAAGCGCCTGGAAAGTGGCGCGGATGCCGCAGCCAGATGCTGTGCAGCGGTGTCGTGGCCGGCGCCCTGGACCCGCTCGATCACCGTTCCAGGCCCCCGGCCCAGAAGGTACCGCTGGCAAGCGATGTGGCCTTGCCGACCAAGGCCTGCCCGCCCTCGGCGGCGAGGATGGCGAACACCTTGCGTGCCACCTGCTCGGACTCACCCATGCTCGCAGCGGGAATGCCCGCACGGAATCCCTCGCGCAGCGCCACGAAAGTGGCATCGTCCGTGACCTTCATCATCGGCCGCAGCTCATCCCACACCGCGTCCGATTCAAGCATGTGCTGCTTGGTCGCGGCCGAGGCGCGCAAAAAACTGCGTATCGCCTGCGGATGCGCCGCCGCCCACTTCTCACGAAAAACCCAGCCCACCAGCGGCAACTCGGCATCCACGTCGAGGGTGCGCAGGATCTCGCCCATGCTCAGCAGCGGCACCATGCCCGCGGCCCGCAGGCGCGCGCCGTAGTGCCAGAAGTTCATCGCCGCGGGAAATTCCCCGCGCAGCATCAGCTCGTTGAGCAGCGGCGGCGCAACGAAAGCCGGCTCCAGCCAGCCTGCGGCGTCCGCTCCCACGGTGCGGCGGGCATAGGCGCGCAGCAGCAGCCAGCTCTTGTCGAGTGGCCCGCCGGCCACACCCAGACGCTTGCCCTTGAGGTCGGCGAACGTTTTGACCCCGGCGTCGGGACGCACCATCACCCCGCCCACCGCCAGCGAATACGGCACAAAGGTGAAGTCCTGCCCCTCGGCGCGCTGACGCGCAACCCAGATCCAGTCATTGACCACGACATCGACTGCACTGCCGAGCATGGCGATATTGGCTGCATCCTTCAGCGCCAGCGGCACGACCTCGATCCGCACGCCCTCGCGCTCGGCAAACCCGCCTTTCTGCATCACCGCCAGTTCCCAGCTGACCGTGCCGAACTGCAGCACGCCAACCCGCAGCACCGGCAGTTCGGCAGCACGAACCGGCGCCGCCGTGAGGCATAGCAGCGCGAAGAGCGCCAGGCCGGCTCTCAGAAACGACATCATGGCGCTCTCCCCCGTTCTTGTTCGCTGTATTCCCGTGGGCAGGAAGCAACGCGGCAACCAGTTTCTGCGGGGCCGACGCTGTATGCGCCACCCCGCCCGATCACCTTAACGGGTGGCGATGTACATCGTGATTTCAAACCCAAAACGAAAATCGCAGGCTGCAGGGGTTTCCCATTTCATGACGTGTCTCCTGTTGGTCGGTAAAGCGACATGGCGTTCTGGATGACCGCTCACAGCCCCAGTGTGCCTTCGGCGTCGCATCCGCCGCATCAGGATTCCGACCGAAATCGCCTCATGATTTTCATGAGATCCAGGATCAAAGGGATCAAAGGGGTCAGAGTCGTTTGATCGCTTCGTTTCGCCTCAACCCACCGCGCGCTTGAAGATCCAGTTGCGGTTGGTATTGCTGTCCGGTGCCTGCATCAGCTCCCAGCCCTGGGCGCCGAGCTTGTTCAGCTCCGCCAGCACGACCTCCGTATAGGCGCGCAGGCGGTCTTTTTCGCGGCTGCCGTGGGCGCGGGCGACGTCTTCGGCGATCTGGTGGATGTCGCTGCGGATCTGGTACTCAAAGCATTGCATAGGGTGCTCGATAGGGTGATGAGGTGCGCATGGCAGGACGCCAGCACATGGGCGACAATAACACCCAACTCCTGCACCGGCCGCCCCGCATGCGCATCCATTTCACCATCCTGCCGGAAGAAGTCGACATTACCGCCATCCGCGCCCAGGGCTCGGGTGGGCAGAACGTCAACAAGGTGTCGAACGCGGTGCACCTGCGCTTCGACATCGCCGCATCGTCGCTGCCCGAGGCCATCCGCGAGCGCCTGCTGCGCCTCGGCGACCAGCGCATCAGCAAGGACGGCGTGATCATCATCAAGGCACAGGCCTTTCGCAGCCTGGAAAAGAATCGTGCCGAGGCAATCCGCCGACTGGAGGAACTCATCGAGAGCGCGGCCACGGTGCAAAAGACGCGCCGACCGACGCGCCCCACCCGGGGCTCGGTTACGCGCCGGCTTGAAGGCAAGACCCGGCGCGCCGCGGTCAAGGCCGGAAGAGGAAGGGTCGGCGAGTAGCATCCGTCGGCAACCCTGTCATAATGGAGGCGCTGCACGAGCGGGCGAGGCTCTGCCTGACCACCGAATCAGCGCATCATGCCTCTCCGCGCAAGGCGCGAACGCATGACCGCCAATGACATCCCCCACAACGGTGCCCTCGTGGAGGACAAGCCTCCGACCGGGGTCATCCGGCGGCGCCCATTTATCTTGTGCTGCTCCCCTCGGAAACGGAAGCATCAAGTAACCGTTTCTCCTTCCTTCACCCGCGTTCGATTCTGCCCTACGGGGCAATCAGAGGAGGCCACTTGGCCAAGCCAAATTACCAGTTCGAGAAACGCCAGCGAGACCTGGCAAAGAAGCGCAAGCAGGAAGAAAAACGCATCCAGAAACTCGCCGCCAAGGCGGCAGGCGGCAGCGACGACAATGCCGACGCCGAGCCTGAAGTTGAAGCAGCAGAAAGCAACACCCCGCCGCTTGCCTGAGGCCTGAAGCGGTCAAGCGCAGCGACGGCCACACGGGATGGTGCGCCACCATCCTCAGTGGCTGGCGAAAACCTCGTGACTGCCGTCGCTGCCGAAACTGACGACCTTGTAACGATCGGCCGGATACGGCCCCTCCATGCCAGGCGAACCCATCGGCATGCCCGGCGCCGAGATGCCGACGATCTTCGGCTGCTCGGTCAGCATCCGCTTCACATCAGCGGCCGGCACATGGCCTTCGACCACATAGCCGCCCACCTTCGCGGTGTGGCACGAGCCGAGCGCCTGCGGTACGCCGGCGCTGCGCTTGACGTCGCTCATCTGCGCTGAAGCGATCTCTTTCACCTTGAAGCCGTTCTCACGCATGTGCTCGGCCCATTTGCCGCAACAGCCGCAATTCGGGTCCTTGTACATCGTCACCTCCTCGCCGGCAGCCAGTGCAGGCGAGGCCGATACGGCCGCGACCAGCGCGGTGGCGAGCACGAGTCGATGCGGAAGACGGAATCGTGTGGAATGCGGGTTCATGAAACCTCCTTGTGACAGTTTGATATCCGGGCCAATCAGGAAAAAGACGCCAGCGGAAGGACAATCTCGAAGACCGTGCGCCCCGCGTCCGATACTGCGCTCACGCGCCCGCCGTGGGCCTCGACAATCGAGCGGGTGATGGCCAACCCCAGTCCGGCGCCCTCGCCATGCCGGTGACGCTCCGGCCCTGCGCGGTGAAAGCGTTCAAAGATCCGGCCAAGCTGCTCGGGGGCGATGCTGTCGCCGGCGTTGCACACCCGCAGCACGGCCTCACCCTTCGAAGCCGAAACATCGATGTCCACCGTTGTGCCGCGCGACGCGTGCCTGAGGGCATTCGACAGCAGGTTTGAAACCGCGCGCCGCAACATCAGTCGGTCGCCGCTGACCCGTGCTTCTCCGTTGACCTCGACACGCACGCCCTGTTCCTCGGCGAGCGCATCGTAGAACTCTGCCAGCGCGCGTGCCTCGTCGGCCAGCGACACCACTTCGGCGGGTCGCGGCAGGTGTCCGTTCTCGGTCTGCGCCAGAAACAGCATGTCGCTCACCATGCGCGCGATGCGTTCGTACTCCTCCAGATTCGAGCCAAGCACTTCGCGGTACTCTTCGGTGCTGCGCGCACGCGACAGCGCGACGGCGGTCTGCGTCATCAGGTTGGAGACCGGCGTGCGCAGTTCGTGGGCGATATCGGCGGAGAAGTCGGCGAGGCGCTGGAAGGACCGTTCGAGGCGTTCGAACATGCCGTTGAGCGCCTCTACCAGTTCGCGCACCTCGGCCGGCGCATCGCCCTCGATCAGGCGTACGCCGAGACGATCCGCCGACTGCCGCCTTGCCACCTCGGTCACCCGGCGCAGGGGTGCGAGACCTCTGTGCGCGGCCAGCCAGCCCAGCAGCGCGGCCACGGCCGTCGCCACCACGATACCGATCCACATCCGCATGCGCACCTCGTCGAGGAAGCGGGTGTGATGAACAATATCAAGCCCGAGCAGCACCCGGACCGGACGCGAGGAAAGCGGCATCTCCAGCACTGTTTCGCGCCCCACGAAGTCACGCCCGTCCAGCCGCCACGCCCCGCTACCATTGGCGAGAGCCTCGCCTGCGAGTTGGGCAGGGGCAAACTGTGATGCGTTGAGCACGTAGATCACGCTGCCCTCATCGTCGCGCATCAACAGCGACACCCCGTCGTGACCGGTAAAGGCATCGTCCAGCGCCTGCGGAAGCGCCTCCAGCTCCGCAGCAGAACCCACCCGCTGCAACAGCTTGGCGATCAGGCTGAACTTGCCCGACAGTTCGTGCTCGTCCAGCTCGCGAAAGTGATCCTCGGCAGCACGTCCGAGCACGACCCCGACGACAATAAGCAGACAGGCGGTGAGTACCGCGAAGAGCAATCCCAGGCGTGCGGTCAGCGACAGCGGAACGCGCACGCTCAGCTCTCCCCGGTCGCTTCGAGCACGTAGCCCATGCCGCGCACGGTACGGATCAGGCGCGGCTCGAAGGGCTCGTCCACCTTGGCGCGCAACCGCCGCACGGCCACTTCGATCACGTTGGTGTCGCTGTCGAAATTCATGTCCCACACCTGCGAGGCGATCAGCGAACGCGGCAGCACCTCGCCCTGCCGCCGCAGCAGCAACTCAAGCAGCGCGAACTCCTTGGCGGTGAGGTCGATGCGCACACCCGCGCGCAGCACGCGCCTGCGCACGAGGTCGAGTTCGAGGTCGGCCGCACGCAGCAGCTCGGGCTCCTTCGCCTTGCCCCGGCGCAACAGGGTACGCACACGGGCAAGCAGCTCGGAAAAGGCAAACGGCTTCACCAGGTAGTCATCGGCCCCGAGCTCCAGGCCACGCACCCTGTCCTCGACCTGGTCGCGCGCCGTAAGAAAGAGCACCGGCATCTCCTGCCCCTGCCCGCGCACGGTCTGCAATACGCCCCAGCCATCAAGCGAGGGCAGCATCACGTCGAGCACGATCAGGTCGTAACCGCCGCCAAGCGCCAGGTGCAGACCGTCGAGTCCGTCGCGCGCGAGATCGACCACGAAGCCCGCCTCGACCAGGCCCTGGCGCAGGTAGTCGCCGGTTTTGGGTTCGTCCTCGACAATCAGGATCTTCACGGCTTGCCCGCCTCGAATGCAGTGTTCCCCATATTGTGCCCGCCGCCGCCCAGCGTCGAGCCAGGATTACAAAGATGTAATGTTCGCGTCAGCTTTCTGTCCGTCACCGACAGGCAAGATTGCGTGGCTCAAGTCGGACACGTATCTTCGTTGCCCCGCCTATCACCAAGACTGACCATCCATGACCTCTTGCGCCCGCAACAACAGCTTCAACGCAATTTCCACGCTGCCCGGGCACGAGCGGAGGCAGCCATGACCAGCCGCCGCCGCTTTATTGCTGCCGGTATCGCCAGCGGCTTGCTTGGCTTCACCTCCATGGCGCGCGCCCATGGCGACGCTGCCCACACTGGCAAGGCAAAGACACCCGATGCCGCCGAGCAGCAGGCGTGGGGAATTGCCGGCGCACCCGGCAAGGCGCACCGCACGATCCGCATCGAAATGAGCGACGACATGCGCTTCACCCCGGACCGTATCGCGGTGAGGCTGGGCGAAACCATCCGCTTCGAGCACCACAACACGGGTGCGGTACTGCACGAGATGGTCATCGGCACGCCGGAAACACTCGCCGAGCACGCAGCCCTGATGATGCGTTTTCCAGACATGGTGCATGACGAGCCGTGGATGGCGCACGTCCCGGCCGGCGAGAAGGCGGAAATGACCTGGACCTTCAACCGCGCAGGGGATTTCGAATTTGCCTGCCTGATGCCGGGCCACTATCAGGCAGGCATGAAAGGCGCGCTCATCGTCCGTTGAGCCGGAGGCTAACGCCACTCACCGCCACGGCAATCACTCGTACAGACCCACATAAGGAACAGCCATGAAAACCACCCTCGCCACCCTTGCCGTCGCCACCTTCGCCACCCTCGCGATCAGTGCCCCTGCGCTTGCCAGCAACGACCACGCTGGGCACCAGGCCGGCATGGGCAACATGCACGACGCTGCCGGGATGATGTCAGAGGGCACGGTGAAAAAGCTCGACGCGGCTGCAGGCAAGCTCACCATCAGCCACGGCCCGCTCGCCAACCTCGACATGCCGCCCATGACCATGGTGTTTCGCGCCAGCGATCCTGCCCTGCTGAATGGCGTAAAGGTTGGAGACAGGATCCGCTTCAAGGCGGAGCGCGTCAGTGGTGCCTTTACCGTGACCGAACTGGAAGTCGCCAAGTAATCCGTCCCCCGGTGATCGCTCCCCACGGGGCCGGGGCGCAGCACGGGTCGGGCCGGCTACGCACCAGCGCGCACCGTCGAATCCACTGCTGGAACCGCCCCGCATGCCTCGCCTGAACGCGAACTGCAAGCGACTCCTTGTCTGAAACTCTCTTTCATCAAGGCCGCCATGACTGATCTGCGCCTTCCCCGGGGACTGCTGGCAACTTCGGTCCTCTATGCCTTGCTCAGTGCCGCGCCGGCGCTGGCCGACGGCCCGATGCTCGGCGGCAGCGTCGACGGACTGATCGAACATGCCCGCCTCCACAACCCGGCCTTTGCCGCCGAACGGGCCGAGGCCGAGGCTGCACGCGAGCGCATCGAACCCGCCGGCGCGCTGCCAGACCCGGCATTCCAGATCGAACTGATGGACGCCACCAACACCATGCGCGGTGGCGGCACAACGATTCTGCCGGGCGAGGTGGGCGAAACCCGCTATCGCGTGGTGCAGTCGTTTCCCGCCTGGGGCAAACGCGAACTCGACGTCCGCGCCGCCACCGCACGTGCAGGACGCGCCGACGCCGGACGCGAAGCAGTGTGGCTGGAGCTGAGCGCGAGCATCAAGGGCGCGTGGCTGCGCTACTACGCAGCCGACCGCGAAGCCGTATTGAACCGGGACGCACTGCGCCTGCTGCAGGGTCTTGAGGAAATCACCCTCTCACGCTACCGCCTCGGCCTGCTGCCGCAGCAGGCCGTACTGCGCGCGCAACGCGAGATCACCGCCCAGCGCCTGTCCCTGGTTGCCGTCGAGCAGCGCCGCCGCACGGCCGCCGCCGCCCTCAACGCACTGCTCGCGCGCGCACCGAACAGCCCGCTTGCCGCACCGGCGGAACCGGCGCCGCTCGTCGACCTGCCGCCCATCGACCAGCTGCTGACACATACCCGCGACCGTAACCCGCTGCTTGCAGCCGAAGCCGCCGGCGTTGAAGCCGCCCGCTTCGAGCGCGACCGCACCTGGCGCGACCGCTACCCGGACTTCAGCATCGGCCTCACCAACAACCGTCCGCGCGGGGGCGACCCATCATGGGATGTGATGTTCGAGGTCATGATTCCGCTGCAGCAATCGGCACGGCGGGCCCGCGAGCGCGAGGCGACCTACATGCTGACAGCTGCCGACGCCCGCCGCGAAGCGGTGGAGGCGAAGCTGCAGGGTGAGCTTGGCAGCGCACATGCAGCCTACAGCGCGGGCCACGACAGCCTGCGCCTGTTGCGCGGCACCCTGCTGCCGCAGGCAGAAGCCACGCGTGACGCCAGCCGCTCGGCCTTTGCCGCCGGCAGCGTCGACTTCGACACCGTGCTCGAAGCCGAGCGCCAGTTGGTGGCCACCCGCCTCGCCCTGCTGCAGGCCGAACTCGACGCACGCCTTGCATTGACCGAACTCGAAAAGATTGCTGGAGAGCTGCCGTGAATTCAGGCCTGAATCGCTCGCTGACCGCACTTGCGGTCGTACTCGCCCTTGGCGCAGGCTACTGGGCAGGCAGCCGTAACGATGCCATGCCCAACGCGATGGACACGGCAGCAGCGCCTGCAGGCACTGCACAAGGCGACGCCAGCGGTGAGGCGCGCAAGATTCTTTATTACCGCAACCCGATGGGCCTGCCCGACACCTCGCCCGAGCCCAAGAAGGACTCGATGGGGATGGACTACATTCCGGTGTATGCCGACGACACGCCGGACGACAGCGGCGTGGTCCGTGTCAGCCCTGCGCGGGTACAGACCCTGGGGGTGAAGACCGCGCTGGCTGAAAACAAGGTGCTCGACGCCGTTGTTCGCGCCGTGGGTCGTATCGAAGTCAATGAACGCACCGTGGTCGACGTTGCCCCCCGCTTCGAAGGCTGGATCGAACGCCTCTACGTCAATGCCGTGGGCGACCCGGTTCGTCGCGGCCAGCCGCTGTTTTCGGTGTACAGCCCCGAGCTGCAGTCCGCCGGCGAGGAGCTGAATATTGCCGAACGCCTGCAGCGCAGCAGCGCCGGCAGCGATCCCGTCGCCGCCGAAGCGGCCGCCCGCCTCGCCGATGCCACCCGCGCACGCCTGCGCAACTGGGAGATCGCGGCGCCGGCCGGCGGAAAAGTCCCGTCGCGCCAGACCTTCAACGCCCCCGCCAATGGCGTGGTGCTGGAAAAACGCGCGGTTCAGGGGGCACGCTTCATGGCAGGCGAGGCGATCTACCGCATTGCCGATCTCTCCACCGTGTGGGTCATCGCCGACATCTTCGAGCAGGACCTGGCCCGGGTACGGGTCGGCCAGGCGGCGACGATCAGCCTCGACGCCTTTCCCGGACGCAGCTTCGAGGCCCGCGTCGATTATCTCTACCCCACGCTCAACAGCGCCACCCGCTCCACGCCGGTGCGACTGACGCTCGACAATCGTGACGGTCTGCTGCGCCCGGGCATGTTCGCGCATGTCGATCTGGCCAGCGCTGGCGCTGCGCCACGCGTGACCGTGCCGATTTCGGCAGTGATCGACGATGGCGCCCGTCAGGTCGTGCTGCTCGCCCTCGACGAGGGCCGCTTCAAGCCGCAGCCGGTCAAGCTCGGACAACGCGGACGCACCGAGGTGGAAGTGCTCGACGGCGTGCAGGCAGACGACCGCGTGGTGGTGTCGGCCAACTTCCTGATCGACTCCGAGAGTCAGCTCAAGGCCGCGCTCTCCAATCTGAGCGAAGCGGACGAAGCCGCAACCACCAGTTACGAGGCCTCTGGCGTATTCGAGGCCGCCGACACCGAAAGCGGCACGGCGACCTTCACCCACGAGCCGATTCCCGCCCTGAAATGGCCGGACATGACCATGGATTTTGGCCTCGACACCCCCGAGCTGACCGCTGACATCGCGCCGGGCACCCCGGTCCGCTTCACCTTCGAGCAACGTGCGCCGGGCGAATTCGTCATCACCCGCATCGACGAGGTGAAGCCAGGCGCCGCAAGCGCTGCGTCCGACAGCGCCCACGGGAGCCACTGACATGCTGGATCGCGTCATCGACTGGTCCGCGCGCAATGTCTTTCTCGTCATTCTGGCAACGCTGTTCCTGATCGGCGGTGGCCTCTATGCGGTCAAGAAGACGCCGCTCGACGCCATCCCCGACCTCTCGGACGTGCAGGTCATCGTCTACACCGACTATCCCGGACAGGCGCCGCAGGTGGTCGAGGATCAGGTGACCTATCCGCTCACGACCTCGATGCTCGCGGTGCCGCGGGCCAAGGTGGTGCGCGGCTTCTCGATGTTCGGCGCGTCCTATGTGTACGTGATCTTCGAGGACGGCACCGACATCTACTGGGCGCGTTCGCGCGTGCTCGAATACCTCAGCTCCGCCGCGGGGCGTCTGCCTGCCGGCGTGGCGCCGCAGATTGGCCCGGACGCGACCGGCGTCGGCTGGGTGTTCCAGTACGCGGTGACGGGCAAGAACATGTCGCTTGCCGACACCCGCAGCCTGCAGGACTGGTATCTGCGCTATCAACTCACCCAGGCCGAGGGCGTCTCGGAAGTGGCCAGCGTCGGCGGCTTCGTGCGCGAGTACCAGGTGACGGTCGACCCGCACCGCCTCGCCACTTTCGGCATCGCGCTCGACGAGGTGGGCAAGGTGATCAGCGCCTCCAACCGCGACGTTGGCGGACGCGTCATCGAGATGGCGGAAAAGGAGTACATGGTGCGCGGCCGCGGCTATCTGCGCGGCGTGGAGGACATCGAGAACCTGGTGCTGAAAAGCGTGGGCGGCACGCCCGTTACGGTGGCCGACATCGGCCGGGTGGAGCTGGTGCCGGCCGAACGGCGCGGCATCGCCGAACTCAACGGCGAGGGCGAAGTCGCTTCCGGCATCGTGATGGCCCGCTTCGGCCAGAATGCGCTCGACGTGATCGCCAGCGTCAAGGCCAAGCTCGCCGAGCTCGCGCCCGGCCTGCCGGAAGGCGTCGAGATCATTCCGGTGTACGACCGCTCGACGCTGATCGAGGACGCCATCGCCAACCTGAAATGGACGCTGATGGAAGAAAGTTTGATCGTGGCTGCGGTGTGCGTCATCTTCCTGCTTCATGTGCGCAGCGCGCTGGTCGCCATCATCACCCTGCCGCTGGGCATCCTGGTCGCCTTCATCGCCATGCGCGCGCTCGACCTGGGTTCCAACATCATGAGTCTGGGCGGCATTGCGATTGCCATCGGCGCCATGGTGGACGCGGCGATCGTCATGATCGAGAACGCCCACAAACGGCTCGAGCGCCTGCCACCCGATGCCACGCGTGCCGAACATGCGCAGACCATCATCCGCGCCTGCAAGGAGGTAGGGCCGGCGCTGTTCTTCTCGCTGCTGATCATCACCGTGTCCTTCCTCCCGGTGTTCACGCTCGAAGGCCAGGAGGGCCGCATGTTCTCGCCTCTGGCCTTCACCAAGACCTTTGCCATGGCCGGCGCGGCGCTGCTGTCGGTGACGCTGGTACCGGTGCTGATGCTGTTCTTCGTGCGCGGGCACATCCTGCCGGAGGCGAAGAACCCGGTGAACCGCTTCCTGATCTGGGTCTACCGCCCGATCATCCGCCAGGTGATGCGCTTCAAGGTACTCACCATCCTCGTCGCCCTGGTCGCGATGGCGGCAACCGTCTTCCCGGCTCGCCAGATCGGCTCCGAATTCATGCCCACGCTCAACGAAGGCGCAATCTTCTACATGCCCGCGGCCCTGCCCGGCATGTCGGTGACCGAAGCCGGACGCCTGCTGGCCACCACCAACCGCATCATCAAGACCTTCCCCGAAGTGGCCTCGGTCTATGGCAAGGCCGGTCGTGCCAACTCCGCCACCGACCCGGCGCCGCTGGAAATGTTCGAGACCGTCATCAATCTAAAGCCCAAGGACGAATGGCGTCCCGGGCTGACGGTGGATGGATTGATCGCGGAGATGGACGCCGCACTCAAGTTCCCCGGGCTGGCCAACTCGTGGACCATGCCGATCAAGGCCCGCATCGACATGCTCTCCACCGGCATCCGCACCCCGGTCGGGGTCAAGGTGTTCGGCAAGGACCTCGACACCCTTGAGCAGGTGGCACGCCAGGTCGAAGCCGCCGTGCGCAGCCTGCCCGCCACCTCCAGCGCCTATGCCGAACGTGTCGCCGGCGGCTACTACGTGGATATCGAGCCGCGCCGCGACCAGATCGCGCGCTACGGGCTGAGCGTCGGCATGGTGCTCGACGTGGTCGCGACCGCACTCGGCGGCGACAGCGTCACCACCACCGTCGAAGGGCTGGAGCGCTACAACGTCAGCGTGCGCTACCCGCGCAGCCTGCGCGATGATCCGCAGCGCATCGCCACCGAGATCTATGTGCCGACCGCCAACGGTCCGATCCCGCTCGGCCAGCTGGCAACGGTCAGCCTGCAGCGTGGCGCGCCGGCGATCCGCACCGAGAACGCGCTGCTTGCGGCCTACGTCTATGTCGACACCCGCGACGGCGACATCGGCGCCTTCGTCAAGCGCGCACAGCAGGCGGTGACCGAGCAGGTCAGCTTCCCGCCCGGCTACTACGCCACCTGGAGCGGCCAGTTCGAGAACATGGAACGCGCCAAGGCCAAGCTCGCCGTGGTCGGACCGCTGACGCTGGCGCTGATCTTCGTGCTGCTCTATCTCAACTTCCGCCGCTTGAGCGAAACCCTGATCGTGATGCTGTCGGTGCCTTTCGCCTTGGTGGGCGGCGTCTGGCTGATGTGGTGGCTCGACTACCAGATGAGCGTTGCGGTGGCGGTCGGCTTCATCGCGCTCGCCGGGGTGGCGGCGGAAACCGGCGTGATCATGCTGATCTACCTTGATCAGGCGTGGAAGGAGATCCGGGCCAGACGCGCTGCGGAAGGTCTCGCCCCGACCCCGGCCGACCTCTACCACGCCATCATGGACGGCGCGGTGGAGCGCGTGCGCCCGAAGATGATGACGGTGGTTGCGATCATGGCAGGCCTGTTGCCCATCATGTGGAGCACCGGCACCGGTTCGGAAGTCATGAGCCGCATCGCCGCCCCGATGGTGGGCGGGATGATTTCTTCCACCGTGCTGACGCTGGCAGTGATTCCGGCGCTGTATGCCCTGGTCAAGGAGTGGCAACTCAAGCGCGAGGGGCGTATATAGCAGGCATGAGCGACCCCGGCCCCGCGAGCGAAGCCTCTCCTCTCAAACCGTCTCCGAAGGCGGGGCTGCCACCTGCGATCTGGATGCTGGGCTTTGTCAGCCTGCTGATGGATGTGTCTTCCGAGCTGATCCACAGCCTGCTGCCGGTCTTCCTGGTCACCAGCCTGGGCGCGGGGACGCTGGTGGTCGGGCTGATCGAAGGCGCGGCCGAGGCCACGGCGCTGATCGTGAAGGTCTTCTCCGGCGTGCTGTCCGATTACTGGGGCAAGCGCAAACCGCTGGCAGTGCTCGGCTACGGTCTCGGCGCACTGTCCAAGCCACTGTTCGCACTCGCCAGCGGCCCCGGTCTGGTGCTGGGTGCGCGGCTGATCGACCGTGTCGGCAAGGGCATCCGCGGCGCGCCGCGCGACGCGCTGGTTGCCGACATCGCCCCGCCCGAGATGCGCGGCGCGGCGTTCGGTCTGCGCCAGTCGCTCGACACCGTCGGAGCCTTCGTCGGCCCGCTGCTCGCCATGGGGCTGATGCTGCTGTGGGCAAACGATTTTCGTGCGGTGTTCTGGGTCGCCATCGTGCCCGGCGTGCTGTCGGTGGCGCTGCTGCTGTTCGGCGTACGCGAACCCGAACGTCCGCCACAGGCAAGGCGCACCAACCCGCTCAAGCGCGAAAACCTTCGCCTGCTGTCCTCAGCGTACTGGTGGGTGGTCGCGATCGGGGCCCTGTTCACGCTGGCGCGCTTCTCCGAAGCCTTCCTCGTGCTGCGGACGCTCGATGGCGGACTGGCGATCGCACTGACCCCGCTGGTGCTGGTTGGCATGAACGTCGTGTACGCCCTCACCGCCTACCCCTTCGGAAAGCTGTCGGATGGCGCGAGCCACACGCTGTTGCTGGGACTGGGGCTCGCGGTGCTGATCGCGGCCGACCTCATCCTCGCCTCCGGCACGCACTGGACGTCGCTGGTGGCAGGCATTGCGCTGTGGGGGCTGCACATGGGCATGACGCAAGGCCTGCTCGCGCGCATGGTGGCCGACAGCGCCCCTGCCGAACTGCGCGGTACCGCCTACGGCTTCTTCAACCTCGTCAGCGGCCTCGCCATGCTGCTGGCCAGCGTGCTCGCCGGCTTGCTGTGGGAAATGCACGGCGCACAATGGACATTCATCGCCGGCGCCGGCTTTGCCCTGCTTACGCTGCTGGCGACGTTTCTGCCCCGCCGGGCCGGCACACCGGCCAGCGGCGCCTAGGCGTGTAGATCCACTAGGCCGGCCCCGCACCGGACTCGGGCTCCGCCTTGCGGCTCATGCCCGACTCATTGATGAGCCAGTTGCGGAACGCCGCAACAACCGGCCGTTCGGCGGTCTCCTCCGGCGTCACGATGTAGTAGGCAAAGCGCCGCCCGAGCGATATGTCGAAGGGTGCGATCAGCTGTCCTGCGGCAATCTCTGCGGCAACGAGCGGCCGCGACAGCAGGGCAACGCCAAACCCGCCCAGCGCCGCCGCAATCGCAAGACCCGAGTCGGTGAAGTGCGGCCCCGCCGTCGTATCCACCCCCTTCACACCCGCCACCTTCAGCCACTCGGCCCAGTTCGGCCGCTCCTGCAGATCCTGAATGGTGTCGTCATGGATCAGCGTCTGATAGCGCATGTCCGCCGGCTTGCGCAATGGCAGCTTGCCGCGCAGCAACTGCGGGCTGCACACCGCGGTGTAGTCGGTTTCGAGCACCAGATCGACGCGACAGCCGGGATAGCGGCCGTGACCGTTGCGAATCCAGACTTCAGGCGCATTACTAAGTGCCGCCTCGACGTCGGGCAGACGCTGGGGCGCCGCATCGCCGCGGTCGATCATGGCCGCCGAGCCTGACAGATGCAGCTCGACATCCGGATACATGCTGGTAAAGCGCTGCAGTCGCGGCAACAGCCAGCGCAGCGCAAGCGATGGCGGCGCCAGCACGACCAGACGCGGGTCGGGCGCACATTCGCGCACGGCCGCAACCGCTGCCGTGAAGCAGTCCATGCCCTCGCGCAACTTGGGCAGCATCGCCATGCCTTCCGGCGTCAGCTCCAGCGCGCGGGTCAGGCGACGGAACAGCGAAACCCCGAGATGCTCCTCGAGCGTGCGAATCTGGTGGCTGATCGCGGTCGGCGTGACAGACAGTTCCTCTGCCGCACGGCGGAAGCTGAGGTGGCGGGCAGCCACCTCGAAAGCACGCAGGGCATTGAGCGGAGGAAGACGTTCGACCATACAGATGAGATTTTCTAATCCGTCGGATGACAATTCATCGTTTGTTGCGCCGCAACATTCGCGCTAGATTTACACCGTTCCCACACGACGGGAACACGTAAAAGGAGCGTCAAAATGGAATACAAGCCCGAACAGATCGACTCAATCGTCCGTGAGGCCAACCGCCTCCGCAGCGAGGAGCTCGGCCGCCTGATCGCGGCCGGCCTCAGCAGTGCCCAGCAACTGGCTGCCTTCGTCATGCACAAACTGAACCTGTCTTCGCGTCACGCCCATCGCTGAGCCTGACCCGTGGCCGCCCTCGAGTCCCCCTCGGGCAGCACGTATCTGATCGAAAACACCGAACTGGCACGTCAGCCGCGCCCTTGCGCACGCTGATGTGCCAGCTTCGTTTACGGCGGCAACAGCCTTACTGCAGCTGATCCAGCGCCTGCTTCAGGCTGGCCACGGTGCGCTCGACGTTGTGCAGTTTGTCGAGACCGAACAGCCCAAGGCGGAAGGTCTTGAAATCGGCCGGCTCGTCACACTGCAGCGGCACGCCTGCTGCGCTCTGCACCCCGACTGCAGCAAACTTGCTGCCGGTACGGATGCCGTCGTCCTCGGTATAGCTCACCACCACACCGGGCGCCTTGAAGCCATCGGCAGCCACACTCCGGATGCCCCGGCCCTCAAGCAGCTCGCGCACTCTCGCACCCAGTTCGATCTGTTCGGCGCGAACCTTCTCCAGGCCGTAGGCTTCGGTTTCCTTCATCACGTCACGCAACTTGACCAGTGAGTCTGTAGGCATCGTGGCGTGATACGCATGTGCGCCGCCTTCGTAAGCCTCCATGATCTGCAGCCACTTCTTGAGGTCGCAGGCGAAGCTGGTGCTGGCGGTATTCTCGATGCGCTCACGCGCCAGCCTGCTGAACATGACCATCGCGCAGCACGGCGATGCGGTCCAGCCCTTCTGCGGCGCACTGATCAGGATATCGACACCGGTTTCGGCCATATCGACCCACATGGCGCCGGATGCGATGCAGTCGAGCACGAACAGGCCGCCTTCGGCATGCACGGCCTGGGCAACGGCCTTGATGTAGTCGTCGGGCAGGATCATGCCGGACGAGGTTTCGACATGCGGCGCAAACACGACGTCGGGTTTGTGCTGACGGATCGCGGCGACCACATCCTCGACCGGCACCGGCGCAAAAGGCGCCTGCGGGCCGGAGTTCACCGGGCGGGCCTTGAGCACGACAGCGGTTTCGGGAATGCGCCCCATGTCGAAGATCTGCGTCCAGCGGTAGCTGAACCAGCCGTTACGGATCACCAGCGCGCGCTTGCCGGTGGCGAACTGACGCGCCACGGCTTCCATGCCGAAGGTTCCGCTACCGGGCACGATTGCCACGGCATCGGCATTGTAGGCGCGCTTGAGCATGGCCGACAGGTCGCGCATGACGCCCTGGAAAGCCTTGGACATGTGGTTGAGCGCGCGGTCGGTGTAGACCACAGAGTATTCGAGCAGGCCGTCGGGATCGACGTTATCTAGCAAAGCGGGCATCGTGCCTCCTTATTGATATCCTGGCCGCCCGGTGGCACACGGGCCCTGCCGGGACGGTTGAAGGGCGGTCATTGCAACTGCCGTTAGCCGATGATTGTAACCACTCCTGTCGCAGCCGTGGTTTCAACCTCAACGCGAGCTCAGCCGATGATGGACCTGGCAGCGAGCCCCAGCAGCGCACAGCCCGCAATGACGTGGATCACGTTCATCCTGAAGCGGAACAGTGCCAGCGCGGCGACAAGCGCAATCAGCGCCGAGGGCCAGTCGAACGCGCCCTCGAAGCCGGCCGGCCACAGCACGTGATAGCCGAAGAAGAGCGCCAGGTTCAGGATCACCCCCACGACCGCTGCGGTAATCGCGGTGAGCGGCGCGGTGAACTTCAGGTCGTCATGGGTGGATTCCACCAGCGGCCCGCCCGCCAGGATGAAGAGAAAGGAGGGCAGGAAGGTGAACCAGGTCACCAGCGCTGCGGCCACGGCGCCCGCCAGAAAGCGCGTTTCGGGGCCGAACAGCTCAGCGACGTAGCCGCCGACGAAGCCGACGAAGGCGACCACCATGATCAGCGGACCGGGCGTGGTTTCGCCCAGGGCAAGGCCGTCGATCATCTGCGTCGGACTCAGCCAGCCGTAGTGCCCGACCGCCCCCTGATACACATAGGGCAGCACCGCATACGCGCCGCCAAAGGTCAGCAGGGCCGCCTTGGTGAAGAACCAGCCCATCTGCGTGAGCGTGTCATTCCAGCCGAAGGACGCCGTCAGCAGCCCCATCGGCACCACCCACAGCAAGGCGCCGCAGGTGAGCACCATCGCCAGCCGGCGCCAGCTGAAGCGGGCGTGCACGGGTGTCGGCGTGTCATCGCCGATCAGGGCAGCGGTGGCCGTGCTTGCCGCGCCTGCATGCCCGCCACCTGCGCTGAACCGGGCCGGGGCAATGCGCCCGCCGATGAAGCCCGCCAGCGCCGCGCCAGCCACAATGGCGGGAAACGGCAGATGCAACGCAAAGATGGCGACGAACGACGCCCCCGCGATTCCCCACAAGGCCGAGTTCTTCAGCGCGCGCGAACCGATGCGGTGCGCGGCCTGCAGCACGATCGCGGTCACGGCAGGCTTGATGCCGTAAAACAGCCCCGCAACCAGCGGGACATTGCCGAACGCGATGTAGATCCACGACAACGCAATCAGAATGAACAGCGAAGGCAGCACGAACAGCGCGCCGGCCATGAGCCCGCCCCAGGTCCGGTGCAGCAGCCAGCCGATGTAGGTCGCCAGCTGCTGAGCCTCGGGGCCGGGCAGCAGCATGCAGTAGTTGAGCGCATGCAGGAAGCGCTTCTCGCTGATCCAGCGCCGGCGCTCGACCAGCTCGGCGTGCATGATCGAGATCTGCCCGGCGGGACCACCAAAGCTGATGAAGCCGAGCTTGAGCCAGAACAGGAAAGCCTCACCCGGGCTGACGCTGGCGGGCGGCTCGCAATCAGGTACCGGCACAGCCGCGGAAGCACGATCGGACATCATCGCTCGACAAATCACTGAGAGGCGGCGAGCTTAGCGTGCACAGGCTTCAATCAATAGCGTTTCAGGACCGCGGCATGAGCGCGCGCAACACCGGGCCGGAACTCGCCGCCCGCCACAGGCTCTACCCACTTTCCCCCACGGCGTCTTCCTCATGCGCAATCAAGCACTCTGCACGCTCCTGCTCGCATGCGCTGCCATCAGCGGCGTCCCCACGGTTGCGGCAGCGCCCGCCGCCCCTGTCGGTGATCGCACGCCCGGCTGCATCGGACCAGCCACCTGGGCCAACCCGCAGGCCAGCGGCATCCGCGCCACGCCCGGACCCGCAACCGTGGCCTCGATGGCGCTGCGGGATGTAGTCCTGCTCGGCGAGCAGCACGACAACGCCGACCACCACCGCTGGCAGCTCCAGACCCTCGCTGCCCTGCACGCCCAGCGCCCGGACATGGTGATCGGATTCGAGATGTTCCCGCGCCGCCTGCAGGCGGTGCTGGATCAGTGGGTCGGGGGCAGCCTGAGCGAAGCACGCTTTCTGGAGCTCACCTCATGGGACACGATCTGGCGAATGCCCGCAGAACTCTACATGCCGCTGTTCCAGTTCGCGCGCCTCAACCGTATCCCGATGCTTGCGCTCAACGTCGAGCCGCAACTGATCCGCGACACCTCTGCGGGTGGCTGGGCGTCCGTACCGGAATCGAAACGCGAGGGCGTTGGCCGGGCGGCTGCGGCCCCGTCCGCGTATGTGGATGAGCTGTTCGAGGTGCACAAGGCACATGCCGACATGCGTGGCCACATGCGCGGGCATGGTGCCGGCGGCGCCCGGGGCGCAGCCGGCCGCAACGACCCTGCCTTCCGCAACTTCGTCGAGGCGCAGCAGGTATGGGACCGCGCAATGGCCGAGGCGCTGGCGAGCCGCTCACGCGCCACCGCCGACGGCGGCAGCAAACCCCTTGTGGTCGGCATCATGGGGGGCGGACACATCCGCGGCGGGCACGGCGTGCCCCACCAGCTGCGGGATCTCGGCATCGACAGCATCGGCACGCTGCTGCCGATCGCGGCGTCGACCCCGTGCGCCGACATTCCCGGCGGCCTCGCCGACGCGGTGTTTGCCATTCCCGAACAGGCGCTCGACGCCCCGCCCCCGCCCCGCCTCGGAGTCGGGCTGGAGGCCCATCGCGAAGGCGTGCGGGTTGCCACGGTATCGCCGGCCAGTCTCGCCGAGCGTTCGGGCTTTGCCGTCAGTGACATCATCATCGAAGCCGCGGGCGAGAAGACGCCAACGCTGGCCGGACTGATCGCCACCATTCGCACGCAGCCTGCCGGCACCTGGCTGCCGATGACAGTGAAGCGCGGCAGTGAAACCCTCGAGCTGATCGTGCGGTTTCCGGCGAAGTCATGAGCGCAGTGCTCACCTGCGTGCTGCGGCCGGGGGTGTGGCTCCGGGCCATGTGGCTCGCGCTCGTCGTGCTGCACTCAGGCGTCGCCAGCGCAGCGGCGGATGACCGGCTGCCCTCGATCGCCCTGAAGCTGAGCCTCGACCCCGACACCCGTGCCTTCGACGCCGTAGCCGAAATCCGGCCGCAGTCGGCAGACTTCATCTTCGCGCTGCATCAGTCGCTCAGCGTCACCTCGGCCAGTGTCGACGGCCGTCCGCTTCGCGTCGAGCCGGGCGGCCGCCGGGGCGAGATCCGCAGCTGGCGCATCGTCCTGCCGGCCAACGGAACCCTGCAGCTGCACTATGGCGGCACCCTGCCGGCGCTCGACGCCCGACTCGATCACCGCGACGTCCTTCAGCGCCTGCTGCCTGCCGCCTCGACCGCCGGCAGCTTTCTGCCCGCCGGCAGCGGCTGGTACCCGCACCCCGGCGCCATGTTCACCTACCGGGTCGAGCTCACCGTACCCGCCACACAGCGTGCGCTCGTGGCCGGCCGCCTGATCGCCGAAACACAGCCGCAGGCGGACGACGCCACTTACCGCGCAAGTTTCGAGTTCCCTCACCCCGCCGACGGCATCGACCTGATGGCCGGCCCCTGGCAAATCAGGGAGCTGCAGGTGCCGCGCACGGACGCCGGCCCGCTGCGGCTGCGCACCTACTTTCCCGCCGACCTCGACGCCGTCGAAGGCCTGCCGGCTGCCTACCTGGACGATACCCGGCGCTACATCGAGCGCTACAGCGAAGCCATCGGCCCCTATCCCTTCGACAGCTTTTCGGTCGTCGCAAGCCCCCTGCCTACCGGCTTCGGCATGCCCACGCTCACCTACATCGGCGCGCAGGTGCTGAAGCTGCCCTTCATCCGTGCCACTTCGCTCGGTCACGAGGTTCTGCACAACTGGTGGGGCAACGGCGTGTTTGTCGATTATCAGCGCGGCAACTGGTCCGAAGGACTCACCACCTTCATGGCCGATCATGCCCACAAGGAAGAGGAGTCCGCTGCTGCCGCGAGCGCAATGCGCATGGGCTGGTTGCGCGACTTCGCCGCCACCCCCACAGCGGACCAGCCCACGCTGACCTCGTTTCGCTCCCGCACGCATGGCGCGGCCGCAGTGGTGGGCTACGGCAAGTCGGCGATGCTGTTCCTGATGCTGCGCGACCTCATCGGCGAAGAGGCGTTCAAGCGTGGTATCCAGCTGTTCTGGACCCAGCACCGCTTCAGGGTGGCAGACTGGGACGCGCTCCGCAGCAGCTTCGAGACCACCTCGGGGCGGTCACTAGCAACCTTCTTCGAGCAGTGGCTCACACGCCCCGGTGGGCCAGCGCTCACCCTCGACAAGGCCAGCGCAACGCAGCACGGGAGCAGCGTCCGGCTTACGCTCGAACTCAGTCAGTCGTTCCCCGCCTATGTGCTTGAGGTGCCGCTCAGCCTGAGCTATGCCGATCATCATGAAACACGCCGGGTCAGTCTCGATCAGCGCCGGCAGCGCCTGATGCTTGAACTTCCGGCGCTGCCTCAGCGGGTCGCACTCGACCCCGAGCTGCGACTGTGGCGGGTGCTGTCCGCGAACCAGTTGCCGCCCATCCTGCGCCAGTGGATCAGCGCCCGTTCCCCGCGCCTGATCATCGCCGACGACCAGGCAGGACCGGACGCATCAGGCTTCACGGCATCGGCGCAGGCGCTGGCAGATGCAGTGTTCGAGAACCCTGCCCGGCGTACATCCATTGCTAACCTGAAGACCGACACGACCCCTGTGCTGCTGATCGGTCGCCATGCCGCCGTCGACGCTTCACTTGCCACCGCCGGGCTGCCGCCCCGCCCTGACCAGCTGGGAGTGCGCGGCAGTGCGCAGGTGTGGACCACTGCAGACCAGGCGCATGCGCCGCTGGCCGTCGTTTCGGTCGCAGACACCGATGCGCTGCGCGCCTTGCTGCGCCCGCTGCCACATTACGGCGCCCGCAGCTGGCTGGTCTTCGATGGTCGGCGCGCAATCGAACAGGGGGTGTGGTCTGCGTCGGGAATGGAGATCCCGGTTCGAACCGGCAACTGAGCCCGGACGCGAATCGCGCTGGCAGGCACACAGGGAGAACCACACTATGCAGTGAGCCTCGTCCGTCTACAATCTTCTAAACAGGATGGAGACAGCAGCCCATGAGCCAGCACACCCCAGGCGCCAGCGATAACACCACCCGCGTCGCCCCGCCGCCACGCGCGCCGCGAAGCTACCCGGCGCAGAAACCAACCGATGTCTATCTGTTCGGCACCTGCGTGCTCGACCTGTTTTACCCGGATGCAGGCATGGATACGATTCACCTGCTCGAACGCGAAGGCATCCGCGTGCATTTCCCCCAAGGGCAGACCTGTTGCGGACAGCCCGCCTACACCTCGGGCTACACGGATGACGCACGTGAGGTAGCCCGCGCCCAGCTCAAGCTCTTTGCGCGCGACTGGCCGGTGGTCATCCCGTCAGGGTCGTGCGCGGGGATGTTCTGCCATCACTATCCGGAACTCTTCGCCGCAGAGCCCGACACCCTGAAGCAGGTGGAGTCACTTGCCGGACGCACCTACGAGCTGGCCGAGTTCCTGCTGGAAGTGTGCAAGGTCCGTTTCGAGGACAGCGGCGAGCCGGTCAAGGTGGCGCTGCACACCTCGTGCTCGGCGCGCCGGGAGATGGGCACGCACATGCACGGTCGCGCACTGCTCGCACAGCTCGAGCAGGTCGAACGCGTCGATCACGACCACGAGAGCGAGTGCTGCGGTTTCGGCGGCACTTTCAGCGTGCGCATGCCGGACATCTCGGGCGCAATGGTGCGCGACAAGACCGCGGCCCTGAAGGGCTCGGGCGCGGCCGAGGTGGTCAGCGCCGACTGCGGCTGTCTGCTCAACATCAATGGCGCGTTCGAGAAACAGTACGACCGCCTGCGCGGCGAGCACCTTGCCAGCTTCCTGCTGCGCCGCTCCGGCGGCAAGACCACGGGAGCTCAGTCATGAACGCACCAGCCCCCAGCCAGGCCACCACCCCGACTGCGACAACGGCTGCGCACGCACCCGCCATTCCGATGACGTTCAAGCAGCGCGCACACGGCGCAGTGCACGACAAGCAGCTGCGCAGGAACTTCCGTGGCGCGATGGATTTCCTGATGGCCAAGCGCGCGGCGCAGTTTCCCGACGGCGACGAGCTCGAACGCCTGCGCACCTTCGGCAACCACGTGCGCGCACGCGCGCTGTCGAAACTGCCCGAACTGCTTGAGCGCCTCGAAACCAACCTGACCCGCAACGGCGTCAAGGTGCACTGGGCCGAGACCGTCGACGAGGCCAATGCGATCGTGCATGAGATCGTCAGCGCGCATGAAGCGAAGCAGGTGATCAAGGGCAAGTCGATGGTGAGCGAGGAAATGGAGATGAACCATTACCTCGAGGGCCACGGCGTCGATTGCCTCGAGTCCGACATGGGCGAGTTCATCGTCCAGCTCGGCAACGAGAAACCGTCGCACATCATCATGCCGGCCATTCACCTCAATGCCGGCCAGGTGGCCTCGCTGTTTCACGACAAGCTCGAAGTCGATTACACCGAGGACGTCGACAGACTCATCCAGATCGGACGCGAGACGTTGCGGCGCAAGTTCTTCGAGGCCGATATCGGCGTATCGGGGGTGAACTTCGCCATCGCCGAGACCGGCTCGCTGCTGCTGGTGGAGAACGAGGGCAACGGCCGCATGTCGACCACGGTGCCGCCGGTCCATATCGCGGTCACGGGCATCGAGAAGGTGGTGGAGAACCTGCGCGACGTGGTGCCGCTGCTGTCGCTGCTCACCCGCTCCGCCACCGGACAGCCGATCACCACCTATGTGAACGTAATCTCCGGCCCGCGCAAGGCGGAAGAGCTCGATGGCCCGCAGGAAGTGCACCTGGTACTGCTCGACAATGGCCGCAGCCAGGCCTTCGCCGACAGCGAGCTGCGCCAGACCCTGAACTGCATCCGCTGCGGCGCCTGCATGAACCATTGTCCGGTCTATACCCGTATCGGCGGCCATGCCTACGGCACGGTGTATCCCGGCCCAATCGGCAAGATCATCACCCCGCACATGCTCGGACTGGAAGAGACCAAGGACCTGCCCAGCGCATCCTCGCTGTGCGGCGCCTGCGGTGAAGTGTGTCCGGTCAGGATTCCGATTCCGGCCATCCTGCGTCGCCTGCGCGAGGAGAACGTCCGCGCGCCCGACGCCAGCCCGCAACACATGCGCGGTCAGGGCAGCAAGTATTCGCGCGCCGAGGGCATGGCGTGGAAGGGCTGGCGCCTGCTCAACACCTCGCCCCGCCTGTATCGCGTCTTCAACCTGGCAGCCACCCGCCTGAGCGCGCTGACCCCGCCCAAGCTCGGCCCCTGGACCCAGCACCACAGCGCCCCGAAGGCCGCCCCGCGCAGCCTGCACGAACTGGCCCGCGACCATCTGGGAGAAGACTGAATGAGCGCCAAGGAACGCATCCTCGCCAAACTCGGGCACAGCCTCGCCGGCACCACGCCGCTCGCCGACGACTACGACGAAGCCCTGCTCACCGAACCGTGGACCTATGCGCCCGAACAACGCATTCCGCGCCTGCGTGAATTGCTCGAAGCCGTGCACGGCGAAACGCAGCTGACCACCACCACCGACTGGCCTGCGCGGGTCGTCGAAGCGCTGACCGCACGGGGCATCGACGAGTTGCTGATCTCGCCCGACACCCCGCATGGCCAGCAGTTCGCCAGCCACCTTGCGGATCAGGCCAAGGCAATCCGGCTCAAGGCCTACGACCGCCCGGTGGAGGAATGGAAGGACGAGCTCTTCTTCAATACCCCCGCCAGCCTCACCGGCACGCTCGGCGGCATTGCGGCCACCGGCAGCCTGATCATGTGGCCGACCACGACCGAGCCGCGGCTGATGAGCCTGGTGCCGCCCCTGCACATCGCCCTGCTCAAGGCGAGCGAGGTCTACGACAATCTGTACACCGTGCTGCAGGCACAGTCCTGGGCAGCAGGCCTGCCCACCAACGCCCTGCTGGTGTCCGGCCCATCCAAGACGGCGGATATCCAGCAGACGCTGGCCTACGGCGCCCATGGCCCGAAAGAGCTGATCGTGCTGATTCTCGAAGACGCCTGACGTCTCCGCCCCGCGGGCCGGACCGGCTCGCGGGACACCGGTGCCGTTTTCTCGAGCAAGGTTCTTGAACCGGCATCGCCCCCGCGGCGAGAATATGCGCCGACAGATCACTGGCCCACCCCCATGAGCATCCCAATCCGTTACGTCGAACCCGTCTTTCGTCCGCCGAGCGAAGCCGACTCCCTGATCCTGCCGGTTACCGACGGCTGCTCGTGGAACAAATGCACCTTCTGCGAGATGTACACCGCACCTCAGAAGGCGTTTCGTGCGCGCAGCGAGGACGAAGTGCTCGAGAGCATCCGCAAGACCGGTGCGCGCTACGGCGACCGCATCCGGCGCATCTTTCTCGCCGACGGTGATGCACTGGTGCTGCCGACCCGGCGCCTGCTGAACATTCTCGAGACCATCCGGCGCGAGATGCCTGCCGTGCGCCGGGTGTCGAGCTACTGTCTGGCCCGCAACCTGGCAAAGAAAACCGTCGAGGAATTGCGCGCGCTGCGCGAGGCCGGGCTCTCGCTGGCGTATCTGGGTGCGGAGTCGGGCGACGACGTGGTGCTGGCGCGGGTCAACAAGGGCGAGACCTTCGACTCCACCTGCGAAGCGCTGGACAAGCTCGGCTCGGCCGGCATCACGCGCTCGGTGATGATCCTCAACGGCCTCGGCGGCCAGGTGTTCAGTGAGCAGCATGCCGACAATTCCGCACGCCTCGCCAACGCCACCCAGCCCGAGTATCTGGCCACGCTGGTGGTGAGCTTCCCCACCGGCGAAGCGCGCTTCCGTGCCGACTTCCCCGAGTGGGAGCCGCTCGATCAGCACGGCCTGATCGCCGAGATGGAACGCTTCCTGTCGCAGCTCGAATTGCGCCGCACGGTGTTCCGCTCCGACCATGCCAGCAACTGGCTGGTGCTGAAGGGCACCCTGGGCGCAGAAAAGGACCGTCTGCTGACGCAGGTCCGCGCCGCCCTCGCCGACCCGGAACATGCCCACCTGCGTCCGGCCTGGGCGCGCGGACTCTGATCTGCGGACTTACCCGAATCGGGATCACAAACCCCCACGACAAGGTCTATGCTTGATAAGATCGCGGGTTCGCGCACGCACCCAAGTAACTGATCGCAGTGCGATTTAGTGGCAGGAGCCTTTCATGTTCTACGGCATCACCGACCTGACGACCTTCATCCTCGGCACCATTTTCATCGTGTTGCTGCCGGGGCCGAACTCGCTCTATGTGATGTCGGTTGCCTCGCGCCTTGGCGTGGCTGCAGGCTATCGCGGCGCCTGTGGCATTTTTGTCGGTGACATGATCCTGATGATTCTGGCCACGACCGGCGCGGCCTCCCTGCTGCGGGCGACGCCCGAGCTGTTTCTGGTCATCAAGTATGCCGGTGCGGGCTACCTCGCCTGGCTGGGCCTGAGCCTGCTGCGCAGTTCATTTGCAAGCTGGAAGCAGCGCGGCGAAGAATCCGGCGAAACCACGCCACCCGTCACCAACGCATCCAGCCCCTTCCGCACCGCGCTGATGATCAGCCTGATGAACCCGAAGGCGATCCTGTTCTTTGTTTCCTTCTTCATCCAGTTCGTCGACCCGGGCTACGCCTGGCCGGGCCTGTCCTTCATCATTCTCGGCATCATCGTGCAGATCTGCAGCGCGCTGTACCTGTCGGCGCTGATCTTCGGCGGCGTGCATCTGGCGCGGCAGTTCCGCCGCCGGCGCCGCCTTGCCGCTACCGCAACCGGCAGCGTCGGCGGGCTGTTCATCGGATTCGGGCTCAAACTGGCCAACGCCACGCTGGGATGAGCGTGGCGCGCCAGCGCAAGCGGTTCAGCGACCGTTGCTGAACAGGGCTTTGAGCTTTGCCGCATTCTGCGGGCTGGCCTGCTCGATGCCGGCCCATCCTGCCTCGTAGGCCTTGGCACGGAAGAGATTGACCTGCGCTTCCGGAAGCGCGTAGGTCTCGATGCCGGCCTTGGCCTGCTTTGCCTTTTCCTCGGTCGCGGTCGCCAGATCCTTCTCGTTCTGGGCTTCGGCCCACGCCAGCTGCTTTTCAAGGAAGGCTCGCTGAGCCGCGTCGAGCTTCTTCCAGGTGTTCTGGTTCATGAAGAAGCTGACTTCGACGTTGTAGAAACCGGGCTCCACGCGATACTTGGTTTTCTCCTGCCAGCCGAGATCGAACATCCCGATCGAAGGCCAGCCGTAACCATCAACCACCCCGCGCTCGAGCGCGGTATAGACCTCACCCGGCGGCACCTGCAGCGGCGCGGCACCGACCGCCTGGAAGAAGGCACGATAGACCGGCACGCTGCGCAGCTTGAAGCCGGAGAAGTCACTCCCGCTTGGCTTCTTCGTGGTGTAGATGTGGTAATCAAGCCCGTCCGACACACGCGCCAGCCAGACCATGTTCGCCTTCTGGCGGTGGATGCTGTCCAGCAGCGCGTAACCACCGTTGGCGCGGATTTCCGACATCGGCTTCTCGGCCAGCGTCATTGCCAGCGCCTCGGGCACGAGATTGGCGTGAAACACCCCCGTGCTGTTGGCGAAGTCCACCACCCCGGCACGCACTGCGTTGCCCACCTCGAACGGCGGCATGGACTCTGGACCGCCCACTACCCGGATCTGCATGATGCCCTTTCCCTCGGCGTTCACCTTGTCGACGAAGGCGTTGAAGCGCTGCGAGAAGAAGGTGTCCTTGCCAAAGGCGCTGACCGCCTTGAGCGTGATTTCCGCCGCCTGTGCTGAGGTGGCGAGCAGCGAGAGCAGCACACTTGCGGTGAGTATTCCGTATTTTCTCTGCATGGTAGATCTCCGTGGGGTTGGTGCAGTCGGGTGGGGAACGCTCAGCTCATCAGCCGTGGCAGGCCGACAGCCAGCCACGGCACGGTGAAGATGAGGCCGAGGACGATCAACTCGATCACAAGGAAAGGGGTCGCTGCCGCATAGATCTGCGGCAGGCGGATGTGCGCCGGGGCAACGCTCTGCATCACCATCAGCAGCAGGCCGAAGGGCGGTGTGAGCAGCCCCATCTCCATCGCGATCAGCATCATCACCCCGAGCCAGACGGGGTCGATGCCAGCCGCAGAGGCCAGGGGCATGAAAAAGGGCAGCGTGATCATCATCATGCTGACCTGGTCGATGACGCAGCCCAGCACCAGCAGCAGGAGCAGCATGCCGACGACCAGCATCACCGGCGACAGCTCGAGTTCGGTGATCAGCCCGAGCAGGCCCGACGTTGCGCCGGAGAAGCTGAGCAGCTGCGAGAAGGTCGTCGAGGCCACGAGCACGAACAGGATGATGACCGAGATGCGGGCCGTTTCCATCAGCGCCTTGAACAGCGCATGCAGCGTCAGCGCGCGATAGGCCATGGTCGCCACCACCGACGCCAGCGCACCGATTGCAGCCGATTCGGTCGGAGATGCCCAGCCTGCCAGCATGCTGCCCACGACGGCGACGAAAATGCCGAGCAGCGGCACCACATCACGCAGGAAGGGCCACCAGCGCGCCCAACCCACAATGGCCGGCCCGTCCTGTGCGTCGACCGGTGCCAGTTCGGGGTGCGCGCGGCAGCGCAGAATCACGTAGCCGAGAAAGCCGATCGACATCACCAGGCCGGGCAGGATGCCGCCGATCAGCAACTGGCCGATGGAGATGCCGGCCAGACTGCCCAGCATCACCGCCAGCGCCGAGGGCGGAATCAGCATCGCAATGCCGCCCACGGCCATGATCGGCCCCATGGCGAGCGTCGGGTGATAGCCGCGTCGCAGCATCTCGGGCAGCAGCGTGCCGCCCATCATTGCCGTATTGGCGATGGTCGAACCGGACAGGGACGCGAAGGTCGTGCCGCCCAGCACCGCCACGACCGACAGGCGTCCGGGCAGGCGGGTGATCAGACGTTCGATGGCCTCGATCGCCCGGTAGGCGAGGCCGGTATGGAACAGCACCTCGCCCATCAGCACGAAGAGCGGGATCGGGGTGAGCGAGAAACTGCTGATCGAGCCCACCGAGTTGCGCACCAGTTGCCCGAGTCCTGCCTCGCCGCCGAGGAAGATCCAGGCGCCGAGCAGATTGACGCCGAGAAAGCCGAATGCGACCGGCACGCCGATCAGCATCAGCGCAAACAGGGTGCCCAGCATCAGGGCAAGTGCTGCCTGCCATTCCATCTCAGCGTCCTCCGCGGCGACGCGTCGCCGCATGCAGCCGGCGTGCGAATTCAACCGTCAGCAGGATGAAGGCGAAGCCCATGGGCAGGTTCAGCCACCACTCGGGAAAGATCAGGACCTTGAACACCATGCCGCCCTGCTGTGCGGCGTCGAGCGCCACCAAGACGCACTGCCACGCAAGCACCGCACTGATGAGCAATCCAAACGTATCGGTCAGCAGTTCGAGCCACCAGCGACCGACTGCAGACGAAGCTCGCAGCAGAATGTCGATGCGGATGTGGTCACCCACGTAGAGCAGCCAGGGGGCTGCGATGAAGGTGGCAAGCATGAGCATGTACTCGGTGACCTCGACACTCCATGTCAGCGAACCAAGGCCGAGATTGCGCATGAACACGTCGGCACAGACGAGCAGTCCCATTGCGCCGAAGAGCAGCGCCGACACCAGTCCACAGCCCGACATCAGGGCGTGATAGGCGCGGTTTGCGGGGGAGCGGAAGGCGGGCTGTGAATGCTGAACAGTCATACGTTGGCACCTGCCGTAAAATTAATTTAGGCATCAACATATCAGCAGTAAATCTTCATGTCCACGCGCGTTCATCGCGACTCGCCGACAAACCGTGCGACACCGCGCAGCACCCCGACGCCAGCGTAAAACCACAATCAAATCATGGCGATAGCGCCGCACCACGGGGGTGCAGGGAACACCCGCATGCACCTTAAAGGATCACGTTTTCGCGACTCGATCAAACGGATGCTGCATAGCACAACGGCTTATTTCATTGCAAAACAAGGTCTTGTCGTTTTCCTTCGTCATGCTTTGAAGCTGGCATGATTGACGCTTGACTGTAGAGGCGCAGTCACACATGAACCGGCAGTTCCGAACGCGCTTCTGCGGCGTTTGCATGGCTTTCGCAGCATGCCTGAGGGGGCCGGTGCAGTGACGAGCAGATCTTTGAATGCCCTACAAAAAGTAAAGGAGACAGATCATGCCGAGCCGCCCTATCCACCACGTCCTTGCCGACCGCAAATTCGTCTGCGTGCCATTTGACATGCCCGTGCGGGAGGTCACCCGTCTGATGCTTCAGCACAACGAGAGCGCTGCACTCGTCACCGAGCATGGCATCCTGACCGGCATCTTCACCGAGCGTGACGCCACCTTTCGCGTGCTGGCCACCGGCATCGACGCCGACCTCACGCCGGTTGGCGCAGTGCTCACGCACAATCCCCAGGCCATCACCGAAGACCGTCCCTTCGGTCACGCCCTGCACATGATGTTCGAGGGCGGTTTCCGCCATGTACCGGTGGTGAACGCAAGCGGGCGGCCGACCGGCGTCGTGACCGCGCGCGACGCGCTCGGCCTCGAGGCCGAGGCCTTTGGCGCCGAACTCGTCCGACGGGAAGAGATCACCGTCATTCTGTAAGTAAAGACGCCCTGTTTCCGCAACGGGGACAGGGCGCGTTCTGCTTCATTTCCGGAAACGGATCTGCCGGCAGGCAGCTATCGCGATCAACCGCATCGCCTGCACCCGGCCGTAGCTCACCTTCCCAGTGCCAGAATCCAGTCGACGAGACGGCGTGCATTGCCTTCAGTGATCGCAACCGCATTTGGCGGCATCGACAAGCCGCTGACCTTGCCCTTCCAGTGGCTGCTGTAGGGGCTGGAGCCCTCAAGGACGATACGGGTCAGGAACTCGCCTGCGCCGGGCTTGCCTGCGTACTGCTTGCCCACGTCCTGCCACGCCGGCCCGATGGGCGCCAAACCGTTCGGCCCCGGCTTGCCCGATTCGATGCTGTGACAGGTCAGGCATCCGCTTGCGGAGGCGAGCTTCATCATCTCGGCGTCGGCCATCGGGTCAGCTGCGTGCGAACTGGCAGCAAGGGCGAACACTGCAATACCTGCAAATGATCGAATGGAAATCACGTTAAAAGCTCCTTCTGGATGAATGCTGGTTGTTCCGGGGCGGAAACGGCGCACGAGCCACCCGCGCCAGGGCACGGAAGCCGCCACCGCCCGCGTGCTGCCCGGTCATGCGGACCGGGCAGCATTCACATCAGGACTTGTGCAGCTTGAACACCCACACCGAGCCACCCTGCTCAAGCGTGTTGATGCGGCGGGCAACATCGCCCCCCCACAGCGGCACCGCACCGCCCCAGCCGGAAACGACGGCGATGTACTGCTCGCCATTCTCTTCCCAGGTCACCGGGGGCGCGATCACGCCGGAGCCGGTCTGGAACTGCCACACTTCCTCACCCGTCGTGGCGTTGATCGCCTTCAGGTAACCCTCCGGCGTACCGTAGAACACGAGGTTGCCTGCGGTGGTCATCACGCCACCCCACAGCGGTGCGCTGTTCTTGACCTCCCACACGATCTTTCCGGACACCGGATCGACTGCGCGCAGCGAACCGATGTAATCCTCGTACAGCGGCTTGATGGTAAAACCGGCGCCCAGATAGGCTGCGCCGCGCTTGTACGACACCGGCTCGTTCCAGATGTCCATGCCCCACTCGTTGGCCGGCACGTAGAAGAGACCGGTCTTCGGGCTGAAAGCCATCGGCATCTGGTTCTTGCCACCGAGGAAGGACGGTGCGGCGAACACCACCTCACCCTTCTGACCATCGCCCCCCCCTTCGGTGAAGGGGTTGCCCGGACGCTTGTCGTCGTTGTACATCGGACGGCCGGTCTTGAGGTCGTAACCCTTTGCCCAGTCGATGCGGCTCACGAAGGGGAAGGCATTGATCAGCTTGCCGTTGGTGCGGTCATTGACGAGGAAGAAGCCGTTCCGGTCGGCCTTGCCACCGGCCTTCACCATCTTGCCGGTCTTCGGATCGTTGTATTCGAAGGAGATGAATTCGTTCACCCCGTCGAAGTCCCAGCCGTCATGCGGCGTACCCTGGAAGTGCCACACGATCTTGCCGGTATCGGGATTGATCGCGATCGTGGAGGACGAATACAGGTTGTCGCCCGGACGCAGCCAGCTGTTCCACGGTGAGGGGTTGCCGGTGCCGATGTAGATCAGGTCGGTATCCGGATCATAGTAGGCCGCCTGCCAGGGAGCCGCGCCGCCCGTCTTCCACAGGTCGCCGGGCCAGGTTGCGTTGGTCTTGCCGGAGATGCCGTTGTCGCTCGGCTTGCCGTCCTTGTCGAACTTCTGCCCCATGTGACCTTCGACCGTCGGTCGGGTCCAGATCAGCTTGCCGGTCTTCGCATCGCGTGCATCAACGCGGCCGACTACGCCGAACTCGCCGCCCGAGTTGCCGGTGATGACCATGCCCTTGACGATCTGCGGCGCAGCGGTAAAGGAGTAGCCCGCCTTGTAGTCCTCGATTGTCTCGCGCCACACCACCTTGCCGGTGTCCTTGTCCAGCGCCACGAGCTTGGCGTCGAGCGTGCCGAAGATCACCAGGTTGTCGTAGATCGCGGCGCCGCGGTTGATCACGTCACAGCACGGCATGATGCCGTCGGGCAGACGGGCCTCGTACTTCCACAGCTTCTCGCCGGTCTTGGCATCGAGCGCAAACAGACGGCTGTAGGAAGCCGTTACGTACATCTTGCCGTCGAAGATGAGGGGCTGGGATTGCTGACCGCGCTGCTTCTCGCCACCGAAGGAGAACGACCAGGCCGGAACGAGATCCTTCACCGTTTCCGTATTGACCTGCGTCAGCGGGCTGTAGCGCTGACCCTTGGTACCCAGACCGTGAGTGACCACCTGGGTGGTGATCGTGGCGTCGTTGACGATGTCGTCATTGGTGACTTCTTTCGCGGTGGCCTGCGTCGCTCCCAGCACCAGCAGCGCGCCGGCAATGACGCTCAGCCGGCGTGGTGCGGCAGACATCCTTGATCTTGTACTCATCGTTTTCCTCCTTGGTCTCTCGGTATTTGTCTCAGGCAAGCTCCTGCGGATCGTGCAGACACCGCAGACCTCCTGCCCTCCCTGTCTGCAAGCGTCATGCCATCCCGCAAGCACTGGCCCTTCGGTTTCACCCGGTGCCAGCGCCTGTATCAAATCAAGGCAAGTGCTCCAGAATGGAACACGAAACAACACATGGAACACCCGTAAAGCGAGCGAGTCCCGCGTCGGGCCTGCGGGGCAAGGCGACTGGCACAGGCATTGCATGTAGACGCGCAAGAACGGCGCGGCACGAACCGCGCCTCAGAGGAGACACAATGCGTCTGATCACACTGATCGCCGGCGCGGCCCTGGCATTCGCCCTGGCGCCGCTTGCGTTCGCAGCAGCTGAAAGCCCCGCGCAGGACCCGCTCGGCTCCTCGCGCTGGGGCGACATGAAGCGCGAGTTCTTTCGCGACGAACGGGTCGTCTTCGATGAGCGCGTGAAGGTGTCCGCGCCCGCCACCGCAGAGGACGCCATGAACGTGCCGGTCAAGGTCGATGCCAGCGCGCTCGCAGGGGTCGAGGAAGTGCTCGTCTTCGCCGACTTCAACCCCATCGTGAAGGCGCTCAGCTTTGAACCCGGACGGGCACGCAGCGTCCTCGGCTTCCGCCTCAAGCTGCAGCAATCAACCCCGGTTCGCGCTGCAGCGCGCACGGCGGATGGCATCTGGCATGTCGGCGGCATCTGGGTCAATACCACCGGAGGCGGCTGCACCCTGCCCTCGACCGGCGCCGGATCGCCGGAGTGGGAACAGCGCCTGAACGAGGTCAGTGCACGCCTGTGGCCGCGAATCGATGGCGGCACCCGGTTGCGCCTGCAGGTGATCCATCCGATGGACACCGGACTGGCCCCGGGCATTCCGGTGTTTCACATCGATGAACTGGGCGTGCTGCTGGCCGGGGGCGAGCAGCTGATGATGATCCGTCCGGCCGAACCCGTTGCCGAGAATCCGCTGTTCACCATCGACATCCCGCCCGGCATCCTCGGCACCGGCGTGCTGAAGATCAACGGACGCGACAACAACGGCAACCGCATCGACGCAGAGGTGACGCAATGAGCAGGCGGCACACCGCAAGCCGTGGCCCGAAGCTGATCGCAGCCCTCGCGCTCGGCCTGCAGGCCCTGCTGTTCTCCCCCTCCGCCCTCACCGCTTCCTTCGACTACGAACTCGCGCCGCGCGAGATTGCCGACGGCGTCTACGTGCTGGTCGGCCTCAAGGAGGACTTCTCCTTCGACAATGGCGGCAACATCGTAAACACCGGCTTCATCGTCGGCCCCAGCGGCATCACCGTGATCGACACCGGCTCGTCAAAGCGCTACGGCGAGCAGCTGCGCAACGCCATCGCCCGCATCAGCCCCTTGCCGATCGTGAAGGTGATCAACACCCACCATCATCCGGACCATTTCCTCGGCAATCAGGCCTTCCCTGCGGACACGCTGTCGGCCACCGCGGTGACCATGCAGGGGATCGGCGACGAAGGCCCGGCCTTTCTTGACAACATGTACCGCCTCAACGGCGACTGGATGCTCGAAACCGAGATCGCCGCGCCGCACGCCGCGCTCGCTGCGGGCCGGATCGACGCGGGGGGGCGCACACTCGAACTCATTGCCTTGAGCGGCCACACCCCGGCCGACCTTGCCGTGCTCGACATCGCCAGCGGCACCCTGTTCGCCTCCGACCTGGTGTTCAACGGCCGTGCGCCCACCACGCCGCATGCCAGCATCGACCAGTGGCTGAAGGCCCTGGATCAGCTGCAGCAGATCGACTTCCGCCACATCGTCCCCGGACACGGCGACCCTGCCACGGACAAGGCGCCCATCGAGCAGACCCGCCGCTACCTGCAGTGGCTGCAGCAGTCCATCCGCGAGGGCGCCGAACAGGGGCTGGACATGACCGAGATGCTGGCACGGCCGGTACCGGCCGAGTTCTCCGGCCTCGCCGAGGTGTCGCGCGAATACCTGCGCTCGGTGACCCATCTGTACCCGGCGGCGGAGCAGGCCGCCCTGAGCCGAGGCAGCCGCAGATGATCCGCCCTGAGCACCGCATGTCGACGACGGAGGCGCATCCGCGATGAAGACCGACACCGGCAGCACACCCCAGCGCCCGCAGCGGGGCGGTATCCGCATCAGCCTGCATGCGCGCCTCAGCCTGATCATCACCGCTCTGCTCGCGCTTGCACTGATGGCAGGCGCGGCCGTGTGGACGAGTGAAGCCCGCAATACCATCCATGAGGAAACCGAGGCGGCCAATCGCGTCGCAGCTCAGTGGCTCAGCGTGCTGGTCGCCGAAACCCGGCGCGACCCGCTGCAGGCCGAAACCAATCTGGTGTCCGCCCTGCACGAAATCGGCCGCATCCGCGCCCATGTGATCGAGGCGAGCACGGCCAGCGGCGAACTCGTCTATCGCTCGCCCGGCCCCACCTACAAGGCCGGGCGCAGCGCCCCGGAATGGTTTGCGGCACGCCTCACGCCCCAGCTGCCGCTGCGCCATTTCGCCACCGGAGAGCTGCAGCTGAGCCTGATCCCCGACCCGTCGCGCTCGGTGCTCGACGCATGGGACGACCTCCGTGGCCTGTCGGGCTGGTGCCTGGCCCTGCTCCTGCTGGCCTGGGTCGGCAGTCACGCCGCACTCAACCGTGCGCTGCAGCCGCTACGGGCGATTGACGACGCCTTCGCGCGGGGCGCCGCAGGTCATTTCGACCGCCGCCTTGCCGTGGGTGGTGTGCCCGAGCTCGATCGCCTGGCGCACAGCTACAACCTGCTGGCCGAACGGCTCGACCACAGCCTGGCCAACAACACCCGGCTCGAAGCGGACCAGCGTTTCGCACGCGCGCTGCAAAGCCATCTGGAAGAGGATCGCCGAGCCATCGCGCGCGAGCTGCATGATGAACTCGCGCAGGGCATCACCGCCGTGCGCGCCATCGCAGGCGCGATTCAGCAGCGCAGCGCCGACCAGCCCGGCATCCATGGCAGCGCCCAGGCCATCGTCTCCATGGCGGGTCAGATGCATGACGGGGTGCGCGCAATCCTGCAGCGCCTGCGCCCGCCCAGTCTCGGCCACGGCGGCGTCGACGAGGCAGTGAAGACCCTGTGCGAACAATGGTCTGCGCTGCATCCCGACATCCGCCTCAAGTGCAGCACCGAGACGCCGGGGCGCGAAGTCGACGATGCGCTGCAGCTCACGGTGCAGCGCCTGCTGCAGGAGGGGCTGACCAACGTGGTACGCCACGCCGGGGCCAGCGAGGTCGAGGTCGCGCTGCACTGCGCGGACAGCAGCATCGAGCTGCGCATCACCGACAACGGCTGCGGCCTCGGTGCGCCCTGCACTGACGACCGCCCGCGCTACGGCCTGACCGGCATGCAGGAACGCACGCTGGCACTCCGCGGCGAACTGCGCTTCGAGCCCGCGCCCCGGGGCGGGCTGAGCGTTTGCGCCACCCTGCCCCTGCACACCCCCACGGAGACCACGACATGACATCGCTGAACGGACTGCGCATCCTGCTCGCCGACGATCACGCCATCGTCCGCATGGGCTTCCGCCTGCTGATCGAAGGCGCCGGCGCCACCGTCGTCGCCGAAGCCAACAGCGGCGAAACCGCGCTGACCCTGCATGCCGAACACCGGCCCGACGCCCTGGTGATGGATGTATCGATGCCCGGCATGGGCGGGCTCGCCGCGCTCGACCGCCTGCTCGCCCATGACAGCGATGCCCGGGTACTGATGCTGTCGGCGCATGAGGACACCCAGATTCCGTCGCGTGCCCTGCAGGCCGGCGCCACCGGCTATCTCTCCAAGCGCGCAGATCCGGCCGAGCTGATCAGGGCGATCGCTGCGGTGGCGGGCGGTCAGCGCTATATCGACGCCGATCTCGCGCCCCGCCTCGCGCTCGCGTGCCTGGGCAACAGCAGCGACCCGGCGGACACGCTGACTGGCAAGGAATTCAGCGTATTCCTGCAGCTCGCCCGCGGGCACTCGGTGACCGAAGTCGCCGGCACGCTCAAGCTCAGCACCAGCACCGTCGGCACCCACCTGTATCACATCAAGCAGAAGCTCAACGCCGCAAATGCGGCCGAGCTGGCACTGATCGCGGTGCGCTCAGGCCTGGTGGAAGCCTGAGCGGAAGCGCCTCAGCGGTAGACCAGGTCGCGCAGGGCCAGGCTCAGCTGCGGCACATAGGTGATCAGCAGCAGGCAGGCGACGACCGTGCCGACAAAGGGCAGCAGGGGGCGGATCAGCCGCTCCAGCGGCACCCTGGCAATGGAGCCGGCAGCGAACAGGTTCACCCCGAACGGCGGGGTGATCATGCCCAGTGCCAGGTTGATCACCATGATGATCCCGAAGTGCACCGGATCGATGCCAAAGGCCACTGCCACCGGCAGCAGCAGCGGCGCCAGCACGACGATCGAGGCCGACGTCTCGATGAACATGCCGATCACGAACAGCGCCGCATTCACGCCCAGCAGAAAGCTGACCTTGTCGCTGAAGACCTGCGCCAGCCACTGGCCGAGCGCATCCGGCACGCCGGCGCGGTTGAGCAGAAAGCCGAACACGCCCGCATTGGCGATGATGAACATGATGGTCGCGGTCGACACCACCGAGCGATGCAGGGTGGCAGACAGCGTGGAAAAGCTGATGCGGCGGTAAATCAGCATGCCCACCACCACCGCGTACACCACCGCAACCACCGACGCCTCGGTCGGGGTGAAGATGCCGCCGTAGATGCCGCCCAGAATGATGGCCGGCATCAGCAGGGCCAACCACGCGCGCTTGAACGCCGGCCACAGTGCGAGCCGGCCCTCGCCGTCTTTGAGCCCCAGACCATTGCGACGGGCGTACAGCCACACGTAGGCCATCAGCGCACCGGCAATCAGGATGCCCGGCACCACGCCGGCAATGAACAGCTCGCCGGTGGAGGTGTCGGTGGAAACCGCAAACAGGATCATCGGAATCGAGGGCGGAATGATCACGCCCAGTTCGGCCGCGGTCGCCTGCAGCGAGGCAGCAAAGGGCGCGGGGTAGCCGTGGCGTACCATGGCCGGGATCAGGATCGCACCGACCGCAAACGTGGTGGCGACACTGGAGCCCGCGACGGCGGCGAAGATCATGCAGGTGAGGACACAGGCCATCGCCAGCCCGCCCTGCACGCCGCCAACCAGGCCCTTGGCGAACTCGACCATGCGTTCGGAGATGCCGCCGGCCTCCATCAGGTTGCCGGCCAGAATGAAGAAGGGAATCGCGACCAGCGGATACTTGTCGAGCGCGGCATAGAGTTGCTGTGCCACCACCAGCGAGGGCAGATTTGCCGCACTCACGCCTGCCATGGCCCCAAGGCCGATCGACACCGCAATCGGCACCGTCAGGCCGAAGAACACGAGCATCGAGACGATCATCAACTGGGACATGGTGGGGCTACCGCATTGTTCGTGAAAAGGTGGATCGGGTCGGGCGGGTGTCAGCCCTGTGCGTCGTTACGCAGGGCCGGGGTATCGGCGCTGTCGCCGAGCCGGGCCAGGACGGCGATCGCGGCCAGCGCGGCGCCAATCGGGATGGCGACGTAGACCCAGGAAATTGAAATGTCGAGACTGGGCACGGTCTGAAAGCGCACCCGCCAGGTCATCTGACCGCCGATCCAGGCAAGGAAGCCGAGGAAGCCGGCGCAGATCAGGCTCACCAGCAGGTCGAGCCAGCGCCGGTAGAACGTGCCGAGCAGATTGCGCAGCAACTCCACCCCCAGCATCATGCCCTGGCGAAAGGCCAGCGCGACGCCGAGCAGGACGGTCCAGATCAGCAGTGCGCGGGTGAGCACCTCGCTCCAGTCCGCCGGCGCTTCCAGTACGAAGCGTGCGATGACCTGCCAGAAGCCGGCTGCGACCGCAGCGACCAGAAACAGCTGGGCGAGGATGGACACACTCTTGAACAGGATGCGGTCCAGACGACGAATCAAAGTCATTTTGCTGCCCGGAAAAAACAATGTCGGCCCTCAGGCCGACAGATGCACGGGGCATGCGGCGGGCCCGCGGGGGCCTGCCACATGGGTCTTCCGCATGGGACTCAGCGGGTGTTCCTGATCGATTCGATCAGCGCCTTGTCGAACTTCTTGTAGTACTCGGGGTACACCGGCGCCATCGCGTCCTCGAAGGACTTGCGATCAACCTTGGTCACGATTTCCATGCCTTCGGCCTTGAGCTGCTCCACGCCTGTCTTCTCGACATTGTCGACGAAATCCCGCATGGCCTGCGAAGCCTTCCTGGCGGCTTCGAGGAATTGCTGCTTTTCGGCGTCCGACAGGCCTTCATAGACCGTCGGCGAAACCATGATCACCGTCGGCGCATAGACGTGGCCAGTCAGCGACAGGTGTTTCTGCAGCTGTGACAGCTTGGCCGAGGTGATGACCGACAGCGGATTCTCCTGGCCGTCGATGGTGCCCTGCTGCAGCGCCGTGGCCACTTCCGGCCAGGCCATCGGCGTCGGCAGGATGCCGATCTGGCGGAACGCGAGAATGTGGATCTGGTTCTCGGTGGTACGGATCTTCAGGCCCTTGGCATCGGCCGCGCTGGCTACCGGGCGCTTGCTGTTGGTGAGGTGCCGGAAACCCTGCTCACCCCAGGCCAGCGCAACCAGACCGCGCTTCGAGAACTCGGACAGCATGTCCTGACCGATCTTGCCGTCCAGCACCTTGCGTGCGTGCGTGAGATCGCGCATCAGGAAGGGAATGTCGAACACGCCGGTCTGCGGCACGAAGTTGAGCGTCGCACCGGTCGACAGGATGGCCGCGTCGATCGTACCCAGCTGCAGGCCTTCGATGACTTCGCGCTCACCGCCCAGTGCGCTGTTCGCAAACTGCTGGACCTTGAACTTGCCCTTGCTCGACGCCTCGAGCGACTTCGAGAACGCTTCGCCGCCGGCACCGTAGTGCGAACTGGCCGACAGCGCATACGCCATCTTCAGGGTGGTTTCCGCTGCTGCGGGCGCTGCGGCGCCGACACCGGCGATGGCGGTAAAGGCAGCAAGAATGGGAGCAAGCCAGGGTTTGCGCATCGAATTTCTCCGGGGAATTTCTGAAAACATGCCGATCAGATCGGCAAAAAAGCGGCTGCAATGCGAAGAGGATCAGGCTCCCTTCACCGCACGAAGCCGGCAATGCTACCCCGCACAAGACCTCGCTTCAAGAACGCATTGAAAAACAGGCCTGTACGCCACGCCCCAGGGGGCGCCACCGGAGCGGATCCGGAAATGCAAATGCCATTCTCAAAAACACCGGCCCAGGACCGTCGCGGCGAACCGCGCACGCAGCGTGCGGGCCGGCGAGGTCTGCACCCGCCCCCCGCCGTGGCCGCACGCCCAAAGCATTCTCCTGATCGATCACCTCCCGCCGGCGCATTACGCATAGTGGGCCCCAGCTTCACGATGGACTTGGCGTCGCGGGCGAAGCAGAGCCGCAAACGGCCACCGCCCTTTCCCTCACAGGAAGGCAACATGATCAGCTTGTACTACTCCCCCGCCGCAACCCGCTGAAGGTTGCCCTTTTTCCTTGAAGAAGCCGGACTCGAGTACGAAGTGCGCGGAAAAACGGCAGCTGCTCACGGTCGCCCTCGAGCAGGTACTGGCGGATCTCGGGGCGGATGGCCTAGACCAGATAGCGGATGTTCCCGATCACCGGATAGTTTCGCCGGACGGCCTGGCGTGTCTGCGCCAGATCGACGATGGCGACCACGCTCAGCGCACCGGACACAAGCGCGACCGGCCACGCCCATTCATGCTGCAGAAACGGCAGGCTGCCCAGTGCAAGCAACACGCAAAGCGCAAGAAATGCGTAACGACTGAGCAGCGACAGACTCATGAGGGCTCGCGTACAGGCTGATGCGGATGTCTGGAATATGGCGCCGACGGCCGTGGTCGACCGCAACCACCGACAAGGAAAGTTCTGTCCGGCGAGCCGGAGCCGCGCCCTTTCGGCCAAGCGCAACAGGTTCCGATGCGCGCACGATGATTGCGAGCGAATGCGGTTGCAGCCATCTCCGGACGCAGCCTTGCACTGCGTCAAGACGTCGGCAAGGCAAGGCGCGTAGGCTTGAATCAGAGCTTCTTCCGCTCTGTTTTTTCATTCTGTCCTTCATTCGGGGCAACATCATGACGACCAGCATCTTCTTCATCCCCAGCGTCAACCTGATGGGCAGCGGCTGTCTCAAGGACGCCGCGCTGGCCATACAGTCGCACGGCTGGAAAAAGGCGCTCGTCGTGACCGACGCGCCGTTGGTGCGCGCCGGTCTCGCAGGACGCGTCACCGAACTGCTCGGCGACGTGGCACGTGCGATGGGCTGCGACGTGCAGGGGCTCGATGCAGACGCTGCGGCCGTGCTCTGCCAGCAGGCCATCCGGGATCTGGCCGCCGACGTGGACATTCCGGCCGGGGTGGGACAACTCGGGGCCAAGGAGGCCGACATCCCGACCCTCGCCGCCAACGCAATGAAATACGCCTGCGGCCTCACCAATCCGGTTCAGCCGAGTTTTGAAGAGGTCTGCGCCATCTATCGCGCCGCCCTGTAAGCGAAAGCGCCGCGCCGCCGGGTCTGTAAGGCGGTGCGGCGCTCGGCTGCCCACGGGAACGACACTACATCCCGAGTGAATTCAGCAATTCATCGTGCTCGCTGGTGCCGGACACGGCTGGCGCAGGCCGCGCGGCCGTTGCGCCATGAACCTGATCCATCAGCGCGTCCGGGTCGGGCACTTCGCTGGCATCGAAGTCATTGAGCTTGATGAACTCGGTGCGGTCGATGGCCAGCTCAAGGTAGAAGATGTTGTTGCGACCGGTGAAGAAGGTGGCGCGCCGCGCCTCGGGCTTCTCCAGGTGGGTGTCCACGCTCAGGATGACCTGCTTGCTGAGCGCCATCATCTTGGGCTGATTCTGCGTAATGTGGGTCTGCAGCTCGCGCGCCACCTTGGCGGTGAAATCGCCCACGGACTGATTCATCAGCTCACCCATCACGTTGCTGACCTCGTCCGAGGTGTGGCTGGTAGTCAGCTCGTCCTTGGACATGCCCATGTTCAGCATGTACTGCTCGTACAGCTCCATCGCCGCCGGGGCGGAAAAATTGATGACAACCAGACCGGAAAAGCCGCCGTCGAACAGCACAAAGCAGCCGATATCGGGCTTGAGACAGGTTTTCGAGATCCGCTGCACCATGCCGGAGTAGCGGATCTGGCTCTGCGTGGTCACACTCAGGACCCGGCTCACCGAATCGCACAAGCTTCTGAGGATGTCTTCAGTGCCAAAGACAACGGGGTAGTTTTCGTTACTCATCGTTCTGCTGCCGCCTTGCCGAAGAAGTGTAGGCCAATATATAGCACGCTCTCGACCGATACCCACAGCCCTGATGCTGCCATTATGCAGACTGCGCCGCGGATCAGCGCAGACATCCTGCACGCATCATCGTGACCGGGAACCCACACGCCCTGCGCCGCCCGCTCGCATCCTCCCTCATTTGACCGCTGCCTCGCCGGCCGGCCCACTGTTCGGCCCGGCCGCGAGCTCGCATTCCTGCGACGCCGGGCCGGATGCCCCCTAAAACACTGAAAAATGGGGGCCCACATGCGCATGCCGGTTTCGATACGCGTGCGTGAGAGGCATAATATCGGGTAGTCGACTGCAGAAGCGTTGTCAGCCGTCGTCTGTGGCGACAGGGGGTCGCCATGGATTCATGGTCAAAAAATCAATATTGAGGGAAGCAATATGGTTGCAGGGAAATCGAAGATCATCTACACGCTCACGGACGAAGCGCCGATGCTGGCCACGTGTGCTTTCCTACCCATTATCCGGACCTTCACCGGCCCCGCAGGCATCGAGATCGCCAAGAGCGACATCTCGGTGTCGGCCCGCATCCTGTCTGAATTTTCCGACTATCTGACCGAAGAGCAGAAAGTGCCGAACGCGCTGGCCGAGCTCGCTCGCCTGACGCAGGAACCGGACACCAACATCATCAAGCTGCCCAACATCAGCGCCTCGGTGTCGCAGCTGAGCGCAGCAATCAAGGAGCTGCAGACGCGCGGCTTCAAGATTCCCGATTTCCCCGAAAATCCGAAGACCGACGAAGAAAAGGCGATCAAGGCACGTTACGGCAAGTGCCTCGGCTCGGCGGTAAACCCGGTGCTGCGTGAAGGCAACTCCGACCGTCGCGCCCCCGCTGCGGTCAAGAGCTACGCGCGCAAGAACCCGCATTCGATGCAGCCCTGGAGCCAGGCCTCGCGCACCCACGTGTCGCACATGAAGCACGGCGACTTCTATCACGGCGAAAAGTCCATGACCCTGGACCGCGCCCGTGACGTGAAGATGGAGCTGACGACCAAGAGCGGCAAGAACATCGTGCTCAAGCCGAAGATTTCGCTGCTCGACGGCGAGATCATCGACAGCATGTTCATGAGCAAGAAGGCACTGTGCGACTTCTACGAAGAGCAGATCGAAGATGCGCGCAAGACCGGCGTCCTGTTCTCGCTGCACGTGAAGGCGACGATGATGAAGGTCTCGCACCCCATCGTCTTCGGCCACTGCGTCCGCATCTACTACCGTGACGCTTTCGAGAAGCACGCCGCACTGTTCGAAGAGCTGGGCGTGAACGTGAACAACGGCATGGTCAATCTGTACGACAAGATTGCAACCCTGCCCGAGTCCAAGCGCGACGAAATCATCCGCGACCTGCACGCCTGCCACGAGCACCGCCCCGAACTGGCGATGGTCGATTCGGCCAAGGGCATCACCAACTTCCACTCGCCGAACGACATCATCGTCGACGCGTCGATGCCGGCGATGATCCGCTCCGGCGGCAAGATGTGGGGCACTGACGGCAAGCAGTACGACTGCAAGGCCGTGATGCCGGAATCCACCTTCGCCCGCATCTACCAGGAGATGATCAACTTCTGCAAGACCAACGGCAACTTCGACCCGACCACCATGGGCACCGTGCCCAACGTCGGTCTGATGGCGCAGCAGGCCGAAGAGTACGGCTCGCACGACAAGACGTTTGAGATTCAGGAAGCAGGCGTTGCCAACATCGTCGACCTCGAAACCGGCGAAGTGCTGCTGTCGCAGGACGTCGAAGAGGGCGACATCTGGCGCATGTGCCAGGTCAAGGACGCGCCGATCCGCGACTGGGTGAAGCTGGCCGTGACCCGTGCCCGCAACTCCGGCATGCCCGCGATCTTCTGGCTCGACCCCTATCGTCCGCACGAGAACGAGCTGATCAAGAAGGTCGAAAAGTACCTGAAGGATCACGACACCACCGGTCTGGACATCCAGCACATGTCGCAGGTCCGCGCCATGCGTTACACGCTGGAGCGCGTCGTCCGCGGTCTGGACACCATCTCGGTGACCGGCAACATCCTGCGCGACTACCTGACCGACCTGTTCCCGATCATGGAACTCGGCACCAGCGCCAAGATGCTCTCCATCGTTCCGCTGATGGCTGGCGGCGGCATGTACGAAACCGGCGCCGGCGGCTCCGCACCGAAGCACGTCAAGCAGCTGGTCGAAGAGAACCACCTGCGCTGGGATTCGCTGGGCGAATTCCTGGCACTGGCGGTGTCGCTCGAAGAGCTGGGCATCAAGACCGGCAACGACAAGGCCAAGGTGCTCGCCAAGACGCTCGACAGTGCGACCGGCAAGCTGCTCGACAACAACAAGTCGCCCTCGCCCCGTACCGGCGAACTCGACAACCGCGGCAGCCAGTTCTACCTCGCGATGTACTGGGCACAGGCACTGGCCGAGCAGAACGACAATGCCGAACTGAAGGCGCACTTTGGCCCGATCGCGAAATCGATGACCGAGAACGAACAGAAGATCATCGACGAGCTGAAGTCGGTTCAGGGTCAGCCGGTCGATATCGGCGGCTACTACCTCGCCGACTCCGACAAGTGCAAGGCGGTCATGCGCCCGAGCGCAACCCTCAACGAACTGTTGAAGGCTGCACGCGTGTAATGCAAGACACCGGACGCCGGGCAACCGGTGTCCGGCCAGCGGTAAATGCAGAGGGGCTGTGCGACGAGCACAGCCCCTTTTGTTTTCCTGGCTCCATCGACCTGCCCTGCCGGGGCGTTCGCACCGCTACCCCCTGCTCCCTGGCAGTCAGCTGCCTGACCGTGATCTCATGATTATCATGAGACGGATTCGGCGAACGTGCTGAGGCTGCGCGCCGCGAAACCCAATAGAGTGAAGCGCATCAGCGGACGGCGATGTGCCAGACCGCGATCCACAATCGACCAGGACTCGGACCATGGACGACCGCCAACTCCGCACGACGCCGCTTCGGCTGGCCGCCCTCCTCTGCCTCGGCCTCGCTGCCGGCACATCCTTGGCCGAGGATCAGCCCCTTGGCGCGATCGTCATCACCGGCAGCCGGGTGGAGGTTTCACCGTTCGACGTGCCCTATTCGGTCGAAGGCGTCCCGCTGTCGGAGAACGCGGCCGAGGGCTTGCGGGTGAACGTCTCTGAAGTGCTTGCAGGCGTGCCCGGGGTGGTGGTGCAGAACCGGCAGAACTATGCGCAGGATCTGCAGATCTCGGTTCGCGGCTTCGGTGCCCGCGCCGCCTTCGGTGTGCGCGGGGTGAAGCTGATCGCAGACGGCATCCCGGCCACGAACCCCGACGGCCAGGGCCAGGCAGCCACCTTCAACCTCGATACCGCGGAACGCATCGAAGTGCTGCGCGGTCCGTTTGCAACCATCTACGGCAACCATGCAGGCGGCGTCATTCAACTGTTTTCGCGCGACGGCAAAGGCACGCCGCGCGTGAGTGGCGGCATCGCCGGCGGCGATCACGGCACGCTGAAGATCGACATCGGCGCGGAAGGCGAGAAGGACGGGATTGGCTACGTGCTCGACGCCTCGCACTTCGAGACCGATGGCAAGCGCCGCTACAGCGCGGCAACGCGCGACCAGGGCTTTGCCAAGCTGACGCTGAACCCGGACGAGGACAGCAAGCTGACCCTGATCGCCAGCGGCCTGCGCCAGCCCGACACAGAGGACCCGCTCGGTCTCACCTGGAACACCTGGAAGCGTGACGACACCGCGGTCGAAAGCGTTGCCCTGCAGTATCAGACACGAAAGAGCATCGAACACATGCAGGGCGGCGCCGTGTACGAACGCCGCTTCGGCGAGGACAGACTGCAGTTGCAGGCCTATGCCGGGCAACGCAGCGTGATCCAGTATCAATCGATTCCGAAAGTTGCGCAGAGCGCCATCACCCAGGCCGGCGGCATCATCGATTTCGATCGCGACTTCCATGGTTTAGGCGCACGCTGGATCGCACAGCGCTCGCTGGAGCACGGCAAGCTGACGGTCACCACCGGCTTCGACTACGACCGTTCGCAGGACGACCGTCAGGGGTACCAGAACTTCATCGGCAACACGCTGGGGGTAAAGGGAGAATTGCGCCGCGACGAGATCGACACCGTCACCAGTCTCGATACCTACGTGCAGGCCCGCTGGCAGCAGGGCGACTGGGACTGGTCGCTGGGCGTGCGTCACAGCAACGTGAAGTTCGACGTGGACGACAACTTCATCGTCGGCGCCAATGGCGACGACAGCGGCACGGTGCGCTACCGCAAGACCACGCCGGCCTTCGGCGTACTGTGGCGGGCGACACCGCTGCTGAACCTGTACGCCAGCATCGGCACCGGATTCGAGACCCCGACCCTGACCGAGCTGTCGTATTCCGCCGCAGGCGGCTTCAATTTCGACCTCAAGCCCTCGCGCAGCCGCCAGATCGAGCTGGGCCTGAAGGCCTACGTGGGCGAAACCGGCCGCATCAACGCAGCCCTGTTCCAGATCCGCACCGAGGATGAAATCGTGGTCGCGGGCTCGAGCGGTGGCAGAACCGACTACACCAATGCGGGGCAGACCCTGCGTCAGGGCCTCGAGCTGGCGGCGGAAAGCAGCCTGACCCGCAGCCTGAGCGTGCGTGGTGCGCTGACCTTCATGCGCGCGGTGTATGACGAAGCCTTCGCCACGGTGGAATCCGGCAATCGCATTCCCGGCGTACCGGCGGTTTCGGCCTACGCCGAACTGGCGTGGAAGCCGTTTGCCGGCCTGAACACCGCAATCGAGGCGGTGCATCGCAGCAAGGTGCAGGTCAATGACAACAACGACGACCGCCCCGCGCCGGCCTACACCCTGGTCAATCTGCGCCTGGGCGCCGAACAGCAGTCCGGCCCCTGGACCTTCAACCAGTTGCTGCGACTGGACAACGTCTTCGACCGCAAGTACGTCGGCTCGGTGATCGTCGGCGACCGCAACGGCCGCTACTACGAACCGGGCCCAGGGCGCAGCGTGTATGGCGGCGTTCGCGCCACCTACCGCTTCTGAGCCGGCGCCCGTCATGCGCATGCCACAACGCCTCCGCAAGGCCCTGCTCGCCATCGGCATGACCTGTGCTTTGTTCGCAGCGCCCTGCACCCGGGCCGCCGACGCCGACGCGGTCACCCTCGCCATCGAGAACGCCGCTGTCGACGATGTCAGCATTGCGCTCACTGACGCGATTGCGGAAGAAGGCATCACGGCACCGTCCGAGAGCCACTTCGGCGACATGCTGGCGCGCACCGCCCCTGAACTCGGCCACCGCGCCGACCTCTACGCCGAAGCCCGGATCTACACCTTCTGCAGCGCGGTCGTTGCCGCGAAACTGGCGACCGAGTCGGCGCACAACATCGCCCACTGTCCGCTGTCGATCGCGGTATACAGCCTTCCCGCCGACAAGGGCAGCGTGTATCTCGGCTACCGCCGCAGTGTCGACTCAGCGGGCGGCCGTGCCGCCGATGCGCTGCTGGCCCGAATTGCCGCACGCACCGCAGCACAGTTTCAGCACGCAGTCTCCCCCGCAACGCGCTGATTGCGCCGCCCGGCAGCGTGTGTCACGCATCGGCCGCGCACCTACCGCCAAAGCCATATACTCCCGTGCAAGGCGATCAGCGCCAGACAGCGCGCGGCCAAGGCCTTTCAATGAGCCGAAACGGGTGCGCAAAACGACCTGTTTGTGCGATAGTACTCGCCCGCTATCCGGTGGCCCATGGCCCGATCGGCGAAGCCGCCCGAGAATGAGAAGCACGCGGCAGTCTCTCCGCCCGACCGGTCCTCTGACAGCGGACATCACGCCAACAACGGAGATGAAGATGAAGCTTCGAAGCATTGCAACCCTCGGCGCAAGCCTGGCACTCGCGTTCGCAACCACAGTCGCGTCCGCAGAAACCCGCGTCACCTTCAAGGCGGCCAAGGCCGGCACCTCGTACTATCAGATGGCCGTGCAGATCGGCGAGACCGTCAAGAAGACCAGCGCGGGCGACATCATCGTCACCGTCGAGGAAAGCCAGGGTTCGGTGCAGAACGTGATGGAATCCGCCGCACGCGGCAAGCACTACATGTTCACCTCGCCGCCCTCGCTCGTCGACAAGGCGGTCGCCGGCGAAAAGCCCTTTGACCCGGAAGAGGCCACGTTCAAGAAGATCCGCGCGCTGTTCCCGATCCCCTCGCTGACCATGCACTACGTGGTTCGCAACGATGCCGGTATCAAGACCTTTGCCGACCTCGCCGGCAAGCGCTTCGTGACCGGCAAGGGCTCCTTCGGTGCCGCGGAAGCCGCGCGCAACTTCAAGCTGTTCGGGCTTGAGGGCAAGATCGACGTCATCGACATCGAACTCTCCGGCGCCGGCGCTGCGATGAAGAACCGCCAGGTCGACGGCTTTGCCACCGCGGGTTCGTGGCCGGCCCCCAACGTGGTCGAAGTGGCTGCAAGCTCGCCGGTTCATCTGCTGTCAATGAGCGACGAGCAGATCAAGGAGACCGGACATAGCCGCATGGTGATCCCCAAGGGCACCTACCCGGGCATGACCGAAGACATCGTCACCACCTCGCTGCCGGTGATCTCCTACGCCCTGACGGACATGGACGACGCCACTGCGTACCAGCTGACCCGCAGCTACTGGCAAGGTCTTGCCGAGATGGCAAAAACCAACCCGTGGTGGAGCGGTGTGCTGCCGAGCCTCCTCGACAACATCACCGTAAAGCTGCACCCGGGCGCGCTCAAGTACTACACCGAAGCCGGCATCGCCGTGCCGGACCGGCTGAAGTAAGCCAGCTCCATCGTGCGGCGTCCGCGGACGCCGCCCTGCCCCGTTTCCCGCCGCGCCCGCACTTCCTGCGGGCGCCATCACTTTCAGATCATGACCGACACCTCCCCCGCTGTGGCCCCAGCCCTGGCGCCCCGGCACTCACTCCTGTCCCTGCACTCCGTAATGGTGCTGCTCGCCTTTGCCTCGGTGGCCTTCCACCTGTGGCTGGTGACTGCAGGCCTGATCCCGCACCTGGTGAGCCGCCCGCTGCACATCATCGCGGTGCTGCCCTTCGTCTTTCTGTTCACCGCGCAGCCCGCCACCGGCTGGCGCCGCGTGATCGACGTTGCCCTGTGCGCCTTCGGCCTTGCCGCCTGCATCTACGTGCTGGTTCAGTACGAGGCGCTGGACGAGCAGTACGGTCGCCTGCGCGGCACGATGCAGTTCGTGGTGGCCTGGGGCCTGATCCTGCTGGCACTCGAGATGGCGCGGCGGCAGGTTAAATGGGCCATGCCCTCAACCGCGGCGCTGGCCCTGCTCTACGGCCTTTTCGGGCAGTACCTTCCGGGCGAACTCGGCCATGCGGGCATTCCGCTGGCCAGCTTTCTGGGTACGCTGACGATTACCGAAGGTGGCTTGTGGGGCAGTCTCACCGGCACCTCGGCCGAAGTCGTCGCGGTGTTCGTCATCCTGGGTGCGGTGATCGGCGCAGGCGAAGGCGGTCAGGGGTTCATGGCCGCGTCCATCGCGCTCGCAGGTCGTCTGCGCGCCGGTGCGGCCAAGGTTTCGGTGCTCTCGTCCGCCCTCTTCGGCTCAATCTCGGGTTCGGCATCGGCCAACGTTGCCTCGACCGGCGCCATCACCCTGCCGACGATGAAGCGCCTCGGCTATCCGCCCGCGCTCGCGGCCGCCGTGGAGGCCGTGGCCTCGTCCGGCGGTCAGATCATGCCGCCGGTGATGGGTGCAGGCGCCTTCATCATGGTCGAGTTGCTGCGCACCACCTACAACGAGATCCTGATGGCAGCCCTGCTGCCGGCGGTGCTGTTCTTCTGGGGCGTGTGGGCGGGCTGCGACCTGTACGGCCGCCGCTACGGCCTTGAGCCGATGCGGGCCAAGGACATCCCGCCCTTTGCCCGCGTGGCGAAACTGGTCCTGTTCTTCCTCGTGCCTTTCGGACTGCTGCTGGGCATCCTGTTCCTGTCCGGCAATACGCCGCAGTACGCGGGGGCCGCGGCCACCGGTGCCAGCGCAGCACTGTTGCTGTTCAACGACCAGCTGCGTCCGTCGCTGACGCGCTGGGCCAGCCGGCTGGTGGAGGCCGCTGTCAATGCGGCACGCCAGATCGCCACCATCGCCGCCATCATCCTGTGCGCGGGCCTGATCATCGGCGTGCTCAACATGACCGGCCTCGGCGTCAAGATCACCTCGCTGATCCTCGGCCTGTCGGGCGGCAACCTGTGGGGCGCCTTGCTGCTGACCGGCCTGGCCTGCCTGATCCTGGGCATGGAAGTGCCCACGACTGCGGCCTACGTCATCTGCGTGGCAGTTGCAGGCCCGGCGCTGATGGAGATCGGGCTGCCGCCGCTTCAGGCCCACCTGTTCATCTTCTGGTTTGCGCTGCTGTCGACGATTACCCCGCCAGTGTGCGGCGCGGTCTTCATCGCGGCGGGCATGGCAGGCGCCCCGTGGCTGAAGGTTGCGTGGCATGCCATGACGCTCGGCGTCGGCCTTTACATCGTGCCGCTTGCCTTCGTCGCCAACCCCTCGCTGACCGCCCTCGGCTCGACCCCATGGCTGGCACTCGCAGCATGCGTGAAGATCGGCATCGGTGTGTGGATGGTGAGCCGTGGCCTGATCCACCGCGAAGCCATGACCGTACGTGCGCTGTGGGTGGCCGCCGGCATGGTGGTGATCTTCGCCTTCGGCATCTGAAACAGCGCCGGCGAGCGTCTGATGTCGCCGGGCACAGCCCGGCGGCTGTCCTGGCCGCTCCCGGGTGTTCCGGCACCATTTCGGCACCATGATGTCCCACCCTGAAGCAGGTCAATGCCTGCAGGGAGGACGCCATGAAGCAGATCCTGATCGTCGGGGCAGGCAAGATCGGTGCAGTGATTGCAGACTTGCTGAGTGCCTGCGGAGACTACGAGGTCACCGTGGCAGATCGCGATGGTGATGCGCTCGGTCGCCTTGAAACGGCGCTGCCGGCGCTGACCGTGGAGACGCTCGACGCACATGACGACACTGCGCTGTCTCCCATCCTTGCCAACAAGTACGCACTGATCAACGCCAGCCCCTTCGGCATGAGCGCACGCCTGGCGCAGGCCGCGGCCGGTGCCGGCGTGCACTACTTCGACCTCACCGAAGACGTCGCCAGCGCACACAGCATCCGCGACCTGGCTCAGGATGCCAGCACGGTGCTGATGCCGCAGTGTGGTCTCGCCCCCGGTTTCATCTCGATCGCGGCCCATGATCTGTGCACCCGCTTCGACACCCTGCACAACGTGCACATGCGGGTCGGTGCCCTGCCCCGCTTTCCGTCGAACGCGCTCAAGTACAACCTGACGTGGAGCACTGACGGGCTGATCAACGAGTATCTCAACCCGTGCGAAGCCATCGTCAACGGCGAGCGCCGCGAGATGCCCGCGCTCGAGGAGCTCGAGCACTTCTCGCTCGACGGTGACAGCTACGAAGCCTTCAACACCTCGGGCGGACTCGGCACGCTGTGCGACACCCTCAAGGGCCGGGTGAGAAACCTCAACTACCGCACGGTGCGCTACCACGGACACCGCGACGTGATGAAGCTGCTGCTCCACGACCTGCGTCTGGGCGAACGCCGGGACCTGCTCAAGGACATTCTCGAAGCGGCGATTCCAGTCACGATGCAGGACGTGGTGCTGGTGTTCGTCAACGTCAGCGGCATGCGCGAAGGCCGCCTGATGCAGGAGACCTTCGCCCGCAAGATCTACAGCTGCAGCATCAACGGCACCCTGCGCAGCGCGATCCAGATCACCACTGCCAGCGCCCTGTGCACCGCCCTGGACCTGCTCGTCGAAGGCCGCTTGCCCGAACGCGGATTCGTGCGCCAGGAGGACATCCGCTTCGACGATTTCATGTGCAATCGATTCGGGCGCAATTTCATGATCGATGGCGTCGAACCCGACTCGGCTTCGACCGGCGGCGAGTGCAGAACGATGTAGTCCGGCCGCGCCCATGCTCAAGGAGAACAGGATGAATACGCACGACATCTTTCGTCATCTCGGCATCGATACCTCGGTGCTCCGCACCGGCGACGTGTGGGTGGATTCTCCCATCGACGGAACACGACTGGCACAGCTCGCCCCCGACACCGCAGATATCGTCGACACCAAGATCGCCCTCGCCAGCCGCGCCTTCGATACCTGGCGCCGTGTGCCCGCGCCGCGCAGGGGAGAACTGATCCGCCGCTTCGGCCTTCTGCTGCGTGAGCACAAACCCGTGCTCGGGGCGCTGATCACGCTTGAGTGCGGCAAGATCATCGCCGAGGGTGAAGGCGAGGTGCAGGAGATGATCGACATCTGCGATTTCGCGGTCGGCCTGTCGCGTCAGCTCTACGGTCGCACCATCGCCTCCGAGCGCCCGCTGCACGCCCTGCGCGAAACCTGGCACCCGCTCGGGCCGGTGGGCATCATCAGCGCCTTCAACTTCCCGATGGCGGTGTGGTCGTGGAATGCCGCACTTGCCCTGGTGTGCGGCGACAGCATCATCTGGAAACCTTCGATCAAGGCCCCCCTGTGCGCGCTGGCCTGCCAGCACCTGCTCGAGCGGGCCGCGAGCGACATGGACGACGTGCCGCCGGGACTCTCCTGCGTGCTGATCGGCAACAACGACACCGGCAGCCTGCTGGTGGACGATCCTCGCGTGCCCCTGATCAGCGCCACGGGCAGCTGCACGATGGGGCGACAGGTCGGGCCGCGAGTGGCGCAGCGCTTCGGGCGCACCATTCTTGAGCTCGGCGGCAACAACGCCATCATCGTTGCACCAAGCGCCGATCTCGAACTCGCACTGCAGGCGATCACCTTTGGCGCGGTCGGCACCGCCGGACAGCGCTGCACCAGCACGCGCAGGGTCTTCCTTCACCAGCAGGTGCGCGACGAAGTGCTTGCGCGACTGAAGAAGGCCTGGACCGGCCTCGTGATTGGCGACCCGCGCGAGCCCGACACCCTGATCGGCCCGCTGATCGACCGTCAGGCCTTCGAGAGCATGACCCTTGCCCTGCAAGCGGCGCGCGCACAGGGCGCAGCAATCACCGGAGGCGAACGCGTGCTGAGCGATCTCTACCCCCAGGCCTGGTACGCGAGACCAGCCATCGTGGAAGGTACGGACAGCCTGCGCAACAGCCTGGAGGAGACCTTCGCGCCCATCCTGTACTGCTTCGAGTACACGGATCTCGACGAAGCGATCGAACGCCACAATGCCGTACCTCAGGGCCTGTCGTCGGCGATCTTCACCCGCGACCTGCTCGAGGCCGAGCATTTCCTGTCCGCAGTGGGCAGCGACTGCGGCATTGCCAATGTGAACGTAGGCACCAGCGGCGCCGAAATCGGGGGCGCCTTCGGCGGCGAGAAAGAGACCGGTGGCGGCCGCGAGTCGGGCTCCGACGCCTGGCGCGGCTACATGCGGCGCTCGACCGCCACCATCAACTTCTCGACGCAGTTGCCGCTGGCCCAGGGCGTGAACTTCGGGACCTCCTGAGGGCCGTGTCCACGGAGCACGGGGACGCGCGGACGTCACAACCGGATACCACCCCGGGCACAGGCAATTCGCCCAGACTTTGCCTGCCGATGCACGGCCACCTGCAGTGGCCCGCATCGCTGACACGACCTGCAAGTAATTCGAGGAGACGACAATGGGCAAGAAAATCCTGATGATCTGCGGCGATTTCTGCGAAGACTATGAAACCATGGTGCCCTTCCAGACCCTGCTCGCAGTCGGCCATACGGTGCATGCCGTGTGTCCGGGCAAGAAGGCGGGCGAAACCATCGCCACCGCAATTCACGACTTCGAGGGCGACCAGACCTACACCGAAAAGCGTGGTCACAACTTCAGCCTCAACGCGAGCTTCGACGAGATCGACCCCGCAAGCTACGACGCACTGGTGATTCCCGGCGGTCGCGGCCCCGAGTACCTGCGCCTCAACGACAAGGTCGTCTCTGCCGTGCGCCACTTCTTCACCGCCAACAAGCCGGTCGCCGCCGTGTGTCACGGCGCGCAGTTGCTGGCCGGCGCGCGCGTGCTTGAGGGTCGTACCTGCTCGGCCTACCCGGCCTGCCGGCACGATGTCGAGCTTGGCGGCGGCACCTATGCCGACATCCCGATCGACCAGGCCGTCACCGACGGCAACCTGGTCACCGCCCCGGCGTGGCCTGCACATCCGGCATGGCTCGCCCAGTTCCTGACCCTGCTCGGCACCCGCATCACCCATTAAGCGATGTCCGGCACAGGCCCGGTGTCGCAACACGCCGGGCCTGCGCCTACAATGCCATGGAGAACACTGCCCGGCGGACCAGCACATGTGCCAGATCTTCACCCATGCAGAACCCGACCTCTACGCCTGCCGCGCCCGGTCGATCAGGCTGCGCGGCGTCGCGACGAGCATCCGTCTGGAGAACATCTTCTGGCAGGTACTGGAGGAAATCGGCCAGCGCGACGGGCTCACCGTGCCGCAACTGGTCACCCGCCTGCACGACGAACTGACCGCCGCGGGCAAGCTGCAGGATCGAAGCAACTTCACCTCATTCCTGCGCGTGAGCTGCACCCGCTACCTCGAACTCGAAGTCACCGGCCTGATTCCGGCCGACCGCGCAGTCCCCATCGGCTCGCTCGACGCCGACACGGTGCTCGCCGGCGAACGCCGAGCACCGCTGCCACTCGCGCGCGTGCGCAGCGTGGCCTGACACCAGGCGGCCCCGTGGGCCCGGTTACATGCCCTGATAGATCGGCCCCTCTCCGCCCTGCGGCACGACCCAGTTGATGTTCTGCGTGGGGTCCTTGATGTCGCAGGTTTCGCGATGCACGCCAGAACACGCAATTCCGGGGATTGGTCTCGCGCTACAGGACATCGCTGCGAAACCGGTCCGCAACCGCCCGTCAGTCTTCGAGACTGCGCGCAGCCCCGATCAGCGCCGGCCACGGCGCATCGATCACAAAGGTCGGAACCTCCGCGAGGTAGGCGCTGAAGCGGCCCTTGTGCTCAAACCGCGCGCGAAACGGCGAGGCATCGAAAAACGCGCCGAGTCTGGGCACGATGCCGCCGCCAATGTAGAGACCGCCCCGCGCGCCCAGAATCAGCGCAATGTCGGCAGCGACCGTGCCGAGCAGCGCACAGAAGTCGTTCACCACGGTGACGCAGTGTTCGCACTCACCGCTCAGCGCCCGGCGGGAGATCTCGCCCGGGTCCAGCGCCTCGGCCACCCTCCCGCTCAGGGCCGCGTTCGCCTCATGGAGCGCAACCAGCCCCGCCCCGGAGATCAGACGTTCGGCCGAAACATGTGAATAGCGGCGTGCAAGCAGCCCGATCAGTTCAGCCTCATGTGCGGTGCTGGCCGCAAGGGTGACATGCCCGCCTTCGCCCTCGAGCGGAATCCAGCCCTTTCCGTTGGGCAGCAAGCCCGACACCCCCAGGCCGGTGCCGGGGCCGACGACGCCGATCGCCCGCCCCTTTGCCGCCCGACCACCGCCGACCTGTCGCAGCTCATGCGGTGCAAGCGCCGGGATCGACAGCGCCAGCGCGGTGAAGTCGTTGAGAAAGCACAGGCGCGCCAGGCCCAGGTCGCGGCGGAGCGCTTCGATCGAAAACGCCCAGTCGTGATTCGTCATGCGTATCTGGTCGCCATCGATCGGGGTGGCGATGCCGATTGCCGCCCATACGGGCTGCACGCTACCGCAATCCTTCAGATAGCGCGCGATGACCTCACGCGGGCCGGCGAAGTCGGCACAGCGAAACGTCTCGACCTGCTGCGGCAGGCAAGCGGGGCCATGAATGAGCGCGAAGCGGGCATTGGTCCCGCCGATGTCGCCGACCATTCGTGGAAAGCTGTCAGGATGCGAAGTGGGCATGAAAAAGGGACTCTGAAGCGCTGAATGACAAAGCGGAGCGGCCCGCAAGCGTCTGGAACCCAGTCTCGCACGAAAGCGCGCACCCTCCAATACGCCCCTGATACGGCGCTGCTTGCACTCGCTTGCCTTGGCCGCAAGTGAAGATTGGGGTGCTATGGCATTGGCAACTCCGGTATCGTTGTAACTGATGAAAAAAATTAACTGTTCCGCGCGGCAGGACTTCAGTGGCGACCACCCGCCGCTCAAGCACGTCCGCAGATTTGGTGACTGACATGAACCCGACCACCGTACTTACGCATCCCGTCACGCCTGCATGGCAGGCCCTGGCCGCGCATCATGCCGACATTGCCGAAGCCCAACTGCGCGACCTGTTCAAGGACGATCCGCAGCGCTTCGAGCGCTTCTGCCTGCGTGCTGCTGGCCTGACACTCGACTACTCGAAGAACAGGATCACCACGGACACCGTCGGACACCTGCTCGCCCTCGCACGCGAAAGAGGGCTTGAAGCCGCACGCGATGCGATGTTCGCCGGCGCGCACATCAACAACACCGAAGATCGCGCAGTGCTGCACACCGCCCTGCGCAATCCGGCCGGCAGCCGGGTCGAGGTCGATGGCGAGGACGTCATGCCCGCGGTGCTGGCGGTGCGCAAGCGGGTGGGAGACTTCGCCGAGGCTGTCCGCGACGGAAAATGGACGGGCTACACGGGCGAAGCGGTCACCGACGTGGTCAATATCGGCATTGGCGGCTCCGACCTCGGGCCGGCCATGGCCTGCGAGGCGCTGGCCGCACATGGCCATCCGCGGCTGCGGATGCACTTCGTGTCGAACGTGGATGGCGACCAGCTGGCACGTGTGCTGGCCAAGGTCGTTCCGGCGCGCACGCTGTTCATCATCGCATCCAAGACCTTCACCACTATCGAGACCATGACCAACGCGGCCAGTGCGCGGGCGTGGTTCCTCGCAGGCGGCGCCAGCGAGCAGGACATCGCCCGCCATTTCGTTGCGGTATCGACGAACGCCGCCCGGGTGGCCGAATTCGGCATCGCCGCCGACAACATGTTCGGCTTCTGGGACTGGGTCGGCGGGCGCTACTCGATGTGGTCGGCCGTTGGCCTGCCGGTTGCGCTGTACGTCGGGCGCGAGGGCTTCGAAGCCATGCTCGACGGCGCGCATGCGATGGACCGGCACTTTGCCGAGGCGCCGCTCGAAGCCAACATGCCGGTGATTCTTGCCCTGCTTGGCGTGTGGTATCGCAGCTTCTTCAACGCCGGCAGCCAGTGCATCGCACCCTATGCCCAGGCGCTGTCGCGCATGCCGGCCTACCTGCAGCAGCTGGAGATGGAGAGCAACGGCAAGTCGGTGACGCGGGACGGCCAGCCGGTCGCATCGCTCACCTGTCCGGTCGTGTGGGGCGAGCCCGGCACCAACGGACAGCATGCCTTCTTCCAGCTCCTGCATCAGGGCACCGACCTCATCCCGGTCGATTTCATCGCGCCGCTCAAGGCCAGCCATGGGCTGCCCGATCACCATCGCCTGCTGCTGGCCAACTGCATCGCCCAGAGCAAGGCACTGATGGTCGGCAAGACAGCCGCCGAAGTGCGCGCGGAGCTCGCCGCGAGCGGCATGGATGCCGACGCCGCGCAAGCGCTCGTGCCGCACCGCGTCTTCCCCGGCAACCGCCCCAGCAACACCCTGCTCATGCCCGAGCTGTCGCCGCGCACGCTCGGCACCCTGATCGCGCTCTACGAGCACAAGGTCTTCGTGCAGGGCGTCATCTGGGATGTGAACAGCTTCGACCAGTGGGGCGTCGAGCTCGGCAAGCAGATCGCCACCCGCATCGCCGGCGAGCTGGCGGGAGGCCCGGCGGGCGAACATGACGCTTCCACTCTGGGCCTGATTGCGATGGCACGCACCAGCGCGTCCTGATGCAGGGCGAGCAGCCCGGCGAAGCGCGCTGAGTGAGTCGCGAAGAGCGTACGGCACTCCGCACTGCTCGCATCGCGGCATGACCTGGTAGTCTCTCGGAAATGCATTGCGAATGTCGCAAGCACCTGCGTTTCCAGTCACTGCCACGATGTCCAGCACAAACAACTACTACGACAAGAATGCCCCGCAGTTTTTCTCCAGCACGGTGGACGTCGATATGTCCGCCCTGCATGAGCGCTTTCTGGCCGGGATCCCGGCAAAGGGCCTGATCCTCGATGCAGGCTGTGGCTCGGGCCGGGACAGCCGAGCGTTTCTGAACCGCGGATACAGGGTTCGGGCGTTCGACGCCAGCGCTGCGCTATGCGAACTGGCTTCACGGCACATCGGACAGGCGGTCGAGATGCGCGGTTTCGACGAAGTCGATGAACTGCTCTGCTACGACGGCATCTGGGCGTGCGCAAGCCTGCTCCACTTGCCCGGCGTGGATATGGATGCTGCGCTGGCACGGTTGTGGGCCGCACTCAAGCCCAATGGCGTTTTCTACCTGAGCTTCAAGCTCGGAGAGGGTGAGCGGGTGCAGGACGGGCGCCACTTTACCGATGCAACCGAGGCAAGGATCCGTGCCTGGATTGCCCCCTTCGCCGACCTTGCTGCAGCGGAGTGCTGGACGACACAGGATCAGCGCCCCGGACGCACCGAGCAGTGGATCAACGCGTTGATCCGCAAGCGCGGGCCCGCAGCGACCAAGCTCATTGTCGGTGGCGAACGCAATCACTTCCTGCCTCACCTGTGTGCAGCAATCAGCCAGGCGGACGAGATTGACCTCGCCGTTGCCTTCATCAAGACAACGGGTCTGCGACTGCTCTTGCCCGATCTGCGCGCTGCGCTAACCCATCAGGAAGGTGAGGCGAAAGACGGGACGCGTGCGCCGGTGCGACTGCGCGTTGTGACCAGCGACTATCTTGACGTGACCGATCCCGAGGCACTGCGGTTGCTGATGCTGCTGAAGGAACTCGGCGCGCAGATCCGGGTATTTGAATCCGCGGGCAGCAGCTTCCACATGAAAGCCTATCTGTTCGCACATCTTCACGGCGGCAACGAGTTACGCGGTACGGCCTTCATCGGGTCGAGCAATATCAGTCGTCAGGCGCTCAAGGATGGCCTGGAATGGAACTACCGCGTCGACTACCCGGGCGATGACGGTTTCCTTCAGGCACGCTCGCGCTTTGAGGAGCTGTTTCGGTATCCGCGCACGGTGGAGCTGACTGATTACTGGATCGATGCCTACGAGCGCCGCCGGGTTCAACTTCCGCAGGCAGTCTCGCCCGGCAGCAACGAGGTGGAGCCACCTCCCGTCCCGTCCTCGATTCAGCGTGAAGCGCTGCAGGCGCTGGTGGCGACGCGTATTGAAGGATACAGGCGTGGCCTGGTCGTGCTGGCCACAGGGCTCGGCAAGACATGGCTTGCCGCGTTTGATTCCGAGCAGGTGCGAGCCCGTCGCGTGCTGTTCGTCGCCCACCGCGAGGAGATTTTGCAGCAGGCCGCCGAAACCTTCCTCCGCATCCGGCCGGCGGCACGCGTGGGCTTCTATGCCGGGCAAGTACGGGACCGCGATGTCGACGTGCTCTGTGCGTCTGTGCAAACGCTTGGGCGAGCAGCACACCTGGAGTTTTTTGGGCCGCAGCACTTCGACTACATCGTGATCGACGAATTTCACCACGCGGCTGCGCCAACCTATCGCCGTTTGCTTGCGTACTTCGAGCCGCGCTTTCTGCTTGGCCTGACCGCAACACCGGACCGGACCGATCAGTCGGACATTCTCAGCCTGTGCGACGACAACCTCGTATTCACCTGCCAGCTCTTTGCCGGTATCGAGGCTGAACTGCTGGTACCCTTCCACTACTACGGCATCTACGACGAGTCGGTCGACTACACCGGCATTCCGTGGCGCAACGGCCGTTTCGACCCCGAACAGCTGTCCAACAAGCTGGCCACCCTTGCGCGTGCACGACACGCATTGCGCCAGTGGCAGTCGCGCGCCCAGGCACGCACCCTCGCATTCTGCGTATCGATTCGGCACGCGGAATACATGGCCGAGCAATTTCAACGCGCGGGCATTCCCAGCGCTGCGGTTTACGCTGGATCAGCAATGAGTCGTGGGGATGCGCTTGAGCAGTTGGCGGAAGGCCGCTTGAAGGTCATTTTCTCGGTCGATCTGTTCAACGAGGGCGTCGACCTTCCAGCCATCGACACGGTAATGATGCTGCGCCCGACCGAGTCCAAGATCCTGTTCCTGCAGCAGCTTGGTCGCGGGCTGCGCAAAGCGCCGCACAAGGACAAGCTCGTCGTGCTCGACTTCATCGGGAACCATCACAGCTTTCTGCACAAGCCCCAGGCACTGCTGGCGGTGGGTACGAGCTATCGGCAACTGGCGGCCTTTGCACGCAAGGTCGAGAACGGGGACCTGGAATTGCCGGATGGCTGCTTCATCAACTACGACCTCCAGCTCATCGAGTTTCTGAAGTCGCTCGACAGTGACAGCGCAGCCAAGGAGTACGAAGCACTGAAAGGCGCACTCGGCCGCCGCCCCTCCCTGGCGGAGTTCTACCGCGCCGGCGTCAGCGTATCGCGCATGCGTCAGCAACACGGCTCGTGGTTCGAACTCGTGCTCGACCAAAAGGATTTGTCGGCTGATGAGGAAAGTGTCGCCCTCGCACAGAAGCGCTTCCTGCGTGAGGTCGAAAATACGGCGATGACCAAGAGCTACAAGATGGTCTTGCTGGAGGCGCTGCAGGAGCTGAACGGCTGGCTGGAATCCCCGACACTTCATGCGCTCGCTTCGCAGTCATGGCGGGTGCTTCAGCGGCGGCGCCCCTTGTTGGCAGATCTGCCTGCCACACTCTCCACGGGGACCGACGAGGCACCGGAAACCTGGTTACGGTACTGGAAGGACAATCCGGTCAACGCCTGGATCGGTGGCAATCGAACGAACGGTGCCGACACATTCTTCCGCGTGCTTGATGACCGGTTCGTGCCGACCTTCGTCGTACCAGAAGATCGCGCAGCCGCATTCTCTGAGCTGGTGCAGGAATTGGTCGACTACCGTCTTGCTGCTTACGAGGTGCGAAAGACAACCGCGCCGGAAGGCGGCGGCAATGTCATCCCGCTGCGCAGACCCGCGCCCGAGCGCACCGAACTGCCTTACTTTCCGAATCTGAGAATCGCCTGCGGCCATTTCAGGACCGGACGGGCGGATGCCGAAGAACACCGCAGCCTTGGGGCCGGCTACGGCCGCCTGGACCCTGCTCGCCACTTCATCGCCCGGGCGAGCGGCAACTCGATGGACGGCGGCAAAAACCCGATCCGGGACGGCGACTATCTCCTGCTGGAGCTCATCAGCCCCGGCAGTGCCGGTTCGATCACTGGCGCGACGGTTGCCATCGAACGTGGCGACGGCACTGGAGACAACCAGTACCTGCTGCGGGTCGTCACCAAAGGGCCTGATGGGCAATACGTCCTCAAGGCCAACAACCCCGCTTACGAAGACATGGCGTCAAGCGATGAGATGCGCACGCTGGCGCGATTCAAGGCCGTCATCGACCCGTTGGAACTCATGCATGGCGAGCGTCTGATGCGGGAGGAGATTCCCGCTCTGTTTGGCGAGGCGTTCAACCCCGGCAACTGGAACAGCGGGCATGTCGTACTTGCCAACAAGAATGCGCACATCCTGCTGGTGACACTGAACAAACAAGGCAAAGCCGAGGACCACCGCTATCTGGACCACTGGATCGACGAACACAGCTTCCACTGGCAAAGCCAGAACGCGACGACACCAGAGAGCAAGCGGGGCCGCGAGATCATCGAACATCAGAAGAAGGAATTGGCGCTTCACCTGTTTGTGCGCGAACACAAGCTTGAAGCGGGCAAGGCAGCACCTTTCACGTATTACGGACAAGTCCGGTACGTCAGCCATACGGGCAGCGCGCCGATGAGTGTGGTGTTTGCAGTGGGTGAGTGAAGCAGGATGCAGTGCGGGCATCTTGATCGGCAAGATGCGACGGTATGGCGCGAAAAAATCGCGCGGCGAACCTGGCTCCGAATTTTTTGGAGCAGAAATGGCGCAAGCTCGACCTGAGCCTTGCGCCAAAGCACCGCAGTAAACGAAAAAAGCCTTGACAAATCAAGGCTTTTTCGCGGGATTTTTGGTCGGGGAAAGAGGATTCGAACCTCCGGCCCCTGCGTCCCGAACGCAGTGCTCTACCAGGCTGAGCTATTCCCCGACACTGATTTACAACTTTGCTTCGTGCTCTGCGAAGCCAAAAACTATATCAGTAATTTCTGGCAACTGCAAAGTCCGATAATTGTAGCAACGCATCCTTGAAAATGGAAGGGGGAAGTGTCGAAATAGCGTCGATTGCACGATCAGCTTCTTCCCGCGCATAACGCCGTGCCTCGTCCAGCGCTTTGGTGCTCTGAATGGCGGCGAGTACGGCCGCAAAATCGTCGCGTCCGCCGTTCTCGATTGCGCCCCGCACCAGTGCGGCCTGCTCGGGCGTACCGTGCTGCATGACGTGGATCAGCGGCAGGGTGGGCTTGCCTTCGGCGAGGTCGTCGCCGAGGTGCTTGCCGGTTTCCGCTTCGTCAGCTGAGTAATCGAGCACGTCGTCGATGATCTGGAAAGCCGTGCCGAGATGCATGCCGAAGGCTGCGAGACGGGTCTCGATGGTTTCATCCGCACCGGCGAGGATGCCGCCAAGCCGGGCGGCCGCTTCGAACAGCTTGGCCGTCTTGTAGCGGATGACGCGCAGGTAGTCGTCGATTTCGACGTCGGCATCATGGCAGTTGAGCAACTGCAGCACTTCCCCTTCGGCGATGACGTTGGTTGCATCCGACAACACGTCCATTACCCGCATGTTGTTGACGCTCACCATCATCTGAAAGGCGCGCGAGTAGAGGAAGTCGCCCACCAGAACCGAAGCGGCGTTGCCGAACAGGGCGTTGGCGGTCTTGTTGCCGCGCCGGAGTTCGGATTCGTCGACCACGTCATCGTGCAGCAGGGTGGCGGTATGGATGAACTCCACCACCGCAGCC